>WRJN01000087.1 GCA_009778605.1 Oscillospiraceae bacterium
GGTTCAAAAACGTGTACCAATAGTCGTTCACGGTCAGATTTTGGCGAATTTGTCACGCTCCGGCTATTGGTACACGTTCCAAAATTAGGAGACCACACATGGAGAAATACGTAGTGAAATTCGGCGGTTCGTCATTGGCAGACGCAGGGCAGTTTCGCAAAGTCGCCGATATTATAAAAGCAGACGAACGCCGACGGTATATCGTCCCCTCTGCGCCGGGCAAGCGCAGTGACGATGATACCAAAGTCACCGATATGCTGTACGCTTGCTATGAAGCGGTTGCAGGTGGTGCTGACGCAGACAGCGAGTTCGCGCCCATTGCCGCGCGCTTTGACGGAATCATCGCCGATTTGGGGCTTGAGTTAGACTTATCGGACGAGTATAACACAATCGCCGACAACTTCCGTAATCAGGCGGGGGAGGACTATGCGGCGAGCCGCGGCGAATACTTAAACGGCATGATTTTAGCGACGTATTTGGGATTCACGTTCATTGACGCGGCAAAAGTCGTGCGGTTCGGGAGTAAAAAGCATGGCAGACCCTTCGACGCGGACTTGACGAACGCGACGTTAGCGTCGGTGCTGAAAAAAGAGCAGTACGCCGTGATACCGGGGTTCTACGGCGCGACGCCGAGCGGCAAAATCAAGACGTTTTCACGTGGAGGGAGTGACTTCACGGGTTCGATTGTGGCGCGCGCGGTCAAGGCGGATATGTACGAAAACTGGACGGACGTGTCGGGTTTTTTAGCCGCTGACCCGCGCATTGTAGACAACCCCGCGTTAATCAGCGTGATTACTTATCGCGAACTGCGCGAGCTGTCGTATATGGGCGCGACCGTTTTGCACGAGGACGCGATTTTCCCGGTACGTGAGGCGAAAATCCCCATTAACATTCGCAACACCAACGCACCGAACGAATCAGGGACGATGATTGTTCCGACTGCGCCGCCCGATGAAGTGCCGCCTATTATAACGGGGATTGCGGGAAAGAAAGAGTTCAGTGTCGTTTCGATTGACAAGGACGGAATGAATAACGAAATCGGGTTTTTGCGACGGATTCTAACTTTATTTGAAGAGTTAGACGTTAATTTTGAACATATCCCCACAGGGATTGATACGTTGTGCGTCGTGTTAGAGTCCTGCGAGTTGGACAAACACCCCGACATAACCGACCGTATCAAGGAAGTCGCAGGGATTAACCATATTGTGGTGGAATCGGGGTTAGCCATGATTGCAGTCGTGGGGCGCGGCATGAAAGAAAAGCGCGGGACAGCGGCGAGAATTTTCGCGGCATTGGCGCATAATCACATCAATGCGCGTATTATCGACCAAGGTTCATCTGAGCTGAACGTCATTATCGGGGTAGTTGAAGACGAGTTTGACGCGGCAATTCGTGCGATTTACGACGTGTTTTATGAGATGGCGTAGGTGTGAAGTTATGAGAATGAAAAGACAAGTTTTGTTAGCCGCATTGGCGGTAGCGTTATGCGTTGTCGGGTGTACGTCAACGTATGACTACAGCGATGAGTCTGACTATGAATCAAAGGCGGCTGTAACCACGGACACGCTTGACGAGACATCGGGAGATACCGATTCTGCGGATACGTCGAGCGATACCGCGCCCGCAGATAGCGGTGATGACTCTACGGGGTACCAATACCCGCCTCTGCCCGATTCGTACGAGGCGTTTATTCCCGCTACACCTGTTAAAGCGGAGATGATTCCGATTATCGAGGATTTTTTGTCGGATTTCCCGACATTGTTTACAGGTAACAAACCTTATTCTGCGATTCCGAATGTTTATGATACTGGTGTTTAGGTGGTGGACATCTCGAAAACTCTGCACCTACTGCAATGTATATGTATATTGACGGTAAGTATACGAGAGTAACTACACCGACGGAATATGATGACTGGGAAAAAGAAATCGGTTGGATGCGCCATTGGGGTGGAAGCGGTTCAAATATATTCTATCGAGATGTTGATGGTAATTTAATCAGGCGGGTGCATGGAATCATATGGCATATCGGTTATAATTATGTAACATTGAGCGGAAAAACGGCTGTTTTGGGCGATTATATTTCGGAACAATTCGTTGGTGAAGATGGAAATGTGATTGCTTGGGATATAGAAGGCGTTCCTGTTCCCCAACCCCATTATATCCCCGATACTGACATTTGGGTTACGCCGATTCAGCCTTATACCGACTTGCAGGAGCAAATCACCGAGCGTCTGACGGCGAAAACGAAGTGGCAATCTCCGCCCGACGAGTCTGACCCCGAGTTTCGTTGAACAGCATTGACAAAAATTAAGATGAAATGTAGAAATAGGGGTTGACAAGTGTTTTATGAAATGGCTTGAGGAGGAAGACAATTCTGAATAAATTACGCATAATCAAGACGTTTATAATTGCTGTGGCGGTGGTGTCAGTGACCGCTTGTGACACGCCGCCGAGTGACTACCGCGCGCCGTTCGAGGGCGAACTGCACAGCCGCGCCGCCTATGTCATTAACGTGGAGAGCGGCGATGTTATGCATGAGCTGAATGCGAATGAGCGTTTGCGACCTGCGTCAACACTCAAAATGATGACGTTGGTGACGGCACTCACACTGCTTGAGGGCAGGGAGTCGGACATTTACGAGAACGGTCTCGTGGAAGTGCCGAACGCGATTTGGGAAGAGTTCGACACGGATAACCGTAACACCAAAGGCGGTTCCATGTCGGGGGTTGTTCCGTTGCAGGATAACCTGACTTATCGCGATTTGTTCCACGCCATGATGTTGACTTCGGGCAACGAGGCGGCGAGCATTATCGCGCATAACTTAGGCGGTGGAGATGTTCATGTTTTTGTTGACGCTATGAACAAAAAAGCCGCTGAGTTGGGGTTAAGCGAGTCCTACTTTACCAACGCTCACGGATTGTATGAGCCCGAGAACTATTCCACGGTGCATGATTTGGCAGTTATTGCGCGATACGGCGTGACCGAGTATGCCTTATTTCGCGAAATCGTCGGCACGTTTGAGTATTTCATGCCGTCCAATACTCGTTATAAAACGGGGTACCGAATCAGAAATTCCAACGCGTTAATGCGCCCGTCCACTGACGAAACGCTCAATCCCTATTACCGCGAATACGTTTGCGGAATCAAGACGGGGGGGCTCAGTAACATCTGGCATTACGACGAGCAGGGCAATGAAACACATGAGGACGGGATTGCTAACCTTGTGTCAATGGGGACAATTCGCGAGAGGGAGTATATCGTAGTGACGTTAGAAGCTCCTCGGCGGTCACGCAACCCCGACAAAGGCATATCTACCACGCACTGCGCGCTGACCGACCATATCACATTGTATGATTGGCTGATTGAGTAATCCCCCTCGTGTGAGGGGGATTTTTAGAACGTGTATCACTTGCCGACTACTTCTTCAACTTAAACTTGCTCACCAATTCTTCTAACATACTCGACTGCCCGCTCATCTGCTCACTCGCGGCGGCAGACTCTTCCGCAGTCGCCGAGTTGCGCGAAACGACGCTTGCGACCTGCTCAATACCCTGATTGATTTGCTCAATGCCCTGAGACTGCTCATCAGACGAAATAGCAATACGATTCACGATTTCGCTGCTCTCGTTAATCCCCGACACAATTTCAGCCAAACTTTCAGCAGTATCGTGAGCGATTTTAGACCCCAACTCCGCCTTAGCCGTCGAATCGGCAATGAGCGAACCCGTCTCCTTAGCCGCTTCCGCGCTCTTGCCCGCAAGATTGCGAACTTCCTCCGCAACAACCGCGAACCCCTTGCCGTGCTGACCCGCACGCGCCGCCTCAACTGCGGCATTAAGCGCGAGAATGTTGGTCTGGAACGCGATATCGTCAATAACTTTTATGACTTTGCTGATGCTCTGGCTCGCCGCGTTAATATCGTCAACTGCTTTCATCATTTCGTCCATTTGATGGCTGCCTCTTTCGGCGTTGCCCTTGATTGTGTCGCCGAGTTTCGCCGCAAGTTTCGCCATCTCTGCATTGCCGCGCGTATTGTTGGCGATTTCGGAAATTTCCGCCGACAACTCTTCCACGACCGACGCCTGCTCCGACGAGCCCGACGCAAGACTTTGCGAACCCTCCGCGACTTGTTGTGAACCTACATAAACCTGCTCCGTTGCCAAGTTGATTTCCGAGAACATATCATTCAAACTATTCGACACGTCGTTGATAGACTTCCCAAGGACGTCTTTGTCCGAAATAACGTCCAACTCGACCGTCAAATCCCCTTGCGAAATAGCCTCCAACTCATCAGAAATGTGAATAACGTGGTCAATAAACTTCCCGCAGTTCATCATCATCTGCCCGATTTCGTCCTTATACTTCATATAACTGTTCAGAGCAGCCTCTTCCTGAGGAGATACTTTTATATCCCCCGTAGTTCCCGCTTTTTTCAGGAAGTTGGACAACAACCCTATCGGTTTGGTGATAATATCCGATATAAAACGGGAAAGTATAACCGTTATTATAATGGACAAAACGGCAATTACAAAAACAACAATTTGCGACGAACGATTAGTAGATGAGGTGGACTCAACAGCCCCGACTACCGACAACATCAGCGTATCCGCAAACTCAAGAACGTCGTCTAAGGAAGACTCTGAAAGTTCTTTAATATCCAGCATATTCTGTACATTTATATTCTTGAACTCAATAAAAGCAGTTTGATAATTGTTGAGTGCCGCAACAGTAGCGTAGGCGGTGTCCTGCGTGCCTTGATTTCGTGCAGTGTCGCCGTTTTCCTGAATAAGCGCGATAATGCGCTCTAACTCTTCGGTAAACGCATCACCGTTAGACGTATCGCGAGAGCTGAACATATACTCACCTTCGCCGACTAACGCCTCAATATCGCGTATAAACCCCACGGTCTCATCTAAGCGTTCGCCGCGCCGGAGTCTGTCATCTGACGAAATGGACGCGTCCCGCGCCTCTGTCACCCACAACGATTGCTGATTATCATAGGTCAAACCCGCCGCCGCTCTGAGGAGACGCTGTTGCTCACGGCTGTTTTCGATTGCCTTGCTTAAAGCCGCATTACTCGCCCCTAATGTATCAATGGCGTGTTGCCACTTACCCAAATCTTCTTCAATTTTGTCAATCGCGTGCATATGCTCATCGTATATCTTTTTACTGCCGAGTTCTCCGCGCATTTCGTTGAGTGTTCTGTAAGAATCGTTGATATGGTCTGTAGTTTTGCGGTATATTCCCGCGTCAAGAGACGTCAGCATTTTGACTGATTCAACACGCGCCTCCCAGTAATGCTTGGTAAATTCATCATAATCTGCAAGCAAAGTTGTATTAACCCTTACAAGTTCTATATTTGTTGAAGTGTTTATGTTGGATACAAACATCAATAAAGTGATAATAAGCATCATAACAGCAGAGCTTCCGAACCCCACCATTAGCTTCTTTCCGACTTTAAGGTTTCTCATTACATTATTCCTTTCAGCTCTTGTATAATTGGGGTGTTATATATGTTTTTGCCATATTTTACCGACCCAACATAAAACACCCCATAATGAATTGATTATACCATAACTTCAGTACAATGTCAATAGAAAAAATTCGGTATATTAAAATTTTTTACTCAATCAAATCGCCAGCCCCTTGCGCCCGTGAAATCCGTCAGGGCATACCGCATAGCGTCCATGAGATGGTCGGAACCTCCTTGAGGCGTATTCGTAGGATTCCCCACAGCGTTGACCGCCCAGGCATACCCCGATATTTCCCTAATAAAGTTCTTGCAATGCGGCAAAACAACAATCTTGTGCCCCTGAATAAACTGAATCCCATGACGGATACTGTCAGGACCCTTACGCGCCTTGCGTATACCCTGCAACCCCAACTCATACAATTCGTCAATGCTTTTAGGCTCGGACGAATCGGCGAAAATGCGCTCCTTCCCATACCCTAATCGGCTGATATACTCCTGCAAATCACGGTTGGAATAACCGTAGCCGTAAAACTCATCAAACACATATATAACCCGATTACTGCTGTCAACCAATAGCGCGATAAACGCGCTGGGGTCATTGGTGTACCCAAA
>WRJN01000088.1 GCA_009778605.1 Oscillospiraceae bacterium
TAATGGGGTACATCACTTCGTTGGGAGTGTACAAGGATAACTGCAATGAATTTGTGCTGAGGCGGTAAATCAACAGGTTATCAAGCGGAAGGTCTTCCAATTCGGGGTCTTTTACTTCAGCCAAAATTGATTTGATTAACCTGTCAACCTCATAGTCGGGATACTCTTCTTCATGAAACGTCTTTGAAGCGTCAACGCCGCTGTTATAAGCGTCCATGATTTGTTGACCGACGGCGGTGAACGCCGCGTCACCGTACAGTTCCTCCAATTCGTCAAGTTCATTTTGTTTCTCCACAAGAGCTATGAGGTTAGGACCGAGTTTTGAAATCGCAGGACGCAGGAATATGAAAAAACCTGCAACCCCTACTACCAAAAAAACTACGATAAAAAGCGCGATTTGTTCATTTTTGCTTAAATTCATCTTTTCAACCCTCTCAATTTGGGGAAATCACCCCTTTATTTCGCCTGTTATCTGTAGTACACTCTCATACCGTCAGATTTTCGTGCCCTACCATCAGTGGTGAAAATATGACCGCCTTTAAGTTCCATTTTCAGGTCAAACACGACGACTTCGGTCAAACCCGCAGGAACAAACATTTCCTGTGCAACTTCTGATGCAGGTTTAACTTCGTACCCTTCATACACAATGTTTTCAAAGAATCCTTGTTTGTGCAATTTCTCAACAAGATTTGCCGGAGCATCAACGTGTTCACAAACCACCGTCATCGAAAGATTGTAAGAAGAAAATTCGATGTTGTTAAAAACGTAACCTGAGTCTTCCAAGTTGTTATCATCAATAACATCATCATACGCCGCCATGAGCTTTTCGGGAACTTGCGGTAAGTTTCCGCGAGGCAGGAAATCAAACAACACTTGTGATAACTCAACCGCATCTTTATAGTCGGTGAAGTTATCAAGAATCTGCTGAGCCGCTTCCATCTCCGCTTTACGCTCGTCAAATTCCCCTGCGTTTATTTCATCTTGAATCTTGTCATGCTGTTTAATCAAGCTAACATTTTGCATATTGATAACAAACCATGCCACGAATACCAATGCGGCACTTCCGGCGAATACGCCGAGAATTTGCACAGGCAACATATTCGCGCTTTGCTTAGACTTGACTGCTTTGGATTGTAACAGATTGATATGCTCCATGAGCGGGTCAATCTTGTAGAACGCACCGATTGCGTTTGCGTACAGAGAGAAGTCAACCTCGCAGAATTTTACGATGCTTGTAGGCATACTCAACTGCACGGCGGGAATGTTGAACGATTGAATGGAGTTGGATAGTGCCACGAAGTCCCGAATCACACCGTAGAACATGATTTGCCGCAACGGTTGTGCGCCGGGGCGTTGCCCGATAAACTGAACCATACGGAACAGGTTGTCGAAAACCGCAATATTGACGTAATCGGGGTTGTTATCGTAGTCCGACGGGTCAATCTTAACGTACCGTGAAAGAGCGACCTGCCCGTTTTCGTACAAGTTGATGTTGATGAAATCGGTATCAACCTGAATCAAAAGGAAAGGCATAACCTCTTTAAGTTTAGGGGTGTGCATGACCAATCTTGTGATACAGTTGTTACTGATGTTGATTTGCGTGAGTTTCAATCCGAGTTGTACAAACAACGCCTGATAACTGTCCACTAATCGTTGCGGACACGCCGTTGCCATAACCTTGATGGTGTCCTGACCGTTTGCGTTCTTGCTTTCGCCCACCACCGAGTAAGAGGCGTTATAATCGTTGCCAATCCCCATCTCTGTCACAATCATACCTTCAATTGCCGATGTGTTTTTGAGGGTCTTTGGTTTAAGGAGTTCCAACTCCTTATAAAGAATCGAGCTGGAGTTGACACACACGATAACTTCCTTGTCGGAAACTTTCATCGACTTTAGCATCTCGGAGATTTCGGCAGCAACCGCAGGAATGTTTGTAACGTACCCATTAACGATGTTGCCGTCACCAACGTCACGCACTCCCACGTCGTTGATTTTGATTTTGCTCCCCGCGAGCGAACCTCGGACAAGTTTTATCTGCTTGTCGGTAATGTCAAGTGATACCATATAGCACCTATATTCCCTTCAAAAGATTTACTTTGAACTACGGACAATCGCGGTTTGTACAACCTCATCGTCCTCCGCAGGTCGGGCAAAGCCCGACTTTTTGGCGTCGCGCCACCTGTTAGCCCATTTGCTCCATAGAACCGTAGATTAACGGGAATATCCCCGCAAGGACAATGGCAACCGCTGCCCCGAGGAAGATAATCAAGACCGGCTCCATCATGCTGACCAACTGTGTGATTGCAGTATCCGCCTCTTCGTCGTAATAGTCGGCGGTTTTAGAGAGGATTGTATCTAAACTCCCTGATTCTTCACCCACGAGAACCATCGCAGTAAAGATTGGGTTAAAGACACCGATTTTGACTAACGCCTGTGAAAGTGGCTCACCACGCTTGACGTTTTCGATAACTTCCTTGAAACGCTCGGTTATATACATATTCCCCAACGTCTGTTCGGATTTTTCAATACACTCAACCATTTGCAAACCCGACGCGAACAAGTTGGACATTGTACGCGCGAAACGCGCTGTGTAAACCGTTGCGACAAGAGGACCCGCTTTGGGCATAACAAGCATGAGTTTATCTAATTTGAAACGAATGTTCGGGGTTTTAATCGCTACACGCCCCCCGACAATAAGTGCGGCAATCATGCCTAAAATAATGTACCAGTATCCTGTCATGAAATTACTTATTTTCATAAGAACCATCGACAGCGCAGGAATGTCATCTGCATTCTCGAACATTTCCATGAACATCGGGAAAATCAACGTAAACAGTGCCAAAACAACGCCTACCATCAAAACCGCAAGAATAATCGGGTAAATCATCGCGCTTCTGATTTTGTTGTTGGTCTTATGTTCTTTCGCATAGTGGTCTGAAACACGAACCATAATCATGTCCAAGTTACCGCTGGCTTCCCCTGCGGCGACCATGCTCACGAACAAGTTGGGAAAACACCCCGGCTTAGACGCGAGAGCCTCCGACAAAGAACGCCCCATTTGAACTTGGTCATAGATTTCGGAAAGCAGTGCTTTTGCCTTCTTATTCTGTTCCTGTGTAACCATGATGTGCAACGCACGAACTACGCTTATCCCCGCAACCAACATTGAGCTTAACTGGCGGCACAAAAACGATAAACCCTTAGTCTTGTACCTGTAAGTAACGGCTTGAGCCTTCTCGCCGAGGTCTTTATAAGACGTTAAGAATAGCTGTCGTGACTTGAGCCTGTCTTGAAGCTCCTGATGAGAGTCAGCACTTTCTTTTCCTCGGGAGATATTCCCGTTCACGTCGGTGGCAACATATGAATATAAGGCCATTAACGCACCCTCCGTTCTAATATACAGTTTTCCTGTTACCAGTATATCATACAAATGTAAAATTTGCAATTGTGAATTTTGCTGAATTTTTGTCAACATTTTTGTGCAGTTTGACGAAAACGTCAAAAATCGTCTACCAAATATTGTATTTGGTCGAGGGTAACGGTCAATTCATGGTTGTAAAAGCGGTCGAGGCTTTCTTGTAACTCGGCAATGACTTCGCCGGACGCGTCCAACAAGAATCCGCCGCCTCGCATTGCCCACATCAGCCACATGGCGTTATCTCTGTACAGAATGTTAGGCGAGGGCAGACGATTACCGCTCACCACCGCCGTCGGTTTAGATGAGGCGTTCTCGCCGTACCCTGCGGCGTTGCCTAACTTTACTGCTTGTGAACCCGCGCTGACGCCCGGTGACTCGAACACACTCTCACCGATGATGTCAACGCGATTATCGCCCGGGTAATAAGCGAGGCTACCGCCGCTGTAGACCCATATAAGGTTGTCTAATCCGTGGAAACTGAGCATTCTGTCATACATGAGCCGCCATAACGTGACATAGGATTCCCCACCCGACGTACCCCACCAATATTGACGACTGCCCCCGTCGGGAAGCGGATTCCACAACACGGGAATGTTGTTGTCACGCAATTCTTTCAACGCCGCTGACACAATGTCAATGTCGCGGATTATATCCACGAGACCCTGCGACACTTGCGCGGAATTCGCCATTTCCTGAACCTGCTCAAGCGTCAGCATTTCCACGCCAGAGTTCGTCGCGCCGATTAACGCACCGCCGAGCGAAAAGTCCGATTGGTCAGCGAAATGACTCCCCTGCACGTCGGGAGTGTTGGGCGCGTTCCACGTCCACGTCAATCCGACAATGCCGCCGTCTTTGTGCCACTGTTCAGACAACGCAACTTCATGCGAATCCGCACCGAATACCGCACCTGCGTCCCCGAATCGCACGGCAGGTTTGCGCCCCACTGCCTTATACACCGCCTCAATTTCGGCATTATAATTAGGCGTGACGTATTGTGCAGTCAACACACGTTCACCGTACAGCGCGCCGATGTAACCGAATAACTCGTTGGCTTCCACAGACGGTATAGGCGTAATCAGCCTGCGCGTAACGTCAAACCGACTATCAGGCAGCGCGTCGGCGTTCCTCCCTGCGACACGGCTGATTTCCGTTTTGCCGCGCAGTGCCGTAAAAGTCAGCTCGACGTTACCCTGGGGTAGGTAAACGGGCTCGAGGTAAAAGAACTGCGATTCCTCGGGTGTGCTCACATCGTTACTTATATAGTATACACCAATGAAAACGCCGTCCGACGACAGCTCCACCACCGAGTTATCCGAAAACGTATAGGCTTCGATTCCGATGCTGTAATGTTGAGACGCGTTGAAAGACGCTGAGAACGTGTAACTGCGCGGTTGTGAGTCGTCACCGTTTTCACTAATCACGGCGGGGGGGGTAATCGTGGAAATGCCGCCGTACGGAGTGGGCGTAATGTCATACTTGAGAAGGTTATACTTGTCCTCGACTTGCGGTTCTTCTGCAGCAGTGTTATTGTCAAGCGTTTTCGCCGAAAGTGCGTCGGGGTCAATACCGACGGGTGGGTAATCAATGTCGGAACAGCTTGTCAGCGACAGGACAAAAATTGTCAGAATTGTAAAATTTAAGATTTTTTTCATGTTTTACCTCTATAATGCTTTACAAAAACTTTTTTATATGCTACAATAGCGTATGTAGTACGACAAAATGCAAAGAATACAAGAATTAGTATTATAAGAATATTGGGGGATATACGTTATGGCAAGAATGAATGAAAACTTTCTGAACTTGAAACAGAACTACCTCTTTATAGAAATCGGCAAACGTGTGCGGGAGTATACCGAAATGAACCCCGCCGCACCCATTATCCGCATGGGAATCGGCGACGTGACACTGCCGCTTGTCCCTGCCGTAATCGAGGCGGGCAAAAAGGCGTTCGACGAAATGGGCAAGAAAGAGACGTTTCGCGGTTACGAGGACTCGGGGCAGGGTTACTCGTTCTTGCGTGAGGCAGTTTTAGACTACTACAAGAGTTTCGGCGCAGACGTTGCGGACATAGACGAGGTGTTCATCAGCGACGGTGCAAAGTCCGACGGCGGCAATATCGGCGACATATTCGCGTCCAACCGTACAGTGTTGGTCACCGACCCCGCCTACCCCGTCTACGTAGACAGCAGCATCATGGGTGGCAGAAAAGTTCGATTCAGCGGATTCACCGTTGACACAGTTGCCCCAGACATAAACCCCGACCTCATCTACTTATGCTCGCCCAACAACCCTACAGGGCAAGCCTACACACGCGAACAGCTCAAAGCGTGGGTGGACTACGCACTGAGCCACAAAGCAGTAATCGTCTACGACGCGGCATATGAGGCGTTCATCAGCGAATCGGACAAAGTGCGTAGTATCTTGCAAATTGAGGGAGCGCGCGAGTGTGCAATCGAAATCGCCTCTTTGTCCAAGACCGCGGGTTTCACAGGGACGCGTTGCGGCTACACCATAATCCCCAAAACCATTGAGTTGACTGCGGGCGAGGGTAAGCACGTACCGCTGATTCAATTGTGGAAACGACGCCAAGGCAGTAAATTCAACGGCGTGTCTTACCCCATACAACGCGCCGCCGAAGCTGTTTTCTCGAAAGAAGGACAACAACA
>WRJN01000089.1 GCA_009778605.1 Oscillospiraceae bacterium
TGCGTTGAGTTTTCTTGTAATGCACAAAGCGTTACTGCGAAAACTCGCCTTGTCTACCGAAAAATCCGCGTGCAAACTCGCTCGCTCAGAATTCTCGGACAGGTCTAATGATTGTGAATTCGACCATATTGTTCAATAAGGATTGCCCGCGGTGGCTCACTGCTCACCACCCTTTATTTTTTCACAAATTCATCTAATATGAACGAAGTGTCGGCGAATTCTCCGCAGGGGTTGAACTGTACGGACATTGACGTGCCGTAGTCAAGCCCCTCACACGCCCCGTCGTTGACGTTCACGAACGACACGCGCTTATCTTTTATAGAGTCGGCAACAACCGTGTAACCGTGATTCTGCGCCGACATATATACACGCCCTTTGTTGTAAGCTAAGTCCTTGACGGGCTGATTACTTCCGCGATGTCCGAAAGGCAGTGCCTCAGTCGTGTAACCGTGCGCCACGGCAAGTAGCTGGTGCCCTAAGCCGATTCCCAAAATCGGTTTGTCGGAAGCGACTAACTTCTTGATTTGCTCGACAATCGGCGCGTTGGCAGGGTCAGCGGGATTGCCCGGCCCACCCGAAATGACGATTCCGTCAGGATTCACGCCGAGAATGTCATCGGCAGACGCGTTATAAGTAAACGAACTTGTGCGGCAATCCCGTGTCTGTAAAGCCTTGTACAGGCTCGATTTCGCGCCGAGGTCAAGCACAGCGATGCGGTGCTTGCCGTCAGAAGTATTGGCGGCGAATCCGTCCCGCGAAACAGCCGCGACGGCGTTGTTGATTCGATAGTCGACGGCTCCCTGTTTATCTGCGTCAGAGGGCAGGGAAGTGGTGATTCTGCCGTTCATCACGCCGTTATTACGTATGATTTTAGTCAGCTTGCGCGTGTCAATGCCGCTTAGTCCCACGATTCCGTGTTGTTTCAAAAAAAAGTCAAGACTTCCCTCGCTTCTAAAGTTAGAGGGTTCTTGACACAAATGCTTAACGATATAGGCGTTGGCGTGTACGTCACAGCTTTCTAAATCTGCGGAGATTACGCCATAGTTGCCGATTAACGGAAATGTCTGTACAATAATTTGTCCGTAATAGTTAGGGTCGGTGAGTGTTTCTAAGTACCCTGTAACACCTGTGGTGAATACAATTTCGCCTGTCGCCTCCCCGATTGCACCGAATGACTCGCCTGTGAAAACAGTGCCGTCTTGTAAAATTAAGTGTGCGGTTTTGCTTGACATACGCCCATTCTCTCCTTTCAACTCTCTATCTTTTTATATCATTATTTAGTATATAACACTTTTGCAAGATTGTCAATAGCTTGTTTTATATTTTTTTGCCGTACACTCTTGCAATGCGCGTAATTGTATGTTATACTGTATAATAGGTACAAAATGTTTTGGAAAGGTTTTGGCTGATTATGGAAAATGTTTTCAAGAATTCCCCCATGGGCTATAATAAGAATGAGGTCAACATCTATGTGGCGAATCTGCACAGAAAAATAGAACAGCTCGAAAAATTGTCGGACAAAACGCCCGTCAGCATGGACACGGTAGGTAAAGAAAAACACAGCGCAGTTCACGAATTTACCGCACTAAACAGCGAACTCGCCGACGTGAAGCGGCGTAACGCAGAGCTTGAGCAGCGATTGATTTCGTTTCAGGCGGGGTCACCTGTTGCCGCAAAACCGCCTGTAAACGTCGATGACGTGATTTTCCAACTCAAAGAGGGTAAACACAAGTTAGACAACTACTATAACAAGCTCACCGCCATATTTAATTCCGCGATTGAAACACTGTCATCGGATGACGACGCTGTCGCGCCCGAATCCGTCATGAGTGCGGCTGTACCCAAGGCGACTAAATCCGTGCCTGTAGCACCTGCACCCATTACACCTACTCCCACACCCATTACACCTACTCCTGCACCCATTACACCTACTCCTGCACCGATTACACCTACTCCTGCACCGATTACACCCGCTCCTGCGCCGATTACACCTACTCCCACACTGATTACACCCGCTCCTGCACCGATTACGCCTACACCTGCACCGATTACGCCTACACCTGCGCCGATTACTCCTACACCTACACCCAGTGACGGCGGCATTGACTTGAGCGCGTTTGCGGGATTCAGCGCGGTTCCGGAGGGTGAAACACTAAGCCTGACCGCTGATGTTGCGACGGCGTCAGGAAGTGCGGTCAACGAGTTTCGCAAAAATGACGCCAACCCTGTCTACGCCTCGGTTGACGATGCGTTATCGTCCGGATTGGTGTCAGGAACGGTTTATAAACCGCCCAAAGCGGCAGCGGTTGACGATGCGTTCAACGATTTCGCCGACTTCACTGTGAACGACGATTCGCATATGAGCAGCGCGCACGATGACCTCAGCGCGTTCAATGATTTAGCCGCCATTGACGGCGATATGGGGTTGAGCGATTCGGGCGATTTGGCATTAGGCGGCGGAGGTCTTGACATGAGTGAGCTTGCCGCGCTGACTATTGACGGCGACGAGTTGGGCATGGGCGGCAGTTTCGAGGATTTTGAGGCACTTATGGCTCAAGATAACACCGATAATCAAATCGGCGGTGATTTTTCGTTCAACTTTACCCCATAATCCACTATATTTTGTGCACTCTTCACAAAATAAAATGATTATTCATGATTATCCTTGTGCAAAACATAGAAATTTCAAATTAGTAGTTGACAAACATTATTATGTATGATATAATAACGCAACGATTATTAGTCAGCTAATAATGGTACATGACCAGTAGCTTAATTCCAGAGCGTTGTTTAAGGGGCTGTGTTCCAGAGCAAAGTTCCATGCAAAGGTGACGGTGCGAGTCCGTCCGGGGTCGGAATAATTCAAAAAGAGGTATACCAAAATGTTCGAAGACAGAACCCTGCAATGCAAAGACTGTGGCGCGGATTTCACGTTCACAGCAGGCGAGCAAGAATTCTACGCGGAAAAAGGTTTCGTAAATGAACCTCAGCGTTGCAAAACTTGCCGTGACGCGAAGAAAAGTTCAATGAGAAACAGAGAGCCTTTCATCGCAACTTGTGCGGAATGTGGCGGCGAAGCTAAATTGCCGTTCAAACCTCGCGACGAAAGACCCGTTTATTGTAGCGAGTGTTTCGCAAACAAGAGAGAAGGCTAAGTTTTATTTAACCACTCAATTGTAACAACGCCCTTATGGGGGCGTTGTTTTTTGTATGGAACTATGTGACTTACACCCCTGTTGAACATTTCAAAGAAACAATCACCGCACGTTTAGAACCGTTCACCGTCACGTATACTTTCAAGCTGAAAAATAATTTTCAAAAAAGCCTTGACAAATCAAAACACCTGATATATAATAAAATAAAACGTATCGTTCTAAACAAAATATATTAAACATATTATATAGAACGATTCAGAAAGAAATGGTCATAAAATGGAAAATTTCTTTAATCTTCGCGCGGAAAAACAAGCGCACATCATAGACGCAGCACTTTCGGTTTTTGGGCGAAACGGTTATAAAAAGACTTCGGTGGCAGATATAGCGGAAAAAGCCGGAATCGCAAAAGGAATGGTGAATTACTATTTTGGCAGTAAAAAGAATCTGTATCTGCATTTATACGGATTTTGCGAAAAGAAGTTAGTCACTGAGCTTGAAAATCGGTTTGATGCGGTTGTTACCGATTTTTTTGATAAAATCAAAATGATGTCAGACATAAAAATCGCGCTTTTGAAACAACATACTGCCATTCTTTCGTTTATGATGAGCTTTTATCATGAAAAAGATGATGAGGTATACAGCGAAATAAAGATAATGTTAGACAAGGGGACAAAAGTCCGCGATAAATGGATTTTCAGCGAAACGGACACATCTAAATTTAAGGAAAGTGTTGACATAAAGCTCCTTGATAAGCTGTTTGTATGGGCAGCGGAGGGTTTTATATCAGGATTAGAAAAAGATATGAACATTGAAAAAGTCGAGGAATTTACAAACGAGTTTTATCAATGTCTTGACCTTATGAAAAATCATTTTTACAAGGAGGAATTGTGATGAGTGAATTATGCGTGCAAACAAAGAATCTGACAAAAAAATTCGGAACATTTACGGCTTTAGACGGAGTGGACTTCCAAATCATGAAAGGTGAGGTTTTCGGTTATATCGGGCCTAACGGCGCGGGGAAAACCACTACAATCCGTACCCTGCTCGGGATTTTACGGGCAACGTCGGGTGATGTTGAGGTATTCGGAAAGGACGCGTGGAAAAATGCAGTAGAAATCCACAAGCAACTTGCCTACGTTCCCGGGGACGTGAATCTTTGGGCGAACCTTACCGGCGGCGAAGTTATCGACTTGTTTGTGAGTCTGCGCGGTAAACATGATAAATCAAGAAGAGAACGTCTGCTCAAAGACTTTGACCTTGACCCGACAAAAAAATGCAGAACCTATTCAAAAGGAAATCGCCAAAAAGTCGCGTTGATAGCGGCGTTCGCTTGTGAGGCGGACTTGTATATTCTCGATGAGCCGACCTCAGGGTTAGACCCGCTCATGGGTGAAATATTCGTAGAACAGGTGTTGAGAATCAAAAACAGCGGGAAAAGTGTATTGCTTTCCAGTCATATTTTATCGGAAATAGAACGGCTCTGTGACCGTGTAGGCGTGATTATGAAAGGAAAGCTAATCAAAACGGGAACGCTTGACGAGTTAAAACAGAATGCCGCTGACTCTGACAATAAGCTCCCTGATTCTATGGAAGAATTGTTCATGAGATACTACAAAAACAGTGAGGGGGCATAATTATGAGAGGGAATTTCGATAACACAATAAGGCTTGTTCGCTTTATGCTGAAACGCGAACGATTTATCGCGGCGGTATGGATTGTGATTCTCGTGCTGTTTTCCGCTTCTCTTGCTCCCGGGCTTGAGGCTATGTTCGCAGAAGAAGGCGCGCGCGAACAAATCGCGGGAATTTTCGATAATCCTGTTATGGTATCAATTATGGGGCAAGCCTACGGCGATTCTACAGGGGCGTTATACAGCGCGATGATGTTGGTATGGTATCTGATTGCCGTTGCTGTTATGAATGTATTCTTAATTATCCGCCATACCCGTGCCGACGAAGAATCAGGGCGCGCTGAAGTTGTGCGTTCGCTCCCCGTCGGGCGGTTAGCGGGTATCAATGCCGCTATGATAACGGCGGTTGTCATTAACGCGATTTTAGCGGTTGCAACAGGAATTGGAATCGCCGTGACAGGTACACCAAGTATGGATTTCGCCGGGTGTATGCTTTACGGCGCGGTTTCAGGTGCAGTCGGGCTTGTGTTTGCAGCGGTGACACTTGTATTTTGTCAACTTTCACAAAGCACGAGCGGTGCGGCGGGGCTGTCGTTTCTGACTCTCGGTGTTTTCTATATGATGAGAGCCTACGGTGACAGAGACCCCGATTTTGAATTTTTTTCATTCATCAGCCCCCTTGGATTAGCGGGGCAATCAAAAATCTTTGTTGACAACAGCTTACTCCCGTTTTTGGCACTCCTTATAATTGCCGTAGTAATCGCCGTACCTGCATATAAACTCAATTCTATGCGGGATTTGGGGCAAGGATTCATTCCTGCAAAACCAGGCAGAAGCACTGCCGCGAAATCGCTTTTGTCGCCCTTCGGGTTATCGTTCAGATTGCTTCGCAAGTCAATGATTATATGGCTGATTATCATGTTTTCAGCAGGCGCGTCTTACGGGACAATTATCAATGACATAGGTTCGTATGTATCAAGTATGCCCAAGTATCTTGAGATAATCGGGTTGCCTCAAGAAGTCATCGAATCTCTGACAGATGAACAAATGACAGAAATCACCGAAGAATATGCCGATATGATTGTCGAGTATTTCGGTGTATTCATCACGTCAATGATGACGTTAATTGCGTTGATTCCTGTACTAATAGCCGCGATGAAATTACGCGCGGAAGAAAAAGAAGGGCGGGTTGAACACGTAATATCCCGAAGCGTTTCTAAAATGAAATATCTGTGCGGTTTCACTTTAATCGCTTTTGTATCATCTGTTTTTA
>WRJN01000090.1 GCA_009778605.1 Oscillospiraceae bacterium
TGTTGAAATAATTCAACTATAACTGCACTATATATAGCATTTTACGACTTAATGACTGCAGATTTAACACAAACTGTTGAAAACGCAGTCGGGAGGACAATAACCTGCAAAAAACAAGTAACAGTTCTTGGTACCGAGTTGGAGCCGGCTAAGCGGCGTTATTCACGCAAGACAGAGTGGAATACCGACTAACCGTGAAGAGCAACAAAAACAGGGCGGCCTTCCGGCCGCCCATAAGTTATACCTTATACAATATATTGCTGAGTTTTATTCGTTTATCCCGATCACTACGCCTGATCCGACTGTGCGCCCGCCTTCGCGGATAGCGAAACGCAGCCCCTGCTCGATGGCGATCGGGGTGATCAGTTCGACGTCGATTTCGATGTTATCGCCCGGCATACACATTTCTACGCCTGCCGGAAGGTTGATAACGCCTGTAACGTCTGTTGTGCGGAAATAAAACTGCGGGCGGTAGTTATTGAAGAACGGAGTATGGCGCCCGCCCTCGTCCTTTGTCAGAACATAGACCTGGCCCTTAAACTTTGTGAGAGGTTTGATGCTTCCCGGCTTTGCCAGAACTTGGCCTCTCCAGATCTCGTTTCTCGCTACGCCGCGAAGAAGAGTACCTATATTGTCTCCGGCTTCGGCGTAATCAAGAAGCTTCCTGAACATTTCAATTCCGGTTACCGTGGTTTCGCGCGGTTCGTCCATCAAGCCGACAATCTGGACCTTTTCATTCATATTTATCTTGCCGCGCTCGACGCGCCCGGTAGCGACCGTTCCGCGCCCGGTAATGGTCATTGTATCCTCAACAGGCATCAGGAACGGGAGATCGGACTTGCGCTCCGGAGTTGGGATATACTCGTCAACGGCGTCCATTAACTCTTTGATGCAGACATATTCGGGAGCGTCGATATCGCTTGACTCAGATTCGAGGGCGTCTCGCGCGCTTCCCTTGATGATCGGTATATCGTCGCCCGGGAACTCATACTTCGACAGAAGCTCGCGGACTTCCATCTCTACAAGCTCGATCAGTTCTTCATCGTCTACCTGGTCCGCTTTGTTAAGGAACACGACGATTGCCGGTACGCCAACCTGACGGGCCAGAAGTATATGTTCTCTTGTCTGCGCCATAGGTCCGTCGGCCGCGGATATAACAAGTATAGACCCGTCCATTTGCGCGGCGCCGGTGATCATGTTCTTAATATAGTCGGCGTGTCCCGGGCAGTCAACGTGCGCGTAGTGGCGCGCGTCGGTTTCATACTCAACGTGAGCGGTGTTAATCGTAATTCCGCGTTCTCTCTCTTCAGGTGCGCGGTCGATTTGGTCATAAGCCTCGAACTTTGCTTGTCCTTTGAGTGCCAAAGTCTTGGTGATTGCCGCCGTCAACGTGGTTTTACCGTGGTCAACGTGACCAATCGTACCAATGTTGACGTGGGGTTTAGTCCGTTCAAACTTTTGCTTTGCCATTTTGATACCATACCTTTCCACCTCTTTAGCGAGGCATTAAAATGTTTTAGTTCATAATCACTTTCTATCTTAACATATTCTGTAAAGAAAATCAAGTGTTTTGGGAAAATTTTGTCCGCCGAACGACATTATCCGCCCTTTTGTATTCCTTCAGCGATTGACTTAGGAACTTCTATATAATGGCTTGGTTCCATTACATACTGTCCGCGCCCTTGCGTTTTCGAGCGCTAGTCATTACTGTATCCAAACATTTCCGACAAAGGAACACTTGCGTCAACTTGCTTAACGCCGCCGCGGTCGCCTAATTCAGAGATTTGCCCGCGCCTTGAATTCAAGTCCCCGATTACGTCGCCCATATACTCCTCGGGCGTAGTCACCACGACTTTCATAATCGGCTCCATGAGAATGGGTTTAGCTTTCTTACACGCTTCTTTGAACGCCATAGAACCGCAAATCTTGAACGCCATTTCGGAGGAGTCAACATCATGGTACGCGCCGTCATACAGCGTGACTTTCACGTCAACCACAGGATAACCGGCTAACACACCCGACATCATCGCGCCCTTGATTCCCGTATCCACCGCAGGGATATACTCTTTCGGAATCGCGCCGCCCACGATTTTGCTCTCAAACTCGTAGCCTTTACCCGATTCGTTAGGCTCAACCTTAATTTTAACGTGTGCAAACTGCCCCTTACCGCCCGATTGTTTAGAATACTTGGTATCCTGCTCAACAGAACCCTTAATCGTTTCTTTATATGCAACTTGCGGCGCGCCTACGTTCGCCTCCACCTTGAACTCACGCAGAAGCCTGTCCACGATAATATCCAAGTGAAGCTCGCCCATTCCGGCGATAATCGTTTGCCCTGTTTCGCTGTCTGTATACGTTTTGAAAGTAGGGTCTTCCTCTGCAAGCCTTGACAGCGCAATCCCCATTTTTTCTTGACCCGCCTTTGTCTTCGGCTCAATCGCTAACGAAATGACAGGCTCAGGGAAGTCCATGGATTCAAGAATTACAGGAGCTTTTTCTTCGCAGAGTGTATCCCCGGTCGTAGTGAACTTCAAGCCGATTGCCGCCGCAATATCCCCTGCAAAACAATACTCCAAGTCTTCACGAGAGTTAGCGTGCATTTGCAAAATACGCCCTACTCTCTCTTTTTTGCCTTTCGTCGCATTCAGAACCGTTTCACCCGCCTTGACCTTACCCGAATACGTTCTGAAGAAACAAAGTTTACCCACGTACGGGTCAGTAGCGATTTTGAACGCCAACGCCGCGAACGGCTCATCATCAGAGGACACACGCGAACATTCTTCTTCGGTGTCGGGGTCTATTCCCTTGATTGCCTCGATGTCAGTGGGCGCGGGCATATAGTCAATCACCGCGTCCAACAACTTTTGGACACCTTTGTTTTTGTACGACGTTCCGCAGACTACGGGTACCATTGTGTTAGCGATACACGCCTTACGAATACAGCTTTTGAGCTCCTCAGTGGTTATTTCCTCATCTGCCAAGAACTTCTCCATAATCGCGTCGTCGCTCTCGCAAGCCGATTCTAACAGGAGTGTACGATACTCGTCCGCCTTATCTTTCAAATCGGCGGGGATTTCGCAGTCCTCGAACTTGTTACCCTCTTTATCGCCGCCGTAAATACGCGCCGTCATAGTCACCAAGTCAATCATACCCGTGAACAAGTCTTCTTGACCAATCGGCAATTGAATGGGAACAGCGTTGGTTTTGAGCCGTTCTTTCATCATGTCAACGACGCGGTAAAAGTCTGCCCCCATAATGTCCATCTTGTTGACATACGCCATGCGAGGGACTCTGTACTTGTCCGCCTGACGCCAAACCGTCTCTGACTGCGGCTCAACACCGCCTTTGGCGCAAAACACAGTCACCGAACCGTCAAGGACTCTGAGCGAACGCTCAACCTCAACCGTGAAGTCAACGTGCCCCGGTGTGTCTATGATGTTGATTCTGTGGTTGTTCCAGAACGCAGTCGTCGCAGCGGAGGTAATCGTGATTCCCCGCTCTTGTTCTTGCTCCATCCAGTCCATCGTCGCCGTACCCTCGTGGGTTTCGCCGATTTTGTGTGACTTTCCGGTGTAGTACAGTATTCTTTCGCTTGTAGTAGTTTTCCCTGCATCAATGTGGGCCATGATTCCGATGTTTCGGGTTTTTTCAAGCGAAATTTCTCTTTTAGTAGTAACAGTAGCCATTCAGCAATCACCACTTGAAATGTGCGAACGCTTTATTAGCTTCCGCCATTTTATGGGTATCGTCACGCTTTTTACACGCGCTACCCTGCCCTTTCAGCGCATCAAGAATCTCGTTAGCAAGACGTTCACGCATGGTCTTTTCGCTACGTTTTCTTGAAAACAGTGTCAGCCAGCGCAACCCTAACGTCCGCTGTCTGCCTTGGCTCACGTCCATTGGAACCTGATAAGTCGCACCACCCACTCGGCGCGCTTTAACTTCAAGGCGCGGCTTGATGTTTTCCAACGCCTCCTCAAACATTTCCAAAGCGTCTTTCTCGGTTTTTTCGGCTACGATTTCAAATGCACCGTAAACGATTTTTTGAGCAACGCCTTTCTTGCCGTCAAGCATGATGTTGTTGATGAGCCTTGTCACCAGCTCCGAACCGTACATCGGGTCGGGCAACACTTCACGCTTGGGAACATTACCTCTTCTCGGCACTTTTCTTCCCTCCTTCAGTAATCGCCAAACAAGCGCAGATTTCGTCTGCTTGCCGTTTGGTCTGAATTCATTGGTACTCGGTTAGTTTTGTCTTTCACCGTACGTGCAAAGAAAATTATATATAATCTTCTCCGCTACTGCGGTATAGATATGCTAACTTATTTACCTGCTGCTTTTTTCGGGCGTTTCGCCCCATACTTAGAACGCCCTTGCATTCTGCCGTCTACGCCTTGCGCGTCGAGTGTTCCGCGAACGATGTGATAACGCACACCGGGGAGGTCTTTAACTCTTCCGCCGCGAATCAACACAACACTATGCTCTTGAAGTTTGTGCCCGATACCGGGGATATAAGCAGTCACTTCAATGCCGTTGGACAGGCGCACCCTCGCGATTTTACGCATCGCTGAGTTCGGTTTTTTAGGCGTGTGCGTTCTTACCGCAGTACAAACGCCGCGTTTTTGCGGTGACGACTGATTGGTCTGTGCTTTTTTAAGAGTGTTCAACCCTTTTTGAAGCGCAGGCGATTTGCTTTTCTTTACAGAAACTTCACGCCCTTTCCTGACTAATTGATTTAGTGTAGGCAACTCAATTTTCTCCTTTCCTTAAACTTCGGGCAACCGAAACTTGCAGTTTCTTGCCCTGCGCGGGTCAGGCAGAGCCTGACTCCTTGCAAACTTCGGGCAACCGAAACTTGCAGTTTCTTGCCCTGCGCGGGTCAGGCAGAGCCTGACTCCTTGCAAACTTCGGGCAACCGAAACTTGCAGTTTCTTGCCCATTCTGTACACATTAGTATAAAGCATACTCACCTATAATATACCAAACGCCCCGAAAAGTCAAGCCGTTATCGTGATTTACATAAAAATTTGTTATTTTTGCTGTAAGAATCGCTGTTCCGTGTGCGTTTTTTTGTACAAAATGACTATGCAGACTCTGTTGGGAACAACAGTGCAGCGGAAGTGTTTATTTCGTCGAATAATTTATTCAGACTGTCAACCATAAATTTTGAAAAACCCCTTGACAATAAATGTCTAACATGGTATAATAACGACAAATATTTTTTAGGGGGATAAAGAAAATTAAAAAGCTACTCACAATTTTACTGACAGGAGCAATAGTATTAACATTTACCGCTTGCGACAGCGGCGGAGGACTTTCCCAAGCTGAAGCAGATAGACTTCAAAATGAAATCGACCGATTACAAGACGAACTCGACAAAGCAAAAGGAAATAATCAAGGTGGTGACAATCAAAGCAACAGCACTTATACTTCGGCAAGTGTAGGCGATATAATCCAATTCGGCGGGTATGACTGGCGTGTACTTGACGTAAAAGACGATAAAGCATTTATTATAAACGAGGATGTAACAGACAATAAATCATATCATGCAGACGGTGTTGATATAACATGGGAATACAGCAGTATAAGAAATTACCTTAACGGTGAGTATTACAATACGTTTACTGCGGGCGAACAAGCGCGAATTGTTGAAACAACGATAATCAACAGCGATAATCCCGAATATGGCACAGCGGGCGGCAACGATACAACCGATAAAATTTTTTTGTTGAGCATTGATGAAGTTAATTTGTACTTTTCTGATGAAAATTCAAAAATTGCGTATAATGCAGAAGGTGTGGCTCTGTGGTGGTGGCTTCGGTCGCCCGGTCTCGGTAGTATCGATGCCGCCGGTGTCTACATTGACGGTAGTGTCTGCGTAAGTGGTTGCAATGTCAACAGCTTCAACGGTGGTGTTCGCCCTGCTTTGTGGCTAAATCTGTAATCTGAAATCCTTCAAATCCAAAATTTGCCGCTGTAGGCGGTTCGCGTTTTTTGAAAGTGAGCAATAAAAAACGGCTTTAAAAAAGCCGTTTTTTCGATACACTCTACAAAATAA
>WRJN01000091.1 GCA_009778605.1 Oscillospiraceae bacterium
TAGTCTACGATTCAATCAACCCCTTTGACGCAGACGACGAGGCGCGGTTCGCCTATTACATTCTTAAAAACTTGAAGGGCAACTGTATCGCGTTCCAGCGTGCGTCGGAGATTATGTTACAGCGCGCCGGAATCGAAACGCGGCGCATTCAGAATGACTACACACGCGGATACGGCGCGGACAAGAATGTTTACATCAGGCATTCATGGAACCTCATCAAAATAGAGGGCAAGTGGTACCACTTCGATGCGACGCGGTTCAAATACTGCCCAATGGGCTACTCGCAGGTGCATATGTTCACCGAGGATTACGCGAAGAAACTCAATGCAGGGCGGCGGAATGTCTACACCGACTATAACTACCCCAATCAGGAAATTCCTGATATTGCAAACGGATAGCGGAGGATTATGAAAGCAAAAAAAATCTTGAAATATGCGGCTGTTGTGTTAGTGTACGTGACGGTGTTCGCGGTTTTGCAACAACTGTTCGTCCCCAAATACATGAGGGAGCTGTACGACGGCGCGTTGCCCGCCGAATACTACGAAAGCGGTATGAACCACAGCGTTGTGTTCGTGGGTGACTGCGAAGTGTATCAGACGTTTTCACCGCCGGAGTTGTTTCGGGAATTCGGCATTACGTCATACATTCGCGGCGGCGCATCGCAGTCAATATGGCAGAACTACTGGATTTTGCGCGATACGTTACGATTCGCCGAAACCCCGCCGCAAGTCGTGGTTATGCCCGTACTCGAAATGCGGCGCGGTGAGCCCGTGCGGGAGGAATTCAACCGCCTGAACATTGACGGAATGCGTCTCTCGCCCGATAAATGGGGTATGATACAATCATCTATGTTGCCCGAAGAATCCGCACTAAGTTACATTTTCCCGCTATTGCGGTATAAGGACAGATGGAGCGATTTGTCGGACGAGGACATTGAATTTTTCTTGACGCGGGAACGCGTTGGGTTCAACGGATACCTCATGAACTGCACTACTGATGCGACGGGGTTTATTCCGCCGCCTCCGAGGTTAGACGATTACACGCTCCCCAAAAAATCAATGGAATATTTGGATAAAATTCGCGCGCTATGTGAGGAAAATAATATCACGTTAATTTTGACAAAGGCACCTACGCTGACGACCGACTGGTACGACCAATGGGACGAGCAGATTGAGCAATACGCTGCGGAACACGGTTTGCATTACTACAATTTGCGGCGGTTGAACGGCGAGGCGGCTGACGGCACGAGCGATGTGGGTTGGGACAAGGCGTTGCACACGCAGAATCGCGGACAAACCTTGAACGTGTTCGGCGCGGAGGCGGTGACGCGTTGGTTAGGGCGGACACTGCGCGAGTTGGAGGCGGCGGGTGAACTCGCGCCACTCACCGACCATAGAGAAACGCAAGGCTTGGCGGCTGAATGGTGGCAAATGATTGAGGAATACGAAGCACACAAAGTCGCACAGTTAAGCGACATAGAGCAGTTCGGCGAGATACGGACGATAACGCGCAAATCAAAGTGAATAAAGTAGAAAAGGTTAAAATTAAATCTTCTTTATTGGAGGAAAATATTTTCATGTCACGTTGGTGGCAGAAAGGTATGGGTTAAAATGAAAAAAATAATAGCACTAATATTTGCGGCGGCACTTGTTGCGTCGCTCACAGCGTGCGGTACTGACGAAACAACTACCGCTACAGACGACACTAAAGACGGGACTAATCCCGTCGCTAAAAGCGACTTAAAAGGCGCGGTTAATGGTCATGTCCTGAACTACAAAGACTACAAAATCGTGTTAGGCAGCGATGTAGAGCCTTTCTTAGAGGCGGTTGGTCGCCCGGCTGAAGAAGATATATCAGTTGTCGAAAGTTGCGCGTTCCTCGGTAAAGACTACAGCTATAACTTTAACGATATTGTGATCAGCACTTTTTCGCCGGACGGCACAAATAATCATATATTGAACATTCGGTTAATGAATGACAACGTGGAGACGCAAGAGGGCGCGACGCTTTATATGAACGCCGACGAAATCATTGCGAAATTAGGTCAACCCACCGAAAAAGGCGGCACGTCCGGGGAGAGATTCTTCTACCAAAAAGATGGTATGCACATTGAGTTTTTGTTTGAGTATAACGAAGATTTTGACGACGAAGTAGCCGTGGAAATGTACTATAAGTTCGACGCGACGGCGTACGAAATCGAAGAATAAGCCTTATGAAATCAGTCATACAGCGCGTTACGCGCGCGCGGGTCACGGTTGACGGAGAGGTAGTCGGCGAAATTACGCGCGGTCTCGTAATCCTGCTTGGGGTAGGTGGCGGTGACGACGCATCGACCGCCGAGAAGTTGGCGAACAAAATCTGCAAGTTGCGGATTTTCGCAGACGAAGAAAGTAAAACAAACCGCTCAATCACGGACGTGGGCGGCGAAATATTAGTCGTGTCACAATTCACGTTATACGCTGACTGCGCCAAGAATCGCCCGAGTTTCTCGAACGCCGCGCCTCCGCAATTGGCGCAGGAGTTGTACGAGCATTTCACGGATTGTCTGCGACAGAGCGACGTCAAGGGCGTAGCGTGCGGCGTGTTCGGCGCGTCCATGCAAGTGGAACTGACAAATGACGGGCCATTCACCATTGTGTTGGAAATGTAATCAAAACACCGTGTACATGAATCCGTTCGCGTTGAACCCTAAGCCGTACGCGCCGAAAATAAGCGTCCCGAACAGGATTACGCCATACACCGTGAATCGCAACGGCATTGGTTTGGCGGACAGCCACTCTCGCACACCGCCTGTTTTGTTCTTGATATACGACGCTATGAACAACAGCGCGATTGCGGCGGCGATTACGCCATATTCGGTGGGAGAAACGCCTAATTTGCTTACACCCTCGTTCATGAATTTCGCCCAGCGAAAATCGGTGAATACGGAGAGTTGCAACGACAGCGTCGTGCGAACGTCTCTGTGCAGGTCGAATGCGCGAATGAAATTCATCAGCCAGAATGTCCGCACGATTTGCAAACACAGCCAGAACTTGCTTTGTGTGAGGCGGGGAAGAGCCTTTCCAAACCGCTTGTATAGCGGTTCTAACTCAAGCGAGAGGACGATAACCACGCCGTTGACTAACCCCCACACGATGAAATTCCACGAAACGCCGTGCCAAATTCCGGTGGAGAACCACGCAACCATGGTGGCAATATGCACGGGGAGCCGCCGCGCAATGTTGTTGCCGCGACTGCCCAAAACCTTACGCAACCCCGCCCCAAACCTCATCATCAGTTTACTCGTGGACAGCGGATAGAACAGGTAGTCACGGAACCACTCCCCCATAGTAATATGCCATCTCCGCCAATACTCAGCGATACTTTTTGCATAGAACGGGCGAATAAAGTTCTCTTTCATGGGGATTCCGAGAGCCTGTCCCACCCCGATTGTAATGTCGATTCCGCCTGTGAAATCGGCGTACAGCACGATTGCGTAGAACAGAAATGCCATGAGCGCGTAGATTCCTCGGTAGGTCTCGGGGGCGGCGTTGAGCGCGCCGAGTGCGATTACAAGGCGGTCGGCGATGACCAACTTCTTGAAGAAACCCCACATAATGCGCTGAATGCCGAACGAAAATTCTTTTTTATTAAACGAGTTGCTGCGGAACAGCGCGATTCCGGTTTCTTCGTAGCGTGTAATCGGACCTTGAATCAGCACAGGGAAAAACGACACGTACAATGCGAATTTTAATGGGTTCTTTTGTTGAGAAAACTTTCCTCTGTGTAAGTCTATAAGATAACTCATACTGCGAAAGATGTAAAAAGATAAGCCTAAAACGCCGAACAGGCTGAGTTTCACGAATCCCAACAACCCAAAATTGACGAGTAGACACAGCGTCAACAGAATCAGGCGTTTGTTCTTGTTCGCTTTCTTGTAGGCTTTGACAGCGTCTTTACTCAGCCGTTCCGACTCAGGTTTGGCTTTGTTCGCGGCGATAAACTCGCTTTGAATGTTGTTAAGCCGCCCGATTGCCATTGACGCGGCGTACGCCGTAGTGATTGTGGTTCCTAAGTATATGAGATTATTTACACCTGTGAGGTAATAGAAAAATACGCTTGCCAAAAATAGCACAACCCATTGAAGTGATTGCTTGAAGCGTTTCGGTATGAGGTAGTATGCGGCGAATACGACGCATAAGAAAACGATAAACTCGAATGACGTGAATAACATTTAGAACTTCCTAATCTTCCAAACTTTCAATAAGCGCAAACATTGCGGCAACCGAATTGAAATTTTCCGGTATGAGCTTGTCCGCAGGAATATGAATATCGAACGTCTCCTGAATCTCCGACACAATTGTCACCATGGAAAACGAGTCGATAATATCGTCATCGACAATTGCCGTTTGATTGGCTATATCCTCAACATCAGGGTGCAATTCCTCAATAATCTTAATTAACTTGTCCATTTTTTGACCATACCTTTCCGATAACAACGTAAAAACATTTCACTCCGATAATGATGGTTTTGTTTCGTTATTATAAAACTCCATAAGTTTATTTCTGTCGATTTTTCCGTTAGGTGTAAGCGGCATTTCCGCTAAAGCGAAAGTGCGATTGGGGAGCATATAGCGAGGCAGTTTCGCTTTGAGAAATTTTGTCGCGTCAGCAGGTGTCAAATCACCGGTATAGTGAAGAATTATCTTGCTTTTCTCGCTGTCGTATTGACAACAGGCGAGTGAAACAGCGTCATTCGTGCAGAACGCCGCCTCGATTTCGGGAAGTTCAATCCGATACCCCATATGCTTGATTTGATAGTCTTTTCGTGCAACGTACACCAATTCACCGCGCGCATTATACTCGCCCAAATCGCCCGTGCGATAGATTAAATCGGGGTAGGCGGTGACGTGCGGGTTCTGTACGAACGCCTCGTGCGTCCTGTCAAAATCGTTGTAGTAACCCAGCGACAGACGACTCCCGCGAATGCAGATTTCGCCGTCAACAAGCAGGATTTCAGTGTTAGGAAACGCCCTGCCGACGGGGATTCGTTCATCTTCTGCGAATTTGTGAACAATTTCGTAGTAGCTGCTCATTCCTGTCGCCTCGGTGGGTCCGTAGAGGTTGATGAATCGCGCATTCGGCAGTGCATCGCGCCATATGTTGAGGTTCTTCACGGGGAACAGCTCGCTCCCGAATGCTACGGTGTGCAGATGTTCGGGGGTAATCACGTCAAACGTCTTGAATCCTGCAATCATGGACAGCGCCGACGATACCCAACAGATTGTGTTGATTTTATGCTCGTTCAAAAATTCAATCAGTTTAACCGGAAACATAAACTTTTCTTTGGGAATCAACACTGCGGTTGAGCCGCATTTTATCCCTGTGTAGACTTCCTTGAGGCAAGCGTCCACATATAGTGGTGCTTGGTTTCCAAATATTGTCGAGTCGGTGACATCGAGAATGTCCGTCAGGCTCTCGATATAGTCGATGACGCTGCGGTGGCAAGCGGTCACGCCTTTGGGAATGCCCGATGAGCCTGAAGTAAACACTATATATAGTGGGTCAGTGTCAATTACGTGTCGGCGAATGTCCTCCAACGCGGAATCGTTCGCATTGATGCCAAAACATGAAACTTCGTCGTACAAGCAGATTTTACTTGATAAATCCATGTCGTTTATGATACATTTTGTCGAATCGTCACATATTATAATAGGCGGTCGTAGCGTTTCGAGAACTTTCTCGATACGATACAGGGGCATTTCGCGGTCGAGAGTCACGTAAAAGTTGCCGCTGTACACTGCCGCGAAGTTGGCGGCTATAGCGCGAGGGGACTTTTCCATGAAAACCGCCACAGGCTGTCTGTGGCAATGTTCTTCAAGCAGGTCATGCAGGCGCGCGGCGATTCGCCGTGACGTGTCGCGCAGTTCTGCGAAAGTCATGGCGGTTACGCCGTCCGTGAACGCGACTTTATCGGGGAAAATTCGCGCAGTGTGGTCTAAATATTGCGTTATGTTGGTTACGCGCTCGTTCATCTG
>WRJN01000092.1 GCA_009778605.1 Oscillospiraceae bacterium
CGTTGACGGCGTACGCAAAGGTGTATTGGTGACGGTGCGTAACGGCGATAAAGCCGACGTCGTGCCTGTTGTCGAAAAACTTACTCGCTACGGATTCGTGTTGTATTCCACCAAAGGCACAGCAAAGTTTCTCAAAGAGAAGGGTTACGACGTGAACGTAGTCGAGAAAATTCGCGAGTGTGCGGATAATAATACGGCGACGCTACTTGAGAGTGGGAAAATCAGCTACGTTATCTCCACGTCGGAGAGGGGGCGTGACCCTGCGTTAGACGACGTAAAAATCCGCATGAAAGCGTGTACGTTAGGCATTCCTTGCCTCACGTCGGTTGACACAGCAAACGCCCTTGCCGACAGCTTGTTGTCGGGGTTCACGCAGGAGAATACCGAGTTAGTTGACGTGAATGCGTTGTAAAAGAAACGAGGCTTTAATTCATGCTGAAAATACTTAAATATCTGACGCCCAAGGAATGGGGGCAAGGGTTGATTTGCCTGGTTCTGATTGTGATTCAAGTGTGGCTTGACCTCAAACTCCCCGACTACATGGCAGAAATCACCAAACTCGTCCAGACACTGGGTAGCGAAATGCGCGATATATGGGTGGCAGGCGGCTCTATGATGCTGTGCGCGTTAATCAGCCTTATGTCAGCAGTGATTGTGGGGTTGTTTGCGGCGCGAATAGGCTCACGGTTCTCTCAGCGCGTCCGCAGTATGCTGTTCAACAAAGTCGAGTCATTCTCCATGGAAGAAATCAACTTTTTTTCTACATCAAGCCTGATTACACGCTCCACTAACGACATTACGCAAGTGCAAATGCTTATTATCATGGCACTTCAAGTTGTCATCAAAGCCCCGATTTTAGCGGTATGGGCAATTACTAAGATTTCGGGCAAAGGTTTTGAGTGGACGGCAGTCACAGGCGCGGCGGTGATGATTGTGTTAATCACGGTCACGCTGATGATGATTTTCGTAATTCCCAAGTTCAAAATTATGCAGACGCTCACCGATAATATCACCCGCGTGACGCGGGAAAACCTCACAGGTTTGCGGGTGGTTCGCGCGTATAACGCCGAGGGGTATCAGGAGAACAAGTTTGAGGCGGCGAACGATGAGTTGACCTACGTACAGTTGTTCACCAATCGCGCAATGTCGGTCGTCATGCCTGTCATGACGATTGTGATGAGCGGGCTGTCACTCGGGATTTATTGGGTAGGCGCGTACTTAATTGAGGCGGCAGAAGCGGTGGAACGTCTCCCGGTATTCGCCGACATGGTGGTGTTTTCGCAGTACGCCATGCAGGTGATTATGGCGTTTATGATGTTGGTGATTGTGTTTATCATGCTTCCTCGGGCGAGCGTTTCAGCGAAACGCATTAACGAAGTTTTGGACACTGTCCCCAAAGTCAAAGACGGCGCGGGTAAAGTGACTTCTCAGAAAAGTCAAAAAGGCACAATCGTGTTCAACAACGTCAGTTTCAAGTATCCCGACGCGGAAAATGCGGAAGACTGTGTACTCGAGAACATCAGTTTCACGGTAAACGGCGGCGAAACGGTCGCATTCATAGGCGCGACGGGAAGCGGTAAGACTACGCTCATAAACCTCATTCCACGATTCTATGACGCGACCGCCGGCGAGGTTCTCGTGGACGGCGTGAACGTGAAAGACTATAAAATTGAAGAGCTTATGAGCAAAATCGGATATGTTCCGCAAAAGGCAGTCCTGTTCAAAGGCACGGTGGATTCTAACGTGCAATACGGCGATAACACGACTCATACTAAACGTGCGGCGAAAATCGCACAAGCCTCCGAGTTTATCGAGGCAATGAACGGCGAATACAATGCGGAAGTCGCGCAGGGGGGTTCCAACCTGTCGGGGGGGCAGAAACAGCGGTTGGCGATTGCGCGCGCAATCTGCCGTGAGGCGGAAATCCTCATCTTTGATGACTCTTTTTCGGCGTTGGATTACAAAACTGACAGCGCGTTACGTAAGGCATTGAAAACCGAAACACAAGGCACGACGAATATCATAGTAGCACAACGAATCGGGACTATTATGGACGCCGACCAAATCATCGTGCTTGACGACGGAGCCATCGTCGGCAAAGGGACGCACCGCGAACTGTTGAACAACTGCGCTGTATACAAAGAAATCGCCATTTCTCAACTTAGCGAAGAGGAATTAGCCAAGGGTTCGGCTTTGCCGAATCCCGCGGAGAGCGACAAAAAAGCGGCTGAAAGTCGCTGTCGCTCGGAGTTGGAACGGGAGGAGCTTGCACAATGAGCGGAAACAAAACACAAAAACGCGGCGGACGGTTCGGACCGCCTAACGCAAACATGGGCGTGACCGAAAAAGCCAAAGACTTCAAAGGGACGTGGGGTAAGCTCATTCGCTATTGCCGCAAGTATGTTCCTTATGTTCTGCTCGCACTTGTCATGGCGGCAGTAGGGACAGTTTTGCAAATCATCGGGCCCGATAAACTCAAAGACATGACGAATGAAATCATGCGCGGTCTGCCTGAGATTATTAACGGGCAACCCGTGGTGGGCGCGATTGACTTTGCCGCAATTACACAAATCGGCATGATTTTAGTCATCTTTTACGCATCGGCGGCGATTCTCGGGTTCGTCGAAAGTTTTATTATGGCGACAATCACGGCGCGAATATCTCAAAGTATGAGAACGAGTGTCTCCAAGAAAATCAACAAAATCCCACTTAAATATTTTGACAAAACCACGCACGGTGACGTGATTAGCCGCGTCACTAACGACGTTGACACAATCGGACAAACGCTTAATCAGAGCATAGACGGCTTGGTGCGGGCAATCGCCATGTTCGGCGGTTCGTTGATTATGATGTTCTACAACAGCGCGATTTTGGCACTCGTGGCGATTGGTGCGACGCTAATCGGATTCGGACTTATGGCGATAATCATGAAAAAATCCCAGAAGCACTTCACCGTGCAACAGCAAGGTTTAGGCGACATAAACGGCTATATCGAGGAAATCTACTCGGGTCACAACATCGTCAAAGCGTATAACGGCGGCAAAAAAGCCAAATCTGCGTTCGAGAAGTATAACGAAGTATTGTTTGACAGCGGCTGGAAATCACAGTTTCTGTCCGGTTTGATGATGCCGCTCATGCACTTTATCGGCAACTTCGGGTACGTTGCGGTGTGCGTTGTGGGTGCGATTCTCGCCATGAACGGCACAATCACGTTTGGCGTAATCGTCGCGTTTATGATTTACATTCGCCTGTTCACACAACCGCTGTCGCAGTTGGCGCAAGCACTGCAAGCGTTACAGCGGACGGCGGCGGCGGGTGAGCGCGTGTTTGAGTTTTTTGACGAGGAAGAGTTGTCGGACGAGAGCCAAAAGACAACGAGACTAACTGACGTATCGGGCGATGTGGAATTCCGCAACGTGCGCTTCGGGTACAACAGCGACAAGGTGATTATCAATGACTTCTCGGCGAAAATCGCGGCGGGGCAAAAAGTCGCGATTGTCGGGCCGACAGGTGCAGGGAAAACGACGATGGTGAATCTGCTCATGCGGTTTTACGAAATCGACAGTGGCGACATTCTTCTTGACGGAACGCCCATCAACCGCGTCATGCGCGAAAACGTACATGAACAATTCTGCATGGTCTTGCAAGACACATGGTTGTTTGAAGGTACGATTAAAGAGAACATCGTGTACTCGAAATCGGGCGTGACTGATGATGAGGTGAAAGCGGCGTGCAAAGCGGTAGGGTTACACCACTTTATACGAACGCTCCCTAAAGGATACGACACGGTGTTGGGCGATAAAGCCAGTCTGTCGGCAGGGCAAAAGCAACTGCTGACGATTGCACGCGCTATGATACAAAACGCGCCGCTGTTGATTCTTGACGAGGCGACAAGCTCTGTGGATACGCGGACGGAACGTCTCGTACAGGACGCTATGGCACGGCTGACCGTGGGCAGGACGTCGTTCGTGATTGCACACAGGCTGTCCACAATTAAAAATGCAGACGTGATTCTTGTGATGAAAGACGGCGACATTATCGAAAACGGTAATCACGCAAAACTTCTCGCGCAAGGCGGATTCTACGCAGAGTTATATAACAGCCAGTTTGAGCCTGTTTCGTAAGTTGGAGGTTGACATTTGCCAAATTTTTTCAAAAATCATTGACAATTGCCAAAAAGTGTGCTATAATTTATTGTGAACGAACGAAGGCGGTCTGCTCGCGTTCATATAGCAGTTCCACTTGACATTTGCGTTATACTGCGTTGAAAATTTCTTAAATATAAGCGTATATTCGCGAAATTTTCGCCTTGTATAACACAAAATTTATTGCGAATAAAACGCAAATGCCAAGCGGAACTGCTATACTCGTTGTTTATAAGGAGAGAGAGTACAGCCATGCGTAGTTTTTCATGGATTAAAGACAGTTTGATTCAGATAGTCTTTATCAGCTTCGCCGTTGTGCTTACTGTGTTTATAGCACAGATTTCGTTGGGTGAGCAATACACGGAATACTACGACGGCAAGTTAGCGTCAAAATCAGAGGTGTTGGCGCGTAATGCGGCGTCTCTGTTCACCGAAAACGGCGATAATCAAGCCTCCCACACAATCGACAGCATGAGCTTTATACTTAATGTAATCTTCCCGAGTGACAGCGAAACGGACAATATACGATACGCGCTGTTTGAGGCGGACGGCAAAACAATCGCCGCGAACACGGATATAGATGTCGCACTTCCTGACGAGGCGTTGCAAAACGTGTACACGTGTACCGAAAGCGAATACGTGCGCTCGTTTTACCCACTTGATAACAAAGATTTTCACGGGTACACCTTGATGGTGCAAATAGACGATACTCCGTTTTTGGAATACGGCGAGGAACTACAGCAAAGCCTTTACTCGTCATTGTTCAGGGGGTGCTTGATGATGTCGGGCGGGTATCTGCTGTTTTCGGCAATATCCAACCTCAAAAAGAAGAAAAAGCCGACTGACAACACTGACGAAAATGACGAAAACGGCGAAGAAGGACACGATACGCTGCCCGTTGAGAAAATGAGCCCTGAACGCAGAAAAGAATCTACTGCACGCTTAATCATGCAGTTTGTCTCTATGTTCGGCTGTACTGCGTTGGCGTTGCTCACGTTTTGGTTGTACAAAAACGAAATACTGCCTCTGTTTATATTCGTTTTGTTCACCTCAATCGCGGGATTGCATTTTCTGCGAATCGTCATTTGGTTCTTGGCGTGGTTTTCTAAACGCCCGATTACCGGATACGCGGCACAAACAATGCAGTTTTTCGTATTTTTAGTCGTGTTCCTGTCCATGTACATCTACTCTATTTCGGGCGGATATACGACACAAATAGAGTCGGTAAAGCAAGATGAACTGCGGCTTTCGTCAGTTTTTGCAGGGCTTGCGCTAAGCGGAAACGAACGAATAGACAAGACATTGCTTGAACGCGCACAACACATGGACTTCGGTGAAGACAATGAGCTTTTTCTTGTCACACGGACAGGTGATGACTTTTCAGTGTACACAGCAGACGACAACCCGCATGATGTATCCGAAGCGGCTGATTTGTTCGAGTCCGCTTGGGGTGAGCAATCGTCGGTTACAGGCGTAAGAGGAGGCTACAAGTACGGTGTAACCGTTATAGCGGACAACGACTACAATGTGAGCGCACTCGCAGTCATACGACAGTTAGACTCGATTTTGGCAGACGAAATGCAGTCAAAATCGTTAGACTTTATGCTTGCCATGTCTGCGACGGTGTTTGCGTTCGTGTTCTTATTCGTAGAGGTAAATCGCCTTCTTGAAACGGTGAATATCCCCAACGTAAAGCGTGAGCGCAAGTACAAATACGCGAAAAGCATAACGAGTTTGATGTTTTTTGCAAACGTATGCAAACAATATCCTGCTTTTTTCTTAATCCTAATCGTGTTCAACATTTATGAAAATAACCCCATAAGCTGGTTGCCGCGTAACTTGGCAATCATGTTGCCGATTATGACGATGGT
>WRJN01000093.1 GCA_009778605.1 Oscillospiraceae bacterium
GTGCTGGTTGAATCTCATACCGAGTGACCGACGGTCCCCGAACCACGCCCACAACCTTAGTCAAAACGCCGAAACTTTTGAGCGTTTCTACCAACTTTATTGAGTTGGACTCTAACTCCTCTGCAACGTCCGATTCAGGGCGTTTTTTTATCACTTCGTCAAGCAAATCAACACCCGGTAGGGAATACATCTGTTGATGCGCGGCAAACGCGGCAAGCGCAGTGATTTTATCAAAGTCGGATTCTTCGGGCGGAGGAGGTGGCAGGGGGGGCGGTGCGGTCAGCGCGTCCTCGCGTTGTGCGCGGAGCTTGTCCTCCTCTGTTTCCTCTTTTTTGAAGTCGTCAATTGCGGCAAGTACAGGGTTTGCACCCGATTCAGCGTCCGACGCGACGGGCTCTGTAACTTCTATATCTACATCAAAGGGCGGCGGGTCAGATTCAGTGGCGGCGTCAGGGGAAATATAAGCAGGTGGAGAAGGTTTATCAGGCGTATCGGGCGCGCTTGGAGGGTCGGGGGGGAGTGCCGCAGCAATTCCCGCAAACTTGATTTTATCGTCAATATCGCGAGTTTTCTCACTGCCTACTTCCTCTTCGATTTTGCGCTCAGCCTCGCGCATTTTGGCGTACGCCTCGTCGGATTCAGACTGCTTGCGCGCTTCTTCGTTCGCCTCAGCAAGGTGTGCTTTGTCTTGCTTGTTTAACTCATGCTGTTCTTTGACGAATGTTCCCGCTTTCTTGAACGGTTTGCCTACAAACCGCAGAAATGCGTCAACGGTAATATTACCGAGAATCATAATTAAGACAAATATAACAATTCCGATAATGATTCCCGCGCCGATTCGCCCGAAAAACATGAGCGGATAACTCACGCCAAAGCCGATTACGCCGCCGAAATCGCCGATTATGTGCAACAGCGCGCAAGTCAGCAGGACAATGGCGGTCAACAAGACAATACGTCGCTTGATGGACATATAGATAAGTGCCGCGCCGATAATGTACATAGCGTGCCCGAACAGGAACGACAGCGCGCGACGAACTGCGTCCCACGCCTGCGCCTCTAACGGAATGAGCGCGAACGCAAGCAGCAGCAGCCCGACCGCGAACATCACCACCGAGTAGATGTGATTCTTGCGCTTGTCGCGCGCTAATGCGGCATTGCGCGCCGATTCGCGCTCCTGCGCGGCTGCTTCGGCTGCTTGTTTCTTAGTTGGTTTTTTGGTTTTACGTTCTGCCATTTTTAACCCTTGCCTTTCTGATGTCATCATGACATAAGACCACTTCCGCTAAGGAACCGCCAATAAATAAACTTGACGTTTCCCTTGTATTTTTGTCATTACGTGTTGCGTTTGTTCATATTTTGTCAAATTCGGAATGTAATGCCCGTGATATTCTCGAACACGCCCCACGTCACACAGAGAATGCCGAGGGTGAGGACATAAATTGCGAAAATCTTGAACTTTTCCTTTTTAATCAGCAGTTTCACTAACCGAATCGCCAACAATCCCACAAGCATTGACACAACTAACCCTATGCCTAACGCGAGCCAGTTGATGTCAAACGCAACGTCTTCTTTCAGGAAGTCCCGCGTTTCAAATACCGTCGCGCCGATTACGGCAGGAATGCTCAACATGAACGAAAATGTCACGGCGGTTTTGCGGGAAAGACCGCGGAACAGCCCTGCACTGATTGTCGCGCCTGAACGCGATACGCCCGGAAACAGCGCGACAATCTGGAAAAACCCGACGGTCAGCGTGTCTTTGAGCGTCATGTCCCCACCTGTTTTGACGCCTTTGACGCAGGAATCGGCAAAGAACAACAGCATTGCCGTGAACATGAATGCGACTCCCTCGAAAATTATATCGCCGTCGGCGGTAGGCGCGGAGAAGAATCCGCTGAATAATGACGCAGGAATGAGCATTAGCGTCGCGATGACGACCATGAACATCATGCGCCTGTCGTCGTTCATGCCGCTCCACGAGAACTTACCCGTGAAAATGTCAGCGAAAGTAAGGAAGAACTCGCGAATCATGCCGAGTATTGTTTGACGGAATGCGATGAACACCGCCAACAGCGTCCCTACGTGCAGGACAATCATGGTGAACAAACCCTCGTCAGCCGCCGAAATGTCCATAAAATGCTGTATAACCGATAGGTGCCCCGAACTCGATACCGGTAGAAATTCCGTCAACCCTTGAATGACCGCTTGAATTAGAATTGTGATGTATTCCATGTACTCAAAACCTCCTGTGGGAACTTTTGTACAAGTCTATGTCAGATTATGTTATAGTATTACTGCGTCATTCACAAACCATTATACACCGTTTTGCACGAAAAGTCAACCCCACAGGAATAAACTGTACAACCCGCACATATTATTCTCGTAGACAAACCTTAAAAGTTTGAAAACTTGAACGGAAAGGCATGGGGAGAAATATGGATTTCAAAAACCAAGAAAAGAGCGGCGCAGTCGGGTTTACACACCCTAATGCGAGCGCGAACGCGAACGCAGGCGGGTTGTTACACTCTGCTGCGAATGCGAACACGAACGCAGCGAACTTGTTTGACGGCGGTCTGCTTGACACCACAGCTTTTGAAACAACGAAGGAACCCGTCTTCCTTAGTGAAGTGGTTTATGACGGACAGGTTGAACAGGGGGTAGAATTTGATTATGTTTTGCCGGATTATTATCCCGACATATTCAAAGTGCTTAAATGCAGTTTAACTCCCTGCGTCATTTCCTACAATGTTTCGGGGAATCAGCTTTATTGCGACGGAGTAGTGTACATAAAGGTACTCTATCTTACCGAGGGCAGTAATCGCGTAAACTGTATTGAACAGCGGTACACCTATTCTAAGACGATTGAGCTTGTTAAATCCGTCGAGGAAGCAATCGTGAGCATTTCGCCCAAAACCGACTATTGCAACTGCCGCGCCGTTTCGGGCAGACGCATTGACGTTCGCGGAGCCGTGAGCTGCAAAGTCAAAGTAAGCAGTACCCGCGAAAGCCGCATGATTACAGGCGCGGAGGGTATGGGTGTTGAGACGCGCAAAATCGCGTTAGATTATTGCGGTGAAAAGCTCATTGCTTCGCGTCAGTTTATCACGCGGGAAGACATCGAAACAGGTGTAGGTTCAGGAGGCATCAGCAGTATCATTCATCACGACGCTAACGTGACGGTAACGGAACACAAAATCGTCGCCAACAAAGTCATCATCAAGGGGGAAGCGACGGTTAAGGCGTTGTATCTGCGTAAATCGGCAAGTTCGTTTAATGTCAGCGTTTCGGACGGCATGGACGAGGACGATAACGTCTCCAATCCGCCCGATAACACCGCCGAGACTGCCGAAGTCATGGAAGCGGTCATTCCCATCAGCCAAATTGTTGACTTGAACGGCATTACCGAGGAACACGTTTGTTTTGTCAACCTTTCGGTCATGGATTGTGACTTGGAAATCAAAGCAGGCGGCGCAAGCAGCTCTAACTCTTCAATTTACGGCGACAGTGACGCGGGCGACAACCGCACGTTCTCGTGTGATTTGACCGTCAACTGCACTGTAACGGCTCATTTAGAAAAGAAAGTCATGCCCGTTGTGGATATGTATTCGGTGAATTTCGAGAGTTCGTTTACTAAAACGACGGTTAAAACCGAAACAATGCCGCGGTTAATTGAACGTCAGTTAAATCTGAAAGGTTCGGTAGAGAGCAGTGAGGGTACGCTCGAGGCGGTGCATGACGCGCGTTGTGACATCAGCAACATCGTCTGTCGCGTTCGCCCTAATAATGAGCATGAGCAGGACAACGACGACGGTATGGCGATAAGCGGTGAGCTTGTGATTACCGGGCAGGCGAATATGCAAATTATGGGCAGATTGGACAATAACGCGCCGATTTTCATTGAGAAAAGCGAACAGTTTGAGTTGGTGACGGAAATCGACGGCTTGACGCAGGAACACACCATTGACCCTAACCTGCAGGTTATGAACACGACGTTTGCAATCGCTTCTGATAATCGTGTAGAAGTGCGGGTTGCGTTGAGGCTCGGCGGTTGTTTGTATCACGTACGTTCGGTAGAGGTGATTAAGGAAATCTCGATTAACGGAGACGCGCCTAAATCTCGTGATAACGAGTATGCACTCAAACTGTACTACGCCGAAAAGAACGAAGATGTCTGGCATATCGCGAAACGATACAACACGAGTGCCGATGCAATCATCAGCGAGAACGACATGGAGAGTAATGTCATTACCACTCCTTGTATGCTCTTGATACCGATAGTTTAAGGGGGGGAGTACAAATTATGAACACAAACAACACGACTAATAACGCGGGTAATGCGGGTTTGGCGAACTCGTCCATCTACCACGACATCGCCAAACGCACCGACGGAAACATCTACATTGGCGTAGTCGGCCCTGTCAGGAGCGGAAAGTCTACCTTTATCTCTAAGTTTATGAACAACGTGGTCATTCCCAACATCGACTCGGAGTATCGCAAGGAGCGCGCAACCGACGAACTTCCGCAATCGGCGGCAGGCAAGACGATTATGACGACAGAGCCCAAGTTTATTCCCGAAGAAGCGGTGAATATCACGCTTGAGGATAACGCGCTCATGAACGTCCGCCTGATTGATTGTGTGGGGTATATTATCCCCAGCGCAATCGGGTATATCGAGAATGAACAGCCGCGCATGGTGCTGACACCGTGGTTTGATACCGAAATTCCGTTTAATATGGCGGCAGAAGTGGGCACGCAGAAAGTCATCAACGAACATTCGACGATTGGGCTTGTGATTACCACCGACGGCAGTATCACCGGCATTGAGCGCGCCGAGTATGAAGAAGCTGAAACGCGCGTCATCAACGAGTTAGACGCGATTAACAAGCCCTTTGTTGTATTGCTCAACTGTCGTGAACCTAACTCTCCCGAAAATGTAGAGTTGGCGGAATCAATGCGTGCGAAGTATGGCAAACCCGTCATTGCGGTAAACTGCGTCGATTTGGACGAGGACATGATTAAAACAATCATGACCGAAGTTTTGTTACAGTTCCCTGTCAAGGAAATCAACATCAAGATTCCTAAATGGCTGACGGCTCTCGAGAAGGGGCACTGGCTCAAAAGCGAGGTGTGGAACGCGCTCAAGGAGTCGGCGGCGAATATAGTCAGCATTGACCAAGTTAAGGGTGTTTCCTGCAAAGTCAACGACTGTGAGTATGTCACCAACTGCGACGTCGAGAGCATTGATTTAGGGCGCGGTGCAGGGTACATTTCGGTGACGCTTAAGAATGATTTGTTCTACAAGATTCTGGGCGAGACGACAGGGTTAGAGCTGCGCGATGAGGGTGACCTCATGCCTTGTATGATTGAACTTGCCAAAATCAAGCAGAAGTATATGAAAGTACAGGCGGCGTTAGAGGAAGTCAAAGCGACGGGGTACGGAATTGTTATGCCCAGCATTGACGAGCTGACATTAGAGGAACCCGAAATCGTCAAGCAGGGTGGGAAGTACGGCGTGCGGTTGCAGGCTGCGGCTCCGAGTATTCATATGCTTGCCGCCAACATCACTACCGAGGTATCGCCTGTAGTCGGCTCCGAACGGCAAAGCGAAGAGCTGATTATGTATCTGCTCAAAGAGTTTGAGGAGAATCCCACGAAAATCTGGGAGAGCAACATCTTCGGCAAGTCCCTGCATGAGTTGGTTAATGAGGGGCTGCACAACAAGCTGTACCGAATGCCCGGCGACGCGCGCATGAAACTGCAAGAAACGATTCAGCGCATTATCAACGACGGCTGCGGTGGGTTGATTTGCATTATTTTGTAGAGTGTATCGAAAAAAAGGCTTTTTTAAAACCGTTTTTTATTGCTCACTTTCAAAAAACG
>WRJN01000094.1 GCA_009778605.1 Oscillospiraceae bacterium
TCTTTGTCAGAGCGGGTGATGTGATTACGGTAGAAATTCCTGCAGAGAAACTTGCCGATATTCTGCCTCAAGATATTCCGCTTGATGTGCGGTATGAGGACGATTATGTCATTATCGTCAACAAGCCGCAAGGCATGGTAGTACACCCTGCGGCGGGGAATTTTAACGGGACGTTGGTCAACGCGCTGATGTGGCGGTATGCGGACAGTTTGTCGGGAATTAACGGCGTGATTCGCCCGGGGATTGTTCATCGCCTGGATAAGGACACCAGCGGGTTGTTAGTTATCGCCAAGAACGATACCGCGCATTTGGCGTTAGCCGAGCAGTTCAAGGCGCGTAGCGTTCTGAAGGTGTATGAGGCGATTGTGTGCGGAAAAGTCAAGGCAGACGGTGTTGTCAACGCGCCGATTGGCAGGAGCGCGTCCGACCGCAAGAAGATGTGCGTTATGAGCAAGGGTAATTCGCGCGAGGCGGTCACGCATTATGAAGTAGTAGCGCAGTATGACAAGTATACGCATATTCGAGTCAAACTCGTGACAGGGAGAACGCACCAGATTCGTGTGCATATGGCGAGCATCGGGCACAGCATCGCGGGGGATACGGTGTACGGCAAGGCATTATCGAATTTGTCGGGGCAGTGTTTGCACGCGAAGAAGTTGGGGTTTATTCACCCACAGTCGGGGGAGCGAATGGAGATTGACAGCGAGCTGCCGCATTATTTCGTGGATTTTTTGAGTTTTTTGGAGAGTGTATGAAATACGACAAAACTTTACTAATCACCGACGCGGACGGCACATTGCTCAACGACGATAAGCGGGTTTTGGCGGTAGACAGAGCGGCAATCACGGAGTTTACACAGGGCGGCGGATTGTTCACAATCGCTACGGGGCGCGGAATCGCGTTAGCGCGGGCGGTTGCCGAAGAAATCGGCATGGGGTTGCTTAATGCGCCTGCGGTGATTTTCAACGGTGCGATGGTGTATGACTTTGCGAGCAAGCGTACACTGTGGAAGTCTACGTTGCAACAAGCAGGAATCGACTACATAGAAAAACTGATAGGGCAATTCCCTCATATAGGGACAGAAATATTGATTGACGAGAAGATTTACGTGACGTGTACCAACGCTTATGAAGAAGAGCATTTGCTGTTCGGTAACGTCAACCCCATTCGATGCAAATTCGACGAGTTGTCTCATGACGGCTGGATTAAAGCAGTCTTTGTTGATGAGCCTGAACATATTAACGAGATGATTGCGTTCGCGGAGGCTAACCCCTGCGACGCCGTTCATGCGGTAAGCTCCGCACCGATGTTTTTTGAAATTCTACCGCGTGGTGTAAATAAGGGGACGGGGTTCAAGAAAATGTTGGAGATTATGGGGTACGGAGACTATAAAGTGTTCGCCGCAGGGGATTATATGAACGATTTGGAAATGCTCCGAATGGCGGATTTTGCGTTTGCGGCGGGGAATGCCGAAAACGTGGTCAAACAAGCGGCTGACAAAGTTGTGTGCGATAATAACAGCGGCGTTATTCGAGAGGTTGTTGATTATATGGGGAGAATAAAAGGTTGAAATTAAACCCTTGTGTTCGGAGAAAAATATTTTCGTGTCACGTTGGTGACGGAAAGGTATGGAATAAAAATGGAAACAATCGCGAATCTGAATTTGCAAATCACGGCGTGTAAAGTGCGTATGGGTATTATCGAGGGGACGTATCATGCCAAGTCTGGTCACCCGGGCGGGTCGTTGGGGTTGGCGGATACGATTACTTACTTGTATATGTCGCACATGAAAGTCAACCCGCAAAAGCCTGACGACCCTACACGCGACAGGCTCGTTTTGTCTAAGGGACATAACGCACCCGCGCTGTATGCGGCGTTGGCGCAACGGGGGTTCTTTCCCCCCGAAGAGATGAAGGAGTTACGCAAAATCGGCTCGCGATTGCAAGGGCACCCTGTTATGGGGGTGACGCCCGGTGTGGACTTCAGCACAGGTTCGTTAGGGCAGGGGATTTCTGCCGCTTGCGGTATGGCACTCGCAGGGAAGTTAGACAAAGCGGACTATAAAGTGTATGCTATACTCGGGGACGGTGAAGTTCAGGAAGGGCAGGTGTGGGAAGCGGCGATGTTCGCGGCACACTACAAGCTCGATAATCTTGTCACGGTGATTGACAACAATAATTTGCAAAGTGACCGCACGATTGACGAGGTTATGTCGTTGGCTCCGTTGGATGAGAAGTGGGCAGCGTTCGGGTGGCGTGTGATTACCATTGACGCGCACGATTTCGGGCAAATCGAGTCTGCGTTTGATTATGCGGCGGACGTTTCGGGCGAGAATGCTGACAAACCTACTTTGATTATACAAAAATCCGTCAAGGGCAAGGGTGTTCCGTTTATGGAGAATAAACCGTCGTGGCATGGCGTCGCGCCTAATAAGGAGCAGTATATTTCCGCTATGGCGGGGCTGAAAGTAAAGTTAGTGACGCTTGAAAAAGAATTATCCGACTTGCAAGGGGGTAATTAAACATTGAAGCGAAATCATGTTATGATGAGTGAAAAAAATTTCATGCCCTGTTGGTGGCAGAAAGGTACGGTCTAAAACATTGAAGCGAAATCATGTTATGATGAGTGAAAAAGTTTCATGCCCTGTTGGTGGCAGAAAGGTACGGTCTAAAACATTGAAGCGAAATCATGTTATGATGAGTGAAAAAGTTTCTTGCCCTGTTGGTGGCAGAAAGGTACGGTTTGAAAATGTCTGATGTTGTTATGAGAGCGACTCGTGAGGGATATGGCGAGGGGCTTGTGGAGCTTTATAAGAAACGTAAGGACATGGTGGTGTTGGATGCGGATTTAGCGTCGGCGACTAAGACGGCGATGTTTGAGAAATCGCACCCCGACAAGTTTTTCAATTGCGGAATCGCCGAAGCAAACATGATTGGGGTGGCGGCAGGGTTAGCGACTACGGGGAAACCTGCCACGTCTAAGTCTGCGGCAGTACCGAGGCTTGTGTTCGCGTCGAGTTTTGCGATGTTTGCCGCAGGGCGTGCGTTTGAGCAGATTCGCAACAGTATCGCGTACCCCAACCTCAACGTCAAAATCGGCGCGACGCATGGCGGAATATCCGTTGGCGAGGACGGTGCGTCACATCAATGTAACGAGGACATCGCGCTTATGCGTGTCTTGCCTAACATGACGATTATTAACCCCGCCGATTCGGTGGAGGCTCGAGCGGCAGTGTTAGCAATGGCAGAGCATAACGGCCCTGTGTATATGCGGTTTGGGCGATTAGCCGTGCCTGTGTTCAATGACCGTGAAACGTATAAGTTTCAGCTCGGGAAAGGGTTGCAACTGCGCGAGGGAACGGACGTGACGATTATCGCCACGGGTCTGTTGGTCGCACAGGCACTTGAGGCACACGACATCTTGGCAGGGCAGGGGATTAGCGCGCGCGTTATCAATATTCACACAATCAAGCCCATTGACGCGGAGATTATCGCGAAAGCGGCTAAGGAAACAGGGCGGATTATCACAGTGGAGGAACATTCGGTCATTGGCGGGCTCGGTGACGCGGTATGCAGCGTGTTAGCGGAGGCGGGCTCTGTGCCTGTGAAGAAAATCGGGATTGAAGACAGGTTCGGGTATTCGGGACCTGCGCTTGAGTTGTTGAAAGAGTTTGGGTTATGTAGTGAAAACATCGTCAAGGTGACTAAAGAGTTCTGCGGTAAATAAGGGGGAGTGGTTATGAAAACGAGAGCGTTCAAGTTAATCGCGGTTTTGCTGTCAACGGTGATGGCGTTGTCAATCTTAGTCGGCGCGCCCGACGTAACTCCTGTGTGGGACAAAGCGGCGGCGGCAGAGAGCATTGACCCTCTGCGGATTCGCGTAGGCGCGAACAATCAGTTTGTCGTGGGGTACGAGAGTGACCCGCAGCGTATCTGGATTAACGGCGTTAATACACCTTGGCACAAGTGGGACGATTTCGGCAGCCCCGAGTTTGACGCCGCTTATTGGGATTCGCATTTCGCGACGCTAAAAGCGAACAACGTCAACGCTTCACGAGTGTGGATTAGCTGTCGCAACAATTACGAGGTCATCAAAATCAGCAGTAACGGCACAATCACGGGCGTTGATGCGAAGTTCTGGACAGATTTGGACAGTTTCTTTGCAAGCGCGCAAAAGCACGGCATTTACATTATGGCGACGCTCATTTCGTTTGACCACATGAGTGAGTATAACGGCTGGTTGCCGCACACTCGTGGACACCCGCATGAGGCGTGGCGTAACATGGTAAAATCAGAAGCGACGATTGACTCGTTCATTCAGCATTATACCGTACCTTTTGTGGAGCGTTACCGCGATAACCCCTACTTGTGGAGCATTGACCTCATGAACGAGCCTGACTGGGTGCACGAGGAGCAAGTGCGCGGGCAGATTCCGTGGGAGCATTTTTCGCGATTCTTCTCGCGCAATGCAGCGGCGATTCGCAGTCGTAGTGATGTTCTTGTCACGGTGGGTATGGGGTTCTCAAAGTATAACCAAGTAAGCCACAACGTCATTTCCGATACCGAATTAGCAAAATATTCCGACAGCGCGTACGCGAAGATGGACTTTTGGTCGCCGCATTACTATGACTGGGTGGGGCAATGGTTCGGGCATCCGTTCACGCGGAAACCTTACGGGTCACTCGGTGAAGGCGGGTGGGGATTAGACCCGAGTAAACCCGCGCTCATTGGTGAAACAGGTGCTGACGGTTCGGCGGCGTGGGGTGGCAATTCTTCGCCGTTCAACAGTTTAGGCTCGATTACGCGTAATTCGCCCACCAGCATTTCACGCACCGGCACAACGTATACGTTAGCGCAGGACTATACCAACGCATTCAACAACGGTTGGCAGGGCGTGATGGGGTGGACGTCTAACAAATCCGACAACTACGGGAGTGCGGCAGTGGGTGGGATTGTCCCCGAGATTTCCGCCGCCGCTAAGGCTATTTATGACGCACACCCGACTTTAGTGTGCCCTGTGATTAACGAACCGCAACCGCAAGTGTGTGAAGTCTGCAAGAAAGACCCCTGTGAGTGTGTCGAGGTGACTTCGCCGCGTATTACACGGTCACAAGAAATCAAGGTTTGTGAAAAGTGTAACGTCGAGAAAATCTATATGATTACCAAGCGCGAGTTGGAAGACAAAACCACCTCTGTACGGCGCGCTGCAAAACGTAATAAATCGTTTGAGTTGCTCACCGGTAATTGTGATTTAACGAAAACGTGGGAGAACATCCCTCACGACGACACGGACTCGGATACTGATTCAGACACTGATTCGGACACTGACACTGATACTGACATTGATGTAAAACCGCTTTTAACGATTGCGGATATGCCCGAGCATTTTATGGAGAATATGGAGTGGTTCCGTGATGTGCGGTTGGTGCGCGAAAATCCGTTGCCGCGCCGCAACCTTATCTTTGACCAAGTTTTCGCCGGGAAAGGCACGATTAACTGGGCGGTGCGCTGGGAGAGTGACCTTGCTGTTACACTCGAACAACGTCAGCGTATTGAGGTTATGCTCGGTGAGGAGACAAATCGGTGGATGCGCGCATTAGTCGGTTTTGAGGATTGGCCCTACGACAAAATTAAG
>WRJN01000095.1 GCA_009778605.1 Oscillospiraceae bacterium
GTTTATTTATTGGCGGTTCCTTAACTCGTGTGAGAGCAGTTTGTTCTGCTTTTACGCTTCTACTTCCCTGTAGGAGGATTTGGATTAGCTGTCTTATACTGATTCGCCCACGTTCCTTGTGTAGGCAGTTTCACGATGAACCGCAACACTTGCAATGCGTCCGCCATTCCCGGCATACCCACGCTGCCCGGGTCAGTCAGTTTCGATGAAATGCGAATGTCCTCTTTCGTACCGCCAATATCGCCGACTGCCTTGGGCAATGCCGACGTACCGTCAATCACGTTGGACAGCTTCACCAACAACCGCAGAATCTGCAACGCATCCGCCATTGCAGGCGCGCCCGTACCGGTGAGGTTCCCAAACCCGAGACGACCGCCTAACTTAGGGTCAAACCCACAGATGTCACAATTTCCGCAGTCGCATTCAGGGTTGCAATAGTTGCAATCTTCCTCGCCGCAACCGCCGCACGGCGGACACTTACAGGGGTACTTGCCACACTCGTCACAAACACACACACAGTTGACTTCGCCGCAATCAGGGCAAGTCGGGAGGTCAATATCGCCGTCGGGTACTTTACCGCCCGGCGCGGTCACCGCGATAATGCCCCACTCGCCGCCAAGGTTTTGCCACTGGCTTCTGCCCGCTTCACCACCCTCGCGCGCCCAAATGTAAGACGTGCCGTCTTTTGCGCCCGCATTGAGCAACTCGCGATACTCGCCGTGGGGAATAACCTCGTTACCGCTCGAATCATAAATACCGTAGTAGCCGTCTTTCTCCACGACAATCAACCCATTAGCGTCGTTCATGCCATAACCAACTAAAGTATTTGTCACGGTGTTAAACTCAACAGGAACGATTACTTTGCCGCTTTTCGCGTCAACCGCGCCCCATTTCCAGTTGTCATCTTTGTCCTTTTTGGAAACAAGCGCGATACCGTCAACGATGAGGTGGTATATCGTGTCATACTCGAGTTTTATCACGACTTTGCCGCTCTTGTCAATCACGCCGTATTTCCCCGAACCATTGTTGACGTTTGCGTAATCGCCCTGAAAACCGTTTATGCCGTCATACTCGGGCTTAACCACGACTTTACCGTTTTTGTCAACCAATCCATATTTGTCTTTTGCATCTTTCACTAGCGCAAGCCCATGCTCGTTGAATACTGTTTCCACACCGACATCGCCGGACCAACCAGCACTCCAAGGTGGATAAATCTGTTTATACCCGCTAAAGATGATTTCGCCTTTTGCGCTAACCACGCTGTAGTTCAACGATAACGATTCGGAATCTCTAAAAATCGCATAACCGTCAGCGTAAAACTCACTGATGTTATCGTAATCAAACGATGTGAGTTCCGTGCCGTCCATGTCAATAAGACCCCAGCTTGTACCATATTCTTCATCGTCAATGCCGACAATCGCTACGCCTTCGTAAACTTGCTTAACTTGGTCATATGGTACGGCTAAAACTACGTTGCCCTTGGTGTCGATGAACGACCAACTTAAAGTCCAAGCACCGTTGTAAGTTCCGGCAGCCGCGAAACCGCCGCTGAACGACGTAACTTTGCCGTACTGCGGTTTTACCACTTCCTTACCCGCTTTGTCGATAAATCCGTAACCGTCATCGGTTGATACAGCCGCCAACCCTTCGCTGAACGCGTCGATTTCTTGATACTTAGGCTCGATAAGCACCTTACCCTTTTTGTCAACAAGCCCATATTTTCGGCTATTGGTTTCCTCGTCATAGACTCCAACGCGCGCCACGCCGTCCTTAAAATTTTCATAGGGGTCATACTCAAGCGTAACAGGGATTACTACTTTACCTTGGGCGTCCAATGCGCCCCATGTTCCGCCGCTGCTCCAGTTACCACCGACGCGAACCCATGCCAAACCATCGCTGAACGTACGAATTTCGTTATATATGGGTTCAACTACAACTTTGCCGCTCTCGTCGATTAAACCGTATTTCATGCCTGTATCCCAGTCACCTACACGAAATTGCGCCAATCCGTTTTCGTCGTAATAACCCACCCAGTCATACATTTCCTCTATAACCTCGCCGTTGCGCGCATCACGCAAAACGCTGGGATAATCACCGGTACGCACTCGCAAATCACCCGACGTGTACACCCGCTCAAACGTCATGGACGGCGAAATCAACACCGTCAAAACGTACCCTGCCGCCGAAACGACCGACGCCGGAATAATCGTGACAAACATAACGACTGCGAGGAAAAGGCTAACGCCTCTCCTTTTTGAACTTTTATAAGTATTCATACTTATACCCCCTAATTATTTTGAAATGCTACGTTAAATCGCCTCCGGCGTAGGCACAAAGCCGAATTTCGGCAAGCAAATCATGACCGCCCGACCAATGCGAAGCGTTTTCGATACATAGTATAGCATACATTTCCGCGTTTGTCAAGTCTTTTTCGTGTAAAAGTGACATAGATTTTATGTAAAACGCGCGGTAATTGGGGTTGTGTAACTCGCCGAACGCGCGTTCTACTGCGGCGTAATCGCCGTTCAAGTAGGCATACTCCATTCGCAGAAGTGTAGCCCGCGTATCATCTTTGAGTAGAAATCCACGCTCAAGTTGTGTTATTGCTTCGCTATACTCGCCCACGCTTGCCGCCCACTCCGCCCTATTCTTGACCGCCTCGGGGACACTTAAAGTCACAAATACAATCACAGGCAGTGAAAATAATACGCTTAATCGGCTTTTTGCGTTTACTTTGTGAACATCATCGCTTTGTTCATATACCGCCGCATATATGCACATTAACAGCAAAAAGACAATCGCTGCGAACGAGAAAGTAATATCCTGCGCGGCATGAACGAGAATCATCAACGCGGCAATGGTGTATCGGTTCACGCTCGCGCGCTTAACGCGCCACAGCCAATACCCGATGAGCGCGAACGTGATGAGCAACGCGGCAAAACCACCCGCAAGTCCAATCTGAACATACCCACAGTGAGGAATTGCCGCCATATAGTCGCTCGACTGATACGCACGATACTGCAACTCCCACGCGCCCGCTCCAATCCCGAACGGATTCGCGGCTATGACTGTCGCCCCATCCTTGATGTGGGTGAGCCGCTCGGCAAACGTAGAAAAGGGACGAAATCCGCGCAATATGAACAAACCGCCAAGCGTGACTGCCGCCATACCTCCCCAAATGAGGTACAGACTGCGTTTGCGCGGACGTTCAGCTTTTACACGTTGTATGAACAAAGCGTACACTGCCCAGCCCAAAACGTAGACGGCGACTGCACCCACCGACTGCGTGAGGAGCAGAGCCGCCTCCATGACCCACGCCGCGTGTCGCCTCCTGCCCTCTGTCAACCGCGTCAGGAACGCGCATACAGCCAAGAACACGCCCGCGGCGTTAGCGTATTGGAACACGCCGTACAGCCGCCCGTTCTCCACAAGTCCGTCAACAGGCAGGACAAACCCGGCAATCCCCGTAACTGCCACAATCAACCCTGCCCAAAACGCACTACCCTGCACGTCAACAGTGGTGTTCGCCAAGAAGAGCGTTAACACAATCAATACTGCGATTCGTGCGATTCCGCCTCGGTTATCGACTAATCCGCTCCCCATTAGCGCAGCGATAATATACGTCAACAGCAGTCCGCACAGGCACGACAATGCAAGCTTGTTCATACTTTTATGAAACGTGAACGCTAACATAGTTGATGCAAAAACGCCGCAAAAAAGCCAGGCAATATCGGTGAACCCGCCTTGCCATATCGTGATTATGGTAAAAAAGATTAGTGTTATTTTAGTTTTCACAATCAAGTATAAAAATCACAAAAACCGCCCCGAAAGGCGGTTCTTATCGAATATTACATAACTTTACTGTCTTTATGAACCCCGGTAAGCGAGAACACAACCCATTCCGCGATGTTTACTGCGTGGTCGCCGATTCTCTCGAAATACTTCGCAATCATAATGAAGTCTACCGCTTGGTCGGTATTGTTTGTGTCTTTTTTCATGAGGTCTACCAACTCGGTTTTGATTTGCACAAACAAATCGTCAACAACGTCGTCCTTAGCGATGACGCGTTTTGCCATGTCAATGTCTTTCTTAACGAAAGACTCGATACTGCGGTTTAGCATATAGTTGGTTTCCTCAGACATTTGCGGGATATGCTCAAGTTTCTTGATATACGGTTGACCCGTTTCCGCCATGAAAATCGCCAACTCGGAAATGTCCGACGCATGGTCGCCGATACGCTCAAGGTCGGTGATAATCTTCATGACCGCCGACACCAACCGCAAATCCCCCGCGACAGGTTGTTGACGCAGAATGATTTTTAGGCAGAGCCTTTCGATTTCTTTCTCCATGTCGTCAATCACATCATCACCCGCGATGATTTTTTTCGCTAAATCGGTGTCGCGATTGACAAGTGCTTTGTTTGCGTCGCTGATTGCCGCCTCAACAACTTTGCCCATTTCGACTAACGAGCTGTTAAGCGTGTCCAATTGTTCGTCAAACTTTGTTCTCATGCTCATGATAAAATCCTCCTAAGTGTATTTTTTGCTTATTACTAATCAACCAAACCTACCCGTGATATAATCACTGGTTCTGGGGTCTTTAGGATTGGTGAAAATTTCGCTATTCGTGCCTTCTTCCACAAGCTCGCCCATTAACATGAACGCGACTCGGTCGGAAACACGGCTTGCTTGCGCGATATTGTGCGGCGAAATAATCACGGTGAATTCCTTCTTCAGGCGCATCAGCGATTCCTCGATTTTTGCGGTAGAAATGGGGTCAAGCCCCGAACACGAACGGTCAATCAAAACGATTTCGGGTTTGAGCGCGAGTACGCGCGCGACGCACATACGCTGTTGCTGTCCGCCGGACAACCCGAATGCAGGGTCGTGCAATCTGTCTTTGACTTCTTCCCACAGTGCGGCGTTGATTAACGCCCACTCCGCGATTTCTGCGATTTCGCTGCGTGACTTTCCTCGCAGGAATTTCAACCCGTACGTCACGTTATCGTAGATGGACATGGGCAACGGCGTGGGGACTTCAAAGACGAACCCGATTCGCCGACGAAGCTCCGTCACGTTGATTTCGGGCGCGTTAATGTCCTGCCCGTCAATAAGGATTTTCCCCTCCATGCGTGCCTCGTGATTAAGGTCGCTCAAGCGGTTCAATGCACGCAACAGCGTGGTAGTCCCCGAGTTAGCGGGTCCGAAAATGGACGTCACTTGATTCGCCCTGATTTTCAAGTTCAGATTTTCGATGACGCGCTTTTCGCCATAATAAAAGTTGAGGTCTGTAATCTCGATTTTGTTTTCCGACTTCGCTTTTTTCGCTTTTATCGGAGCTTTAGCAACACTTGCCATTATCTTGCCCCCTTATTTCGTTTAGATACGAACCGATTGACGAGTGCGTTCGCGACTACGTTGATTGTGAAAATCAAGATAATCAGGATTGCCGCCGTTCCGTAAGCGTTGTTCATTGCCGTTCCCTCAGTCGCCAGCATATAGAAGTGAACCGCCATTGTCCGCGTAGACGAGAAAACCGAGTCAGCCAAACGCAGAGCAGAGCCCGCAGTCAGCATGACTGCCGCAGTTTCGGCGATGCAACGCCCCA
>WRJN01000096.1 GCA_009778605.1 Oscillospiraceae bacterium
CGTTGTCAGAGTGGATTTTCTTTGCAAAATCGCTAACGCGCCGTGAAACGGCGTATATGAGCGTGTACAGCGAAATTAACCGCCACTGCATTACGCAGTGGCGGTGTTGTGTGTTGTGTTGTTTAGACGGCTTGCCGTATCATGTCTGCCTTGGGGATTGCTCTAACATCAACGATTTCGTCCTCAAATACAACGTCACCGCGTCCGTTGCCTAACGACAGATAATAACCCAAACGCTCTGGGTCTGCCTCAAACTCATCGACATGGACGAAATTACCAACAACACAGCCCCGTCCTTTAGTTTTAACTTCTACAGAACAACCGTCAATTGCCGCTCGTTCAAGTAAAATCCAAAAATCTTTCATGCTATCCCCTCCTAACCTACGTAATCGCTAACAGGTACAACATGAGTACCAGTAGACGAATATATTATCATAAACCGCTTTGTATCGACATATTTAGCCATTTCTTTGTACCACGTTCTCCCGATAAACACGTCGGAAGTAATATATTCTCGCGGATATTCCGAACCAACAAAATCAATTCGCCCCGTTCCCTTGTATTTATCAAGCAACGTCTGAGCGTCAACATCAAGTATTGCTGGCTTACTGCCTGGACTTAAACGGTTTAACTTCTCGCAGTTCTGCTCAAACTCTGTCGTCCCCTCAATGTGCTTATTCTGTCGCCCTTGAATAATTCGCGACGGATATGTACCGTCAAGAATTTTACGGCGTTCCGCCTCAATGTCAAAGGCTTTATTTACAATCTGCATAGCTATTTTTCCCTCATCTGCCCCCATTATACCACACTCCCCGCCCATTGTCAAGGCTTTTTTGCGGCTTTCTTCACAAACTTCAAACGTCGATTTTGCAAGTACCGTTTCGTCACGGAATACCTCGTATGCCGCAGAAAACCTTGCGTTGACTCGTTTGCGTCGGCGGTCGCCTCACCGCCGCTGCGCCGCTCATCACGAAACGTATTGGCGGCGACTCGCCGAAAATCGTGACACTCTAATCCACGCTCGGCGGCGTAATTTTTCATCGTCTGTGCGGCGTAAAACGGCTTGTCATCATCATTCAAGCCGCCTGTCAGCTCCGACAGTTTCCCGGCAAGCCATGGGTCATTCATGCACTCCACCACGTCATTACTGCCGCCTTTGCCGTGCCGCACGTCGATTTTGACGGTATCGCCGTCGAGCTGAATATCGCGTTTCGTCAGCTCCGCGCACTCCGACACACGCAACCCCGATTTCATCATCAGGCGATACGCTGTTTTCAGCTTGGGGTCGCGGATTGCGTTGACTTTGCGGCAAATCGTGTCGTGATTCAGCGTCTTTGGCGGCTTGACGCTGTAATTCCGCTTGTTTGCAGACGTTTTGGCGAAAAAGTCGTCTTTGGGCAGATTCAGATTGCTGTCGAACGCTTTGAGGTGTTTCAAGCCGTTCTTAGCCGCCGAAAGTCGGTTCTTGGTGCGTGTTTGCGACAATAACTGCTCAATCTGCGTCGGCGATATTTCGGATAATTCATTGAACTGCAAGCCCTTGAACAGCTTATCGACGGCGAAATAGTACGTATTCGCCGTGTTTTTGTTGTCTACAACGGCGTTCAAATGCTCTCGAAACGCCGATAATATATCATACTTCATGATTTGATTATAGCATAATTTACCCGATAATTCAATCATTCAGTCAAATTTTGCGTACTGATTGAACGATTTTATAATAGCAAACTTTTTGGTATTGACAGGAATTGGTAGGTGTCCGCGCTTGCGTATACAACGCCGAATGTGCCGATTAGCACTGTCAGTGCGAGGATTGTGCTGATGATTCGTTTCATGGTGTGTTCTCCTTTGTTTTTTACTTATTTATGCTTAACTTGTCGGTGCGCCCGACAAGAAAGTCGATTGATACGTTGAAGTAATCGGCGAGTGCGATGAGCGTGTCGTAGGTGGGTTTACGCAAGTCTAATTCATAATTCTGAATTCCTCTTTCGCTTGCGCCGATTTTATCAGCAAGTTGTTTTTGCGTCAGGTTTTTTGCAAGTCTTAAAGTCTTTAATTGCTTACTGAAATTAAACATAGATTTTCTCCTAAAACTTTTTATAATGTGTTGACACACTCAAAGGTGTGTATGCTATAATGTAATTGTCGAATTTTGCGAGGACAGGAGTGTTATGCCGTGGATAACATAAACTCATTATTAGATTTTATTAAATCTAAGTTATCTGTAAATGTTATATTAGCTTTCACAATCATTTTGCACATCACGCTCGCGTCTGATGAAGATATTGCTCAAACTGCAACCGAGTTTTTTCAACATATTCTTACCAAAGGTGCAAACTTACACTTGATAAATGCGTTGATGAGCAATGCTATTATATTTCTGTTGAGCTTTTTAATCGTTAATTCGTCATTTACATTTCTTTCACGCTTAGAGGAAAAACCTCGATACTCGTATTCTGAATTCAAGTTAGAAACTTTAGCAAGTGTTAGACAAACCTTGATAGATGTTATTATGATATTGATTGCGTTGAAGTATCTGTGTGCCGTGATTGCTCATTATTGGCTTGATTTAGACTTGTTTGATTTTATACTCGGCGGTTTAAGCGAAACTGCAATACTTATTTTCGGGCTTTCATTGGTCGGTACCGTTTGTGCCGTTATCAAGATATTTATAAACAAAAGGGGTTATAAAATATAAAGAAATCCCTCGCCCCAAAAAATCACTCATAAAACAAATAAATATATTATCAAGTAACCGCACGTCTATTGAAAAAAAGTAATAACCTATCAGCAAGTGAACCGCTACAAGACATAAGAAACTAAACAACATAAACCAACATGACAATTTACTTAAAGGCTTGCGATATTTTTTTACTGGTTTAATGTAACAGTCTAACTTTGCACGTAAAAAACCTACGCAAAACGCCGCAAAAAATATCAAAGTCCACAAGTACCAGTGCGGTATATTCAGCAACAGTAACATTAACCCGCTTGCTATCGCATTTACTCCTCCGAAAAGTGCAATATTTTTAATTATAAAGCGTTTTCGTTTCATTTCTACCCCCTCACCGTCACAATTTCGCTGTGACTGCCCCAGTGTTTCACACCGCCGACGTTGCGAAACGCACGGACGCTGTAGTAGTAAGTCGTGCCTGAATTCGTCCCACTGTCGGTGACTTTAATCGTCGAACCGTCACGGACTGCGATTGCGTTCAGCACACTGTACCCGCCAATCATTGTCGTACTGCGGCTGACCTCGTAACCGTCTGCGTCGGTGACTGCTGTCCATGAAAGCGTCACGCTGTTGTTGCTTTTCGACGCGCTAATACTCGGCGTCCCGACGTTTACAGGCGGCGGCTGTGTCGGTGTTGGCTTTTTAGTAGTCGCAGGGCGTGCGGTGGTCGGGGTTCGCGGCGATGATGTAGTGGGTGACGTCGGCGGTTGTGTTGGTGTAGTTTGCCGTGATTGCCCCGCTGATGAGGGCGGCGGTTGTGTCGGTGATTCAGTCAGAGTTGGTTGCGTTACGTCCGCAGTCGGCGGCGATGTTGTGGGGGAAGTCGGCGTTGGTTGTGTTATGTCCGCAGTTGGTGGTGATGTTGCGGGGGAATTCGGCGGTTCGGTGGGTGTTGTCTCTAACGGTGACGGTTCGGGCGCAAAGTAATGAGTCGGCGTCGGTTTGTCATCATCATCTGTGTCGGTATCACTGACAGGTGATTCAAAGTCAATCGTCGATATTAAGTACACCGCACCGACGACAAGTACAAGCGTTCCGGCGGTAATCGCCGCGATTTTGATTGCTTTGGGGTTTAATTTGGGCAGTTCCCGCTTTTCACGTTGTGGACGCGGCGACTTTACCGGGCGTTGTTTCGGTTCTTTGGGCGTTTTCGGTGATTTTACAGCCCTTTGCGGTTTACCGCCGAATGGATTTTCGTCAATGACGTCGGTTTCTTGCAGATAATCGAAAAACGTCTTGACTGCCTTGTTTTTTCGCTTAATTTCACTGGATTTATAGTTGGATTTCAAAAACGCTGTATATGCGTCTAAGTCCGCCTCATCACCGCCGCTCTCCTCGAGGGCGACACGCTGAAACTCGTTTAAGTCAAGTCTGCACTGTTTCAACGACGTTTCGGGATATATACGATTCTCGCGACAATAAGTAATGAATAATAAAATTTGCTCGTCCATGTGAACGCTCCTTTCGTGAGGGGTGTCCGGGGCGGTTAAGCCCCGGCGAATGCCCTGTTTAGTCTATTTCTAACTGCTCTCGCAGTTCATTTGTAGTTGAATGAACATACCGTTTCGCAAGCATATTCATGTCAACGTGTCCGCCGTATTTTCCCACTGCAATGGGATTTTTCCCGCTGTTCACTAATCGACTTAACCGTGTGTGACGCAGTTGGTGAGGCGTCACAATCGGTATATAAATACCGCGCTCCGCATAATAATTGTGCATATCCTGCATGAATACGTCAAAATGCCGCCGTTGCCATGTTCGGGGGTTGTGGACGTTGCCGTATTTATTGCAAAACACGTACACAGATTCACGCGACAACCCTTGCAGTAGCTCACAAGTGGCGGTGTCAAGCGGAATATCACGCCGCCTGAATGGGTTTTTAGTTTCACCGATAAATGTTATTTGTTTGCCGTTTTCGTCGGGGACAATAGCCGCGCCGTTCCGAATGTACATGATTCGCTCTTTTAGATTGACATTTTGCCACGTTAAAGCAAGTAGTTCACTACGCGAAATACCTGTAGCAAGCAAAAACTTGACTTCTTTACCAAATCGGTGTTGACGTGCGTATGTCACTAAAAGGCGTTCTTCTTCGGCGGTATAAACGTATTTTTCGGTGTTTGCCTTGGTGCAGTTTATCTTGATTCGACGCACGGGATTTTTAATGCAGTAGTCATTTTCTACTGCTACGTCGAAAATGTGAAAAAGGCAGTGTTTATGCTTTTTCACAGTGTCAGACGAATACTTTTGAGCAACAATGCTGATGTATTCCTGAATGTCAGTCTGCTTGATTGAGTTCAAGCGTTTCCTGCCGAAATACGGTATTAGGTGCTTTTCGACGGGGTTCTTGTAACTTGCGGCGAACGTGTTGCCTTTGACGGTTGGTTTGGCTAATTTGAGCCACTCCGTAGCCCATGTTGCGAATTGCTTGCTTTTTGGTTGTGACATTTTTCATGCCCTCCTGTTAATATGATTCAGGGAAGTCCCTGTTGACTTCATATTAACAGAATTTTCGACATAAATTAACTGTTTTTCAAAACTTGTGGCATAAAAAATACACCCTACAAAATATGGGTGTAAGATTTTACAATAATACAATACAGAAACTTTATTGAATTTCTAAATTTTGGCTTAAATACAAGGTTTGATGATGATTTTTGCAAATTTGTGTTGGTGTCCTATTCTGAAAAAATCATCAAATGTCTTGAAATTGGCTTGTTTACAAGGTTTTTGGCGGTTTTGATTATGACCGCTACCTTGGGGTGGTAGAGGCCGCAGGTTCAAATCCTGTCACTCAGATTCCTCTTAAAGTGGCTTACAGAGCCATTTTAAGAGGTTTTTTCTAAGCCTAAAAAC
>WRJN01000097.1 GCA_009778605.1 Oscillospiraceae bacterium
AATCGTCGATGTTTTCCAACCCCACAGATATGCGAACGTCGCCGCCGTCAATGCCCGACGCCGCCAACTGCTCCGTGCTCATTTGGCTGTGCGTCGTCGTCGCGGGGTGGCTGATTTGCGTGCGTATATCGCCTAAGTTAGACACGTTCTGCACAAGCTCCAACGCGTCCATGAACTTGACCGCCGCCGCCTTGCCCCCCTTGATTCTGAACGAGAACACACTACTCGCGCCCTTGGGCATATATTTATTTGCTAACGCGTAATATTTACTGCTTTTCAGTGACGGGTAACTGACCGATTCCACCTGAGAGCAGCCCTCTAAATATTCCGCGACGGCTAATGCGTTGGAACAGTGCCGCTCCATACGCAGTGCCAACGTCTCAATCCCCTGCAAAGTCAAGAACGAGTTAAACGGCGCGAGGCAGGAGCCCAAATCACGCATGACAAGCGCACGCAGACGCAGTACGAACGCACCCGCGCCGCAATCGGCGAAGACTATGCCGTGATAGGACACGTCGGGCTCATTGAACAGCGGGAATCTCGGATTGCCCTTGAAGTTGAATTTACCGCCGTCCACTATGACGCCCGCCATAACTTGTCCGTGACCGGACAAAAACTTAGTCGCCGAATGTACCACGAAATCCGCGCCGTGTTCAAACGGGCGGCATAAGTAAGGCGTGTTGAACGTCCCGTCCACCATGAACGGTACGCCGTGTTTGTGTGCAATGTCGGCGATTGCCTGTATGTCGGATACGTTAGCGTGGGGGTTGCCGATTAACTCGGTGAATAAAAGCCGCGTTTTGTCGTTGATTGCCGCCTCCCACGCCGACAAATCGTCGGGGTCAACGAACTTTATGGTGATTCCCAAGCGTTTGAGGGTCACGCCTAACAGATTCATTGCGCCGCCGTAGATGTTACGTGAGGACACCACCTCGTCCCCCGCGACCGCTAAGTTGACGATTGCATTGAACATAGCCGCATGACCCGACGAGTACGCCAACGCGCCTACGCCGCCGTCAAGCGCGTTGACGCGCTCTTCAAAGAAATCATTCGTAGGGTTGGTGATACGTGTGTAGATGTTCCCCGCTTCTTTGAGTTCAAAGAGGTTCTGTGCCTGCGCCGAATCGTCATAGTAGTAGGCGTTGGTCTGAAACAGCGGCGGTACGACCGAGCGCGTCGCGTCCCCCCCGTAGCCCGCATGAATCATGCGCGTTTCAAATGCGTATTTTTGGTAATCTTTCATACGATACTTTCTCCCATGATTTTTTCAACCCACGCCACGTCTTCTTGTTGCATGACAATGACCACTTTTTCAATTTCTTCCTGTAACCCCGATACGTTTTGTGCCGCATTCTGCCTTTTTATCGTCAGCAATGAGCATAAGTGCATAATATGCCTTTCACGAGTATCCATGTTTTACCTCCTAATCAATTGCTTTTACTCCTACCATTTTTTCTACCCAAGAAACGTCTTCCTGCTCCATTACGATTACCGCGTCGAGGATTTTTTCCTGTAATCCTTTTACGACATTTCCTAAGTTTTCTTTCTTGATTGTCAGCAATACACCGAGGTGATGTTTGTGTTTGTCTTTCATTTCGAGTGTTGTTGCCATAATCTACCTCCTAAAATATTAAAAATTTATTACAAAGTCAAAAAAAGACTTTATTTTTGCCTAATAATGTGTTATACTGTATGCTATACCGATTATATATCCATTATTTCCACTTACCATTATATACAATAAAGGAGGATTTGTCTATATGTTCCGCAAAAAAAACCTAAAGTTTTTTTCGACAATGCTCTTGACGTTGGCGATTTCCCTCAATATGTGCATTGTTTTGACTATATATGCCACCGAGCCGAGCGACACGACCGTCCCCGAAGAACCGCATAACCGATACACACTCGGCGGCGTTCACCCCGAAAAAATCCACAGCCGCGCGGCGTATGTCTATGAACGCAAGACAGGCACACCCGTGTATTCGCAAAACGCCGACGAAAAAATGTACCCCGCCGCGATAACAACGCTGATGACTATGTTAGTCGCCGTGGAGAATATGAGCTATTCACAGATGATTAGCGAGCCTATTGAGTATCCCACCATTCTGTCGGGGGAATTTCACGGAAGTGACCCTAACTTCCGCGACGTCGCAGCAGCGGGGTTCACGCACGGTCAAGCTAACCTTACCGTGTGGGACGCGCTTATAGGCATGATGTTGCCGTCGGGTTGTGACGCGGCGAATATGTTAGCGTATCATTTCGGGCAGGGCGAGGGGTTAGAACGCGTGGAGAGTTTTGTCAAAATGATGAACAAAACAGCAAAGCAAATCGGCATGAAAAATACCAACTTCACCAACCCTCACGGACTGTTTGAGACGGACAACTATTCCACTGTGTATGACTTCTTTTTGCTGACTGATTACGCATTCACGCGTTATCCTGAGGAGTTCCGCCGAGTCACCGAGTTGGACGAGTGGGTCATGCCCTACAAAGAGGGGAGTACACCGCCGCCGCCCGTGCGTAACTCTAACTTTCTCGTGCAGGATACCGCCACAAACCCCTACTACTACGAACACGCATTCGGGGTTAAGACGGGCGGTCTGCCTTATTATCAACTGCAAAACGCCGACGGAACGTGGGGCGCGAACATTCCCGGTATGGCGAATTTGGTGTCCATTGCCGAGCGTGACGGGTTTGAGTACATCATCGTGACTGCGGGCGCGCCGTATCACCCGAGCGGTGAGCGCAAAGCAAACGAACAACCGTTGCATTATGCGTTTCTTGACCATAGAGCGTTGTACGGCTGGGCGTTTCCGTCTTTCGCATACGTCACTGTGCTGACCAAAACTGACCCGCAGATTTCCGTCACGGTGATTGACGGCGAGGCAGATACCATCAATCTTTTCCCACAGATGGAAGACGAGTATCGCGCATTGCTACCTGCGAATCTTGACGTATTGAGTATTGTTGACATCAAGCCCATTGTTGACAACAAAGAAGTGCCCGCGCCAATCGCGGCAGGGGCGGTACTCGGCAAAGTCGAAATACGAATAAAAAATCAAGTGTTGGAGACGTTTCCGTTAGTCACCATCGAAGCGGTGGAAAAAACTCAGGCGGCGTCCATGCGTACGTGGTTGAGAGAGACGTTCTTCAACGAAGTCATGGAAGCCAAAGTGGACGGTAACGGCATGGCGACTGAGGAGTTGTTCCCCACAGGCGAGTATAAGCTCAAGCCTTTGTACACGTTCCTGTTAGTCACCGCCGCTGTGTTGACCGTCGCGCTGATTATCATGAGCTATGCGCGAAAATATCAAAAATTGCAAAGTGAGCGCGGCAGCACGATACGGCGCAAACCGCCCAATCGGAGAATCAGACGATGAAGCAAAACAAGAGCGATTCGGGGCGGCTTTGTCGCCGCGATAGCTTGACGAGGAGCAAATATGCCGACATTCACGATTATAGCCGTCGGGCGGCTGAAAGAGAGCTATTTCGTCGCCGCCGCAGAAGAGTATGTTAAACGAATCGGAGGGTACGCTAAAATAAACCTGATTGACGTCAAAGACGGCGCGGACAAAGACACAGCGTCGGCTATTATCGCAAAAATCCCGCAAGGCGCGTACGTGTGCGCGCTGTGTATTGAGGGGCGCAAACTATCCAGTGAGGCGTTCTCGGACAGTCTGTCACAGGTTTATCACTCGTCAAAAAAAGGCATCTGTTTTGTGATTGGCGGCTCACAGGGCTTGTCCGATGAAGTCAAGGCAATTGCCGACATGAAACTATCCATGTCCGACATGACTTTTCCGCACAGGTTAGCGAAAATCATGTTGCTTGAGCAGTTATACAGGGCGTTGTCGATTCAAAATAACGGAAAGTATCATAAGTAAGTTAATCGCCAAGGAGTCGGGCTTTGCCCGACCCGCGGAGGGCGACGAAAAGCGGCTGAAAGTCGCTGTCGCACGGAGTATAAGCGAACGGAGGTAAGGAATGTTAGACCATGCTTCAAGATTTATAGGCGCGTATACGGGGTTCGCCGCGGGCGATTCATTCGGGTACCCCTGCAGGGACATGACGTTTCCGCAAATATGTGAGCGGTTCGAGAAAGCAGGGTGCTTGCGTTTAGCCGTCAACGGCAAAACCAACACCGCTATGTTCACCGACGCAACGCAGATGACGCTGTTCACTACGGACGGCGTGTTATGGGCGGCACTGTCACAGAATGACGACGGCGTGAACTACACCGAATACGTGTTCTACGCGTACCAGATGTGGCTGTATACGCAGACCAAAGCAGTCGCAGGGAATGAGTATAACTGGCTTTTTGACAAGGCATCTAATCCTTACCGTTCAAAGCTGATTAAAACAAAAGGAATGTACCGCAACGCCTACAACGATTCGGTGAATGTTGACACGCTGTCCAAAATGCGTAAGTTGGAGTACGGCAAAATCACCGCGCCGCTCAACGCTTATGACGACACAGGCGCGGTCAAGCGCGTGTTGGCGGCAGGGTTGTTCTTCAACTATGATGCGGAGTTGGCGTTTCGCGCAGGGGCGGACTTTGCGGCGATTACTCACGGCGGTGAGTCCTCCTATTTAGCGGCAGGGTGTTACTGTGCGGTGATTGCCGAGCTAATCAACGACAAAAGCATGGACGAGGCGATTGCCCGCGCCAAAGATATACTCTCGACGTATAAAAATCACCACGAAATGTGGGAAGTGATGAGCAAGGTCACACGCTACCTCGGCGATAAAGACGTGTCGCCCCTTGTGGCGATTTCACACATCGGCACGCAGAATAATGCCGCGCAGGCGTTGGGGATTGCGCTTTTTTCGGCGGCATTGTTTGAGGACTCGTTTGAGAACGCCATTCGCCTGTCCGTCAATCATGACGGGCCCAGCGACGTATGCGGCGCGATGTGCGGGGGATTACTCGGCGCGTATCACGGCGCGCGGTTCGTGCCTAAGAAGTGGGTGGATAAGTTGTCCTATCTGCGCTTGATTGAGGATATGGCGATTTCTCTTGCCGAAAACTCCTACTTCCGCGACGAGGAGTCAGCGGAGGAATCGGCGGGTGGGTATGATGAGTGACGTCATCACCACCAACAACACCTCGGCGGGCAAAAACAGTTGACGAATTCGGGGAAACCGTCGGGATAGGATACGTCGGCGACTAAGTTGCCGTGCGCGTCTTTGGTAACAGTCACGACTATGCGATACTCGCGACAGTCGCTCCGCCAACATTTGCAACACTTATTAGGCTTTTCGCGTATGACAAAGCGATATTTACCCGTCTTAGCGAAACAAAGCTCTGATAAAACGATTTCTGATTTGCATTTTTTCATAATTTCACCTTTGTATGAACATATGAACAAGTGGGGGAACACGAGTGTTATTTCGTGTTCCCTCTTATTCTTGTTCTGATTCTGAGAGCTTGTATTCATAGCCTGAGCGAGTGGAATTTTGTAGCGAATTTTTTTGTCAGACAAGGCGAAATTTCGCAGTAGGCTTTATGCCTTTCAAGAAATTTCAACGAAGTATGGCAAAAAATT
>WRJN01000098.1 GCA_009778605.1 Oscillospiraceae bacterium
ATTTTCCGTTACTGCCGTGGTTCTTCTTATTCATCGCCGGCTCATACTTAGGCGTAGCGGTCAAGAATGGCGACTGCCCGGGGTTCGTGTACAACACACACGTCAAATTCTTAGCCGCCACAGGCAGATACACTATCTGGATTTATTTATTACACGTACCGCTGATTATGCTGTTGTTTTATCTGATATTAGGGCAATGGCGGGTTAATTGAACATAAAAACAGCCGAGTATAAAACTTGGCTGTTTTTATGTTAAAACTTGTTAATCCACGTACTGCGAATCCTCAACTGCAATCTTAACCGCCGCGGCTTTGTTCACACACTCGCGATACTCCGATTCAGGCACGCTCTCGGCGACCACTCCCGCCCCTGACCGCACGTAGACTTTGCCGTTCTTCTTGTACGCCAAACGAATCGCAATACAAGTGTCCATACCACCCGCAAAGTCAAGATACCCGATTGCGCCGCCGTAAATGCCGCGCTTGCTTTTCTCAAGCTCGTCAATGATTTCCATGGAACGCACTTTCGGCGCGCCCGAAAGCGTCCCTGCGGGTAGAACTGCGCCAACCGCGTCCAACCCCGTCACGCCGTCGCGAATGTCGCCGCTAATCACGCTCCCGATGTGCATAACGTGCGAGAACCGCAGAATATTCATATAATTGTCTACGTTGACGCTGCCGGGCTTACAGATTTTGCCCAAATCCTCTTTGCCCAAATCCACAAGCATATCATGCTCGGACAGTTCTTTTTTGTCCGCCAACAATTCTGCCTCAATCGCCTTGTCTTCCTCAGGCGTCTCGCCGCGAGCACGCGTTCCTCCGAGAGGATAGGTGTAGATTTTGCCCTCCTGCAATTTGACGAGTGTTTCGGGGCTCGAACCCGCAAACTCGAAATCCGTACCGCTGAAATAAAACATATACGGCGACGGATTGATACTACGCAACACGCGGTAGGTATTAAACAAACTACCCTCAAAATCCGCCTCAAACCGATTAGACAGAACAACTTGCCCAATCTCACCGTCTTGGATATACTGTTGAGCTTTCTTAACCATGGCGCAGAATTCATTCTTCTCAAACAACGCCTTCCAATCAGATTTGAGTTTCGCTGACGGTGGCGCGGTTCGCGTACGCGTCCCGTTCATGATGAGTTTCTTGATGTACGAAAGTTCGAGCTTGCCGCGATTAAACTCTGTCTCCAAATCGCCGTCAATACGAATGTTTGCAATCAAAATAATTTTTTGCTCATGATGGTCAAACGCGATAACTTTGTCGAACAGCATGAGGTCAACATCGCGAAAAAAGCAACAATCCTTCGCCTTTAGTTTTAACTCGCTCTCTTGATATTTAACGTAATCATACGCGAAATAGCCTACTAATCCGCCGCAAAAAGGCGGCATTCCGTCGATTTTTAAGGCGCGGTTCTCGTCTAAAATTTTCTTGATATACTGCGTAGGTTCACCCAATTCAGTAGTTTGCTGACCGTCTTTTTCGATGACTACTACACCGTCCTGACACGAAATAGTCTGCTTGGGGTCGAATCCTAAAAAAGTATACCGCCCCCATGTCTTGATGTCCTTGGTGCTGTCCTCAATGCTCTCAAGAATGAAACAATGTTTAGTGATACCCTTGAGCGTCCGCAAAACGTCCATAGGCGTATACATATCGGAATACATTGCCTCGGAAAGCGGCAAGACGTTGTACGCGCCTTTGGTATACTCAACAAAGCTCTTGACTTGCTTGAATTCTTTTATCATAATCGTTATTACCCTCCTAATCGTTTCGTCCAAAAACCAATTATAACACATTGCCATTCGTTTGTCAAGCTAATCTGTCATATTCGCCGCCCACTTTTCGTATACTCTATTATTACGATTAAGAAGCAGGAGGTATAATCATGAAGTTTACTAAATTCAGCAGGCGCATAGTCGCGGGAGTATTCACCTTTGCATTATCGCCGTTGGCGGCGTTTTCTATAGGTGACGCCCACCCCGACGATTTCGAGGACAAGTTAGATGCTGCAAGCGAGTATATTCAAACCATACGCAGTGACAGCCACGCGCCTCCGCCAACACAGGAGCGAATCACCGCATATAACAAGACACCCATCAACAACGGCTCAATGATGTTGTACACGCCTATGCCCGACACGCTTGACACCCCCGAAATTCCCGAGATTCCTGACACGCCCGATTTGCCCGACATTCCTGTGCCAATCACCGACGATATACCCATCATGAGCCAAAATATAAGCTCAAGCAACACCATGCCCAACTCACGAACGCCCCACAAAGGAGCGACTATACAGCAAACCTACCGCCCTGCACAAAGCGGAAACTACATCAAACTGCCCAACGGCGGACAAGTACGCAACGGAACCGAAAGCGTATCAGACGAGAACCTCCTAAAAGAGGCGGCAAAGCCGTTAGGGTTCGCGCCCACGCGCTACGCCGATAACGCCGCGCCACAAGTCTTAATCCTGCACACCCACACCACCGAAAGTTTCGCCGACGTGTCAGGGACATTTCGCACAGACGACGCAAAGCGTAGCGTCGTAGCGGTCGGTGCGCGAATCGCCGAAGAAATCGCCAAAGCGGGTTTTGGCGTAATCCACGACGGCACAGTACATGATTACCCCGTATTCAATGACTCGTATTCGCGCAGCGCGCAGACTGTCCAAGCCATTCTCTCGCAGTACCCCACCATACGCATAGTGTTAGACATTCACCGTGATGCGATTGAATCGAACGGCAAGCCCGTGGCGGTCGTCAAAGAAGTAAACGGCAAAAAAGCGGCGCAAATCATGATTATGTCAGCGTGTGACAACGGTCACTGGAACGTACCCGATTGGCGGGACAATTACCGATTCGCAACGCGCCTGCAATCACAGTTGGAGACGGACACGACGGGGTTAGCGCGCGCATTGTGGGTTCGCTACGCCAACTATAATATGCACTTAGCCCCTGCCGCGCTGTTAATCGAAGTAGGGAGCCACGGCAACACGCTCGAACAAGCATTATATGCGGGCGAACTGCTCGGGCAAAGCATGGGTAATCTTTTGAACGAATTGGCACAATCCCCATGAATTTACCTATTGACAAAGTAATTGAGATGTGATATGATATAGATTGTAATGTCAAAAAACGAACGTCTATATCATGAAAGGAAGTAATGAACATGAAAAAAATAATCGCATTATGGTTAGCGATAATGCTTATACTCACCATGGTGACAGGTTGCGACAGAACGCCCGAAACTATCGACACCGTTACACCGTCAGACACCGAAACCACCGACACCGACGACGGCACACCACCGCCTACATCACCGGTAATTCCGCCCCCTCCGGGAACATTAGAGGAACAACTAATCGGTTCGTGGGCGTGTACGCCGCACGAGGGCAAGTGTAACTGGTATTGTAACCTGACCTTTTCGGCAATCGGCACGAACGGCAGGTTCACGGACGAAGACGGCGACGCGGGAATGTTTCGTGTCCGTGATGACGAGGGTAAAATATACTTTGATTATGACACGCAGGGCAACACCTCCTACCCCTACGAATACGAAGGCGGTGACACGCTGACTCTCCACACCACTGGCGAGGGCGACAACGGCATACGCGTGCTGAAACGCAACGGCGGCTCACCCGACGAAGTAAAAATCGCTCCCGAGTTAGTGGGGAGCTGGAGTTGGGCAGAAACCGACCGCGAATGGTACGTCCTCTACGCTGACGGAATGGGGAAAATGTACGAATTGGGCGGCTTGGTGGACATTCAATGGGGCGCGCACAGCGGCGTATTTTTCGTGTGCAAACACCCCGAATTCTGTAAAAGCGCAGTTACTTGTATAGGTGCGACTAAAAACGAATACACGCTTGACGGCGACATTCTAACACTGTCAATCGGCGGGCGAGACTATTCGTTTATACGAACAGCTTCATAATAGACTATAAAAAAGCATTAAAAAAGCCCGACATTGTCGCTGTTCAGCCTGACAACAAAAGGGGTATCGGCAATCGCCGATACCCTTCATCATATCCCAAAAACAAGCGAAAACAACACAAAAATCGAATAATAGGCGATAATTCCCCCTTAATGTGTTTCCATTTTGCCGGTTGCTTCAAATTCATACACGCAAAAGTCAGCAAGGTCTGCATTTTCAACCTCGCCAAACCACGCAACTGCGTGTATCGCATAAAATGTTCCTCTTTTGCATCGGCGAAAACTCGCTCAATTGTTTATTTCCGCCGAGCATAAACTTCCTTGCACTTGTCAGATTAGACTCAAACTCACGCACGGCGGCGAACATCACTAACCCGGGCGCAGGCGACCAAAAATGGCTGACGCGTTGGCACTTCTGCGATTCTTGGTGAAGTTAAGCAGCCCGCTTGACTCCTACTACAACGGCAGTAAGTAAAGAAACAAAATTTAATTTCAAAAAACCCTTGACAAGCTGATTAAACTATGGTACAATACTATGGTATTGTGGAAGCGTAGCTCAGCTGGTCAGAGTACCCGCTTGACATGCGGGGGGTCGGTGGTTCAAGTCCACTCGTTTCCAGTATTTTGGAATAATACGAACGCTGAACCGACTTGGGTCGGCGAGGTGTTCGTATTTGTTTTTCCGCTCGGCTTGTAGAGCGGGTTCGGACAGGCGGACACGTCCGAGAAAGGATTGCACAATCAAATAGAGCGTTTGATTTCACACTCAACATCGTTTTTGAAATTTCCCTTGCCTTGAAACGGAGATGTAGTATTCTATCCCGACTAAAACGCTGGATATAATTTTCTCAATTTAACTCTTGCATCATAGGTAGTGAATTGCCAGTTGACAGGGCGTAAATTTGAATTATAATCGTCTTGCCAAGCGGCAATTTCTGCGTTTAATTGAGCCATGTTTGAAATACGTCTGTCGATACATTGTTTCGATAAAACGCTTATTGCAATTTCGGCAATATTTAGCCAACTCCCATGTTTTGGCGTGAAATGAAATTCCAATCTCCGTGCGTATTCGCGCGCTTCTGCCGCAGGAAAAGCCTTGTACAAAGATGAAATATTATGAGTGTTCAAATTGTCCTGCACAAACCTAATTTTGGAGCATTTTTTATACGGACTTTCGGTCAACAACCACTTAACTTCATATGCCCAATCAAGAGCAGTTCTGCGTTTGCGCGGGTTGGCATGAATCCACCCCTTAATTGCAATGTCCATTTCGCTCTTCCTTCGGGCGGCTGACTGCAAGCAGTTGCGATTATATGCGCTTCAACATCTCCCGTGACTTTTGGCTCTACAGGCGGAGTTTCGCGTTTTTTGCGCTGCGTAATCCTCTCCATTCCGAACACAATAAAGTCTTTGCGAATTGTGTACACAGATTCGGGGTGAAGATTGCATTTTTTAGCAGTTTCATCAACATTCAATGGCTTTT
>WRJN01000099.1 GCA_009778605.1 Oscillospiraceae bacterium
CATTGCCTGACGAGGCGTCGCCTTTCTCTGAGAACGAGAACCGTTGGCTTGCGCGGTTTGTCGCGCCCGAGTGGAAGGCGTATATGAAAGGGTTCTTTCATGACACGACGAATAATATCGCAAGCGGGCGATTCACTGATGCGTTCGACGAGTGGTTCGCTGACAGGTTTGTGTTTCGTGAAGAGCTGATTGTCTTGCAAAACGAACTCGAGACATTGCGCGGCGTCACCGAGTTGAACGGCGTGTACAGCGTGCGGCAACCCGGCGCGGTCAGCGATTCGCTGTTGCTTGCGTGGCGTGAGGAGTCTGCCGATTTGTCAACACTGCCTCAGACCGTTGCGACAATCGACGCGTTCGCCGAGAATATGTATGAGCATTACGGCGCGCAGAGCTATATCATGCTCGTGCCGGACGCGTTTGAGCTGTATAAAGACCTACTTCCGCAAGGGGCGGCTCCGGGAAACCAGAACGCGCTGATTAACGGCGTGTATGACAGCCTGCAACACGTTCAACCCATTAACATCACGCCGAGATTAACCGAAAACGCGGACAACTATATCTTTTATCGCACCGACCATCACTGGACGACGTACGGCGCGTATATGGGCTATCGTGAGGTGGGTACGCGAATGGGGTACGCGCCCATTGACGCGGGGTGGTTCAATATCGAACACGCCACGTCTGACTTTCGCGGAACGCTGTTTTCTAAAACGCTTAACTATCATGTTTCGCCCGACATAATCGACCTGTACACGCTCTCGCCCACTGCGGCAGGGGCGCGTAAAGTGCGCGTTCGGGTCAACACGGGCGCGCAAATAATCGAACGTGACAGCTTGTTTTTTCGCGAACACTTGAGCGACAAAGACAAGTATACAGTGTTTTTGGGCGATATTGTGCCTATAATCGACATTCACACTGACGCGCCCACTGATGATACACTTCTCGTGTTCAAAGACAGTTTCGCACACTGCATGATTCCTTTTTTGGCTAATCATTACAGCAGAATCACCGTGGTGGATATGCGTAAACTCAACGCCGTGAGTCAATATGTCGATTTAGATGCGTATGGGCAGGTATTGTTTTTGTATTCGGCGACTAAGTTTGCCTCGGACGAAAGTCTGCGGTATTTGGGGTTGGTGCCGTGGTGATTAGGAACTGTCAAGTTTATTTATAGCGTATTGACTTATTGGATACTATATAATTGTGAATATATTTTTTGTCAGACAAGACAATTTTGACGCGAATATCCGTTGATATTTAAGGAAAAATTAACGCAGTATGGCGAAAAATATATTGCAAAGATGTGGTATTTAATAAGTCAATCCGCTATATTGGCGGTTCATTAGGTTACTCCTAACTGTTTTTTATACGCGGCAATGACGGAAGTATCCCCCGCGCAATAGCCGATATACTCCTCTAACGCCTTGACTGTTGGTGACAGTCGCTGCTAAATCCCGCGCGCGTTGCTCGGGCGTATCACCGTTAGGGGTGATTGGCGGTTGAGTTAGCCTATCACATTTTTATTGCAAAGTCAAGCTAAAACAACAAAAACGTACACGCACCAATTTTGCCCTCCTGACATAGACTATGGCAAAATGTTATTTAGGAGGACACGATTTTGAAAAACGGAAAAGACTACATAACCGAAATGTGCAACTGTGATTGCGGTCCCAAACCGTTCGTCACCGATGTGCGTACAGCAGCGCGTAAAAACTGTAACTATCGCACGGCGTTATGGACGGGGGAACATTTGCAGATGACGCTTATGTCCATAGGCGCGGGCTGTGATGTGGGGTTGGAGGTTCACCATGACACCGACCAGTGTTTGTACATTGAGTGCGGCAGGGGTGAGGCTATGATGGGTGAGTGTAAGAACTGCCTCAACGTGCGCTGTCCTGTGTGTGAGAACTCGTGTGTGTTTGTTCCTGCGGGAACGTGGCATAACGTGGTCAACACAGGCAACTGCCCCTTAAAACTCGCGACTGTGTATGCGCCGCCGCACCACCCTCACGGAACGGTTCACACCACACAATGCCAAGCAATGAGGGAAGATGACTAAGTTAAAACGCAAACAACCTCCGAAAACTATTTCGGAGGTTATTTCATTAGTTAAACCGCCAATAGACTTCCAAGGAAACCGCACTCCCGTCTAATCACCTAATAGAACATCATTCCCACAACCAACGCACTAATCAAGCAAATCAGAACATCGCCTGTCAAAGCTGACGGCAAAGTGTGCCGTGTTTTCTTGACTTTAGTTGCGGCGAAATAAACTGCAATCACGTAGAAAGTCGTTTCTGAACTGCCGAGCATTACACTCGCCACTCGCCCTGCGAAACTGTCCGCTCCCACATCGGCGAGAATACCCTCGTAAACAGCAGTCGCACCGCTCCCCGAAAATGGGCGGAGGAGCATCAGCGGGACAGCCTCTTGCGGGAATCCGATTAAATTGGTGATTGGCGAAATTAGATTGCTCAAAATTGCCGCACCACCGCTTGCACGAAATAATCCCACCGACAGCACGAGTGTAAACAATGCGGGGAAAACCTCAGTAATCGTCTTTACTCCGTCTTTTACACCCTCGATAAATTCGGTGAAAATATCGACTTTTTTGACGAGTGCGAATATTAGCACAAAAGCGAAAATAAACGGAACTGCAAAATCGGAAATATTCATATTTTGCCTTTCTTTTGACGTGAAAAAGTAGATAAAAGTTTCGTCATGATAATCACCATTATTAATGTGGTTGCGGAGGTAATCCACACAGCGGGAGGGGTCTGGACAAAAGGGGTCGCTTGGTTTCTAAGAAATATCGGGCGGCAACCCGATAAATCGAAAATGTACGTCAATCTCCTGCTCGTTTTTCTTTTTGTCTTTCTCGTGAATCACAATGCGGTCAATGAGTTCGTGCAAGAGCGATAAAGTAAGTTCTTCAATATCGGTGTATTTTGCTATAAGTCCGAAAAACTCCGCCGCCCTTTCGTTGTTGTTTTTGTCAGTGAGTTGTTTGGATTTGAGTTCGCCGAGCCTTGCCGTCAACTCTTTTTGCTCTGCATCGTACCCTGTAACGAGTGGCACGAATCGCTCGTTGGAAATTACGCCGAGGGAGTTCTGCTCTAAAAGGTTCTTGATGATTGCATCGAGTTCTTTAATCCGAGACTCTAACCGCTCCAACTCACGCCTCTCTTTTTTCGTGTCACTAACACTGTGATTTTCACGAATCGTTTTCAGCAACTCTGTCAAGTCGTCCTCGTGGGCTTTCGCTACCCCCGCAAGACGTTTGATTTTGTTCAAAACAAACTCGTAAAGAACAGAGTACCTAATGTGGTGCGTAGTACACTTGATGGTCGAACTCGTGAATTGCCTTCGATAGGTGTTGCATAAATAGTGCGGCGGTCTGTTGTTGACATGAATACACATTCCCGCACCACAAGTCCCGCATTTCAACAATCCCTTGAAAACATTTTCAACCTTCGCAGAGTTATTGCGTTTGTTGACTCGAACGATTTTTTGTACCTTCTCAAAGGTCTGTTCGTCTGTAATTGCCTCGTGGGTATTTTTCGCCTCTACCCACTCTGACTCGGGACGGATAATCCTCTTCTTGCTCTTAAAAGAAACCGTTCCGTGTTTTTGTGCCAATGTATGTCCGAGATATGAGCGATTTAAAAGAATGCACGAAACCGTAGATTTACACCAGTTGTAGCTTTCAGGAGCATCGTTTTCATAACGTCTGTCTGACCTTTTGTAGGTAGCGGGGGTAGGAAGATTGTTAGCGATTAAATATCGCCGCACATCACCCAACGATTTTCCGTTAGCAATCATGCTGAACATTTCTGTCACATGAGGTGCTATTTTTTCGTCAATAATTAAATGATTTTTGTCATCGGGGTCACGCAAGTAACCGTAAGGTGGTCTGCCGCCGAGTCGTTGCCCTTTTTGTGCTTGGAGTTTTTTGACGGACTTGATTTTTTTACTAATGTCACGAGCATAGAACTCGTTTATAACTGAACGAAATCCCATGATTTCATTCTCGCCGACATCCGTATCAATTCCGTCATTGATTGCAACAAAACGCACTCGTTTTTCTACAAAGAATATTTCGGTGTAATATGCTACAAGTGCGTTATTCCTTCCGAGGCGGGAGAGGTCTTTGACTATAATTGTTCCGATTTTACCAATTTCTATATCGGCAATCATCTGCTTAAACCCGCTCCGCTCAAATGTCAAACCGCTGACCCCATCGTCCACATACTCGTTGATTACGATGATGCCTTTGTCGCTTGCGTATCGAAGGAGCATTTCCCGCTGATTCGTTATTGAGTTAGATTCCGAATCGCCGCCGTCATCACGACTTAAACGTAGGTAAATTGCCCCAAGTTTCTGTTGCTGATTTATCACACATATCTCCTTCCCACAGCAACAAAACGCCTTAAACCTATGCTCTCATTATACCATGAAAGCCGCTTAAAATCAAGGCGTTTTGCCCTATTCAATTATTTTCCAATTGTCGTAAAGTCGTCTCCGCATCACGTTTGAGAGCGTTTTTGATTATATCCATAAACGCAACACTGCCATCATAGTGATAGTTGACTTTATATTTAACTTTCTCGATTTCTATGTACTCCACTTCATCAGAAGTATTTTTCACGTCCACATTTTCAAATGCAGACATATTATTTACCTCACAAATTTTTATTTTGTAGTATTCTCATTTACAGTCGGTTTCCCCTCATCAACCTCTGCCGCATTCGGCAAACCCTGTATCACATCAGGCTCTGACTCAACCGCAACAATATCCTCAAACGGCAAGCCATGCTCATTTTCACCCATCTCTCGACACTCCCTCAAACGCATCCCACAACGCATCATATAAAGCCGCATTATCGCCGTCAAGTTCCTCATCGTAATCGGCGAGAATCTGCCGCATTAACTCAAGATGCGAAGTATAAGTCCCGCCTTCGATTTCAGCGATTTCAGAAAATAATTTATCACGCTCGACTAAATATTCTCGTGCAGTTTCTTCTTTTAAAGTGAACCCATTCTCGGATTGTTTCGGCTCTCCCGAATCATCTAAAACGGCATATTCCTTGAGAAGTTCGACTTCACTTTCATGTAGCGAATAATACGACTTCATCGCAATCTCAAGAAACTTTGACCTTGCCCGACTCCGCTCTCCACGCAGTTTCATATTCTGCAAAAACGGAATCAATGTAACAATGTGTTTGTTTTGTAATTTAATCCTCATAATCTCCCCCAATTAAGTTGTGTAACCGTCAAACCGTGACGGACATTGATATATACCATCCTTCATGATAGAATATTTATCATGGAGGTGATGGACTTGAAAAAGGTGAATATGTCGTATATAACGACTGACAAATACATCTGT
>WRJN01000100.1 GCA_009778605.1 Oscillospiraceae bacterium
TTGCTCTTGTCATTGAGAATCTCCAACTTAGCTAATGATTCATCACTGAGTTTGAGCGGTTCATAATTTTCATCGTGACTGCGAGCGGCTATTTCACGTTCCTCGCTGTCGCTCTCCATAAGTTTCTTGAGATTCAATGCTTGCTGATACTCAAGCGCGTATTCAAAAATGACCTCATACTTGTTACCATCATTGTCAACCGCACTCGCCGCAAAGAAATTTCCTTCATCTAAAGACGGTTCCTCTGTTAGCCTTAAATTGAGTTCTCGTTCCATTTCCTTTCCTTTTCCCCCTTGTTAGTTTGATTTATTTCAACCGCCTCTGGCGGCGTAGGATTCCTTCCAAAACAAAAACACACCGCCGAAACGGTGTGTTTTTGTAAATTATTTAACTAACGTAATTTCGTATAGCCTCTTCAATAGCATGGTTCATAGTTTTCTTTTGTGCTAAAGAATAAACCGTAAGTTTCTTATGCAGTTCAGGGTCAATTCGCACGTTGATTATACCTTTGTAGTCTTTCGGAAGCTCTTTTCCTTTTTCAGTGCAAAATTCAAGATAGCTGTCCACGGCGAACTCAAAATCCTGTCGAAGAGATTGAATGCTGTCGCCCTCGTATAGTATAAGGTCATCACTCAACCCTAAGATTTCTCCGTGGAACAGATTGTCTTCTATTGAAAATTCAACACTACCATACAGACCTTTGTGGCTCATCGTGTTTTCCATCTATTCTTCCCCCTCTAACTCATCTGCTAATTTGATGACAACATATTTCGGTAATTCTTTCTGTGGGTGTGGCTTGTGCATATGCACAGTTGAATTTCCCCTATCAAACCTCACGCGAGAACCGCCGGTTTTCCCCGCATTCGACAACTTATAACCGCAAAGCCCTAAAAGTGTTTTAGCTTCATCGAATGTAAAATCTCGTGGTTTTGTTCTCAACCGCGCTAACAGTTTAGCTTTTTTGCTCATGTTCGCCCCTCCGTATACATTAGTATAGCACATTTGAAACTAAAATGCAACTATTTTTTATCAGGGAAATCAAACTCGACTTTCTTCTCTGCCGCATTAACCTTCAAAGACGCATCAAACGGTTTACCGCTCTTGCCGACGAACCCTTTGATAACAGCAGTTTTGCCACTCATAAGTAGCATTAACACTTGCGATTGCGTGATTTTCTTCCCTGCAATCTCGGCACGGACACTAAACTTACATCCGCTCTGATACCCTGTACAACCATACCCCCAATCGTACTTACGTACCGGATTCTTGCAAAACGGACACAGCATTTTCTTGTCCTCTTCTGACATATACCGCGCGCCTGAAGCGTTCTTGATGACCTCGAACCATGTCTTGATGCTGTCAACGATTGAACTCACAAAAACATCTTGAGGCGATTTTCCCTGTGCGATATTCTCTAAATTCATCTCCCATTCGCCTGTGATTTCAGCGGATTTAAGCTCCGCAATCGGGAGTGTGTCAATGAGGAAGCAACCTTTTTGTGTCGGAATGAGTGACTTGCCTTTCTTGGCAATAAACTCGTTGGCGAATAATGTCTTGATTGTCTGAACGCGGGTTGCGTCCGTACCGAGTCCCTTTTTTTGCAACTTCATCAACGTCTTGATTTCTTCATCAGCGTCTGTGAGGTTCTGCCCGGCAAGCTCCATCGCGGCAAGCAAAGTTGCCTCGGTAAATCGTTTAGGCGGCTCGCTCTCGCCTTTCTTAACGGAATACTCGCCACCGAAACTGTCCCCCTCGTTAATGTTAGCAGGGAGTATTTTCTTTTTATCTGGTAATGCGTCAACCGCATACCAACCGTCGGCAGTAATAACACTGCCTTTCGCCTTAAACGAATTATCGTTCACGTCTAAAACCACCGTAGTGTCTTCGATTTCTGCTTTTGGATATATAATTCTGATGAGGGATTTAGCAAGCAAGTCATAAAGCTGTTTTTCTTCTTCTGACAGTTTCGACAAATCCGCAGGAACATTCAATGTCGGAATAACCGCAGTATGGCTGCCGACTTTGCTATCATCAAAGTGCCGTTTTGAAAATTCTGCCCAATCCGACTCGGGCAGTGCATACTGTGAGTATTCGGGCATAAGCAACAGCTTGTCAATTGTATCTTTGACTTCGGGTTTCATCGCGTCCGTCAAGTGTTCTGTACTTGAACGAGGGTATGTCATGAGTTTGGCAAGGTATAATTTTTGCATGATTTCTTCGGTTTTCTCTGCGTCCCACCCGAGTTTTTCCCCTGCTGTAATTTGCAATCCCGTCGTGTTATACAGAAGAGGTGCGTTGGCAGTTTTGCGTTTTGTTTCTTTAGAAGTCACAACACCGTTATGCCCGTTACAAGCATCCAGAGTATTATTTGCGTTTATTTCGTCATCAAAGTTGCCGTCCGCATACTCTGCGTCGAATAAGACATTATCTGCCGAGAACACAGCTTGTAATTTCCAAAACGGTATTTTCTTATGCGTTGTTATAATTCGCTCACGTTCGACAATCATAGCCAACGTCGGAGTTTGAACTCTGCCCACTGTCATCACGTTTTGTTTGCCAAACCCTCCGAACTTTTCGGTCATGGCAATAGTCAGATTTATTCCGATTAGCCAGTCGGCAATTCCTCGTGAACGCCCTGCACTTTGCAACGCAAGTACCTCAGAGCTGTCACGCAAATTCTCAAAGGCTTTAACGATTTTTGCGTCTGTCAAATCCTCAATCCATGCTCGTTTCCAAGGCAATTTTGTTTGTGCCAAGTCATAGACATATGCGAAAATCGTTTCACCCTCACGGTCGGGGTCGGTGGCGTTAATGAGCCAATCGGCACGGTCGAAAAATGCCTTGACATACGAAAAGCAAAATGCAGCTCGTGTGTTGACTTTCGTCTTAAACTCGGCAGGGATACAGGGGTAATTCACCAAATCCCACTTGCTGTATTTTTCGCCGTCATAATCTTTCGCATCGCAAAGCCCCCCCAAATGCCCTGCACCGTGACAGATTACAGCCGCCTCACCATTGAACGAGAACTCCCAATGCCCTACCGTCTTGTCCTCATCGGCGGCAATACGCCGCCCTGCTCCTAACGCCTCTGCAATTGCTTTTGCAAGGCTTGACTTTTCTGCATAAATAACTACCATAATTCCTCCAAAAGAAAAAATGTGTCACGAATGACACATCATAAACTTATCGTAACGATTTTATCAAAATCGAAGCTGTTGTCATCGTCCACATTAAGATATGGCGAATAATCAAATTCGCTGTTCAGCGTGGGTTGTTCAGGTTCGTACATAATAGAAATTTCGTCGCTCGCTTCTTGAATTTCTCTTGCAATGTCTTGTTCGGTTGCAACAAAATCATCTGCTGTCATTGGATTGTCGATAATTTTTGCAACCTTGGCGAAATCACCAATTATATCAAAAACATTATCGTCACTCAATAAAGAGCAAGTTTTTTTGAACTCATCTTCATCTGTGATTACACCGTGAACCCAAATAATCCGTAAATTTGGACGCTCTGTGCGGAGGTCAGAAATCATATCACGAAAGTCTATAAAATGCTGTTTGCGAGTGATATTGTTTTCCCAAATAAGCACGTGCGGATTGTATTCAATGATATTCGCCACTATTCCGCCGCGCGCATTTGTATCACCGAAACCGAGTAACGTGTGTTTGGTTTCCGAAATAATCCCCGCGTAATTCTTGCGTTCTTTTTTATTACAGATTAGCAGTACAGTCACCCCACCTTCACCCCCTCAACCTCACCATACTCCCCATACAACTTTCGCCCCTCAACCGTGCGGTACGCGCGGACGCAGTAGAACCACTGCCCCGACTTCGCGCCACTGTCCGCAAACTTCGTCAATGCCGCAGACGTAATCGTCCCGACAAGCGCGTACTCCCCGAGACGTTCGTTTGAACGGTACACTTCGTAGCCCTCTGCCCACGCCGCCGCGCTCCATGACAGCTCGACGTTCCGCGCGCTTGACTGCAGCTTAAACCCTACAGGCGTTCCCGGAGTCAACGCCGCCCACCGCGCCGTGAGCGTGATGTCGCGAGTCGCGACAGTATCAACCGTGACAGGATAACCGTCGCTGATGACGTTGCTCAGCTTGACTAAATAGCGCAAAATCTGCAACGCGTCCGCCATTGCGGGCTTGTCCGTGCTTACGATAAGTGCGGCGTTCCACGCGGGTGTGTCGCGCTTGACAACGCTTGACAGATTGACTAAAAAACGCAGAACTTGCAAGCCGTCGCTCATGGTGATTTTGTCGCCGCCTGTCACGCGCCCGACGTCGCGAATTTCCGCCCACGTGACAAATTTATACCCCGCACGCTCGGGCTTAGGGAGTTTGCCGATTTTGCCGTCGTCGCTGACTGTCGCGACAATGACAGGCTCGCCATTGCTCGGCTCGAACGTGATTTTTATGCCCTGCGGCTCGGTCGGTGTGGTATCGCCAGTCGGCATTGTACTGCCGTTTGTAACTGTCGGAGATGTTACTTTTGTGTCACTTGGCGATGTCGGATTTGTGCCAGTCGGCGACGTTGCTTTTGTGTCAGTCGGCGATGTCGGTGTTGTGTCAGTCGGCGACGTCGGTGACGTTAATTTTGTGTCAGTCGGCGACGTTGGCGATGATGTATTTATCGGCGAAGTCGGCGTTGCATCAGTTGCGTTTGTGTTAGTCGGTGCTGTCGATTTTGTGTCAATAGGCGACGTTGGCGACGTGCTCGCAGATGTCGTCGGCGCGGTCGTATCGGGAACGCATACGCACTCATTTTTAGGCTCAAGTAACTTTTCACACTTATCGCAGTACACACAAATGCAATCGTCCAAGTACGTATTAACTCCACAAATATCACAAAAAGTACACAAGCATTTATGTGACTTTTTACCGTCAAAAGTCAGCGCGTCGCAGTCGTCGCAGTATTTGCAAATGCAATCATTCTCGCGTTCGCCGCAGACTTTACACAGCACGTACCAGTGCGCGTAAAGTGTGGTATCATGCGGAATATTCCACGTTTGAACAGCCGTTCCGTTATCGTCGAAATACTGCTCACCCGCGCCGTCTTTTTCGGTGAAATAACCGCCGAAATCATAGCCGGAGCGCGTAGGCGTTGTGATGTTTTGTGGAGTTTCGTCAAACGTCATTTTTGCGGAGAGTTCGCCGCCGATTCCGCCCAAATGATTGAACAAAACGGCGTATTCGTTCGCTTTCCACTGCGCCGTCAAAATGTACGATTTATTGATGTCGTGCCGATGTTCGGCGGTGAGAGAAAACTCCGATATGTTCGTCACTGTTGTCGTGATTTGTGGAGTACCGTCTGCGTCGTAAATCAACTTTTCTTCGCCTTCAATCGTGCTGACGTACCCCACAAATTTGTACCCCT
>WRJN01000101.1 GCA_009778605.1 Oscillospiraceae bacterium
AACGCGCGCAACGAGTATGGAGAAGTGGCGGCCCGATTCAACGATTTCGCCGATATGGTAAGCGGAAAAACCGACAAGAGCGATGATGAGCTTATGGGCAAACTCCGCATGAGTAAGGTCACGTTAGACGCGCTTACAAGCGTCATGACTAAGGAGTCAATCATTGCGTACGTGGAGGGTGAGTTGGCGCAAGCGGGTGATGATTCGGTGTTTGTGCCTTTCGCGATTATGTATTTGAAAATCGACGATTTCGCCGACTTCAATGATGAACACAGCCACGCCAGCGGCGACCTTATGTTGCGGTTCACGGCGAAGACTTTGCAAGAGATTGTCGGCGAGGCGGGCAAAGTCGGGCGATATGGCGGCGATGAGTTTATCGCGGCAGTCACTGAGGCGTCTAACGATTCGGTGAAACATTTGGCGGCGCAGGTGAGTGACGCTCTCGAGGAGGGTTACACCGAAGACACCGATAGGCGCATTGCTGTTGAAGCGAAAATCGGGTTTGTAGTGGTTAATGACCTGCCTGTCAACGTAGAAGACGTGATTAAGAGGGCGAGCGCGTGAAAAAGCCCTATAAAGTCATTGACGTTCACGGGTTCACGCCCGACCGTGTTAAGCGGCAGTTGGAGTTTGAAATAAATCGCGCACCTCAAAACGCTGAGAAAATTGTAGTTATTCACGGATGTAATCATGGTACGGTGTTGCGGGACGTGGTACGCGGCGGATTAACCTCGTCACGAATCCGTGAGGTTATGCCCTGTTTCGCCAATGACGGCGAAAGTACGATATTTTTGATTAAGAAGTAGCAAAAGTAAAGGGAATAAATCATGAGCAATAACGCATTAAACGCGCAAAGTTACGCCAAAATCAAGGCAATCGCTGACGAAGTCGGCAAAGTCATCGTAGGGAAACGCGACGTTGTTAAGCTGTTGTTAGTCGCGCTTTTGTCGAGCGGGCACGTATTGATTGAGGACGTGCCAGGCGTGGGCAAAACCACGCTTGCCACCGCACTCGGCAGGGCGATGGGGCTTAACTGTAAACGCGCGCAGTTCACGCCTGACGTTATGGCGTCCGACATTACGGGTTTTAGTATGTTCAATAAAGAAAAAAACGCCTTTGAATATCGCGAGGGGTTAGTCATGTGCAACATTTTGTTGGCGGACGAGATTAACCGCACGTCGCCTAAAACACAGTCAGCACTGCTTGAGGCAATGGAGGAGCAAACGGTCACGGTGGATTCGACGATTCACAAGTTGCCGTCGCCTTTCATGGTGATTGCCACGCAGAACGAAGTGGGGTACGTTGGGACGTATCCGCTGCCCGAGGCGCAACTTGACCGATTCCTCATGAAGATTTCAATGGGGTATCCCACGCTTGAGCAGGAAATTGAGATTATTACGGATAGGCAGACCAATAATCCAATCGAGGCGGTTCGCCCGATTTGCGACCGCGATGAGCTGAACGCGATTATCGGCGGTGTGCGCGGTGTTCATATTGAACCGAGCGTCTATGAGTATATCGTCAAGTTAGTGGCAGGGACGCGCAGCCACAAGTCTGTTTTATTGGGGGCATCACCCCGCGCGAGCCTCATGCTCATGCGGGCGAGCCAGAGTTGTGCGTTCGTGTCAGGGCGCGCCTACGTGATTCCCGAAGATGTGATGAAAATGGTGCCGCACGTCCTGTCTCACCGACTCATGCTCACGCAGGAAGCGCGTATCCGTAAAGTCAGCGAGGAAGACGTTTTGGGTGAGGTTGTGCGTTCTGTAGCCGTTCCGTTTGTGGGCAAAAACGACACAGCAAACGTGAGCGAATCATGAAGGAATTCAGATTTTTTTTCGCAATCCTATTCGTCATGTTGTTTGCGTTGTGTTTCGCGTATTATTCGCGGCTCATGCCATTGATTTTGGTGTCGGCGATTTTCGTGTGCTTGATGTCGCTCATTCTGTCGATGTTTTCGCGAATGTTTTTCACAATCGAAGTGCAGAACGGGCCGACGCAAGTCCGCCGAAAAGATTCGGTTATTTTGAAAATCCGCGTGAAGAATAACTTTATTATTCCGCTCACGCCTGTTCGTATTTATATCAAAGTCTTAGAGAAAAACAAGTGCGTCGCGCAGAAGCGTATGCTCATTACGGGGCTTTCGCCGTTTAGGGAGGTCACGCTCAACATTCAAAATGACGTTAGTTTTCGCGGCGCGTATCAGGTGGGGTTTGAGAAAGCCGAGTTCTTTGATTTGCTCAAGCTGTTTCGATTCACCGTCAAAGCCGACGCGGATACCATGTGGAACGTGTTGTCATTCCCGCGTGAGTTGGGGATAGACGGGCGGTTCTTGTTGGACGAAAACGAAGAAGACCCTGACGTGTCTCACACCAAGCCCTACGGGTTTAACAAAGACGTTTTTGCCTACCTGCGAGAGTATCGTGCAGGTGAGCCGTTGCGACACATTCATTGGAAGCTGTCGGCGCGGTTGGACAACCTTGTCGTCAAGCAAATGGAAGCCAATCACGACCATTCGTCGTTAGTGTTTTGCGATTTTACTAAGTTTGAAGCGGATTCCCCGCCGACGGAGCTGTATATGGACGCGTCCGACGCGATTATCGAAACGGCGATAGCGTTAGCGCGCGGTATTCTTTCGGTTAGCGGCGGAGGCGGTAATTCCGCAGTTTTGTTTTGGCAGGATAAGCGCAGTACGGTTAATGACAGTGAAATCATCGAAGTCGCCGATGCGCGCGGTTACGGCGAGTTAGTGCGCGCGCTGTCCACTGTGCCGAGCGAGCCGTACGGCGGTGCGTTCGTGACTTTACTGCAGGAGTTCGGCGACGAAATACGCCTTGAGCGCGCGGTGTATCTCATCACGGCGCAAGTCACCGAAGAATTGGTGGCGAAATTGCGGGAGGACGGCTTGTTGTATCGCACGAATGTCACGCTCATTGTCGTGGGCGTGTCGGAGCATTTCGTGAGCGATAACGACTTACGGCAAACGCACAAAGCGTTGCTTGCGTATCTCACGAGTGAAACGAAAATCAACGTGTTTGAAGATGTGTTGGGCGAGGATTGTCATGAATAAAAACAAAAAAAAACCACCCGAATACGTGCCTGTCTACGTTCAGTCAGAGCGTGATGTCACGCCTGCAGGCGTGACGGCGACCGCCGCGTTCAGAATCTTTGTCAAGGTTTTGCTGACGTGGTTGGCGGCGGGCGGATTAAGCGTCACGATGGCGCAGATGTATCGCATTCCCGTGTCGCTGTTTTCGGTATTGCTTGTGAGTTTGGGCACGGCGGCGTTCCTCAATGTCGGGCTGCTGTACTTTCGTAAGCGGGCGATTATTTGCGTAGCCGCGCCTTTTGTACTTGTCGCGTCATTCCTGCTTGAAGAGGTTATCGGCGCGGTTGTATTGTTTCATGACCACCTCATGTTGGTGTTGGACAGTCGTCTGCTCTCGACGGCGCAACGCGCAACGCATATGCCGTTCGAGTTGACGGAGTGGGAGAACGTGGCTAAGATTTCCATGGTTTTTTTAGTGTTGACAGTGTTCGTCACCATGTTGTTCACGTTTGAGGTGCGTAGCCGATTCGTAGGGTTTATGCTTGTGGCGACTGTGTTCGCGCTTACGCCGGCGTTCGCCGCAGAAATTGCAGGATTCGTCAGCGGCATTGCACCGTTGGCGGCAGGGTTGATTGGCAATTATGCGGCGTGGGCGGCGCACGCATGGGAGAATATCGGCGGATTGCACCAGATTAGCTACAACAAAAACAAGGCGGCGAACGGTGAACCTCTGCCTTTGCCTGAGCCTGTTGAATCGGACATTCAAGACGCGCTTACTACGCCCAAAAAGTCGGCTTTTCTGCTTACGCCGGGTAAACTCCCTCACTTCTATAAGTATAGCCGCAATTCGTTCACGGCGGCGGTGTTGAGCGTTGCGGCGGTTTTCATGGCGACGTCGGCAGTACCTAATGCAGTGAAGTTTGACTACATGGCGGTGGTTGACTTTGTGCGTAATATTGACGTTCCGCGTTCGGTTCGTTCGTTCTTTAAGCATACGTTCGGAGAGATTGACGACGGCGGATACTTCGGGGCGGAGGATATTTCTATGGGAATAACCATGGATAATCCGCCCAACGGAACGATTCCTGTTATTCGCGCCACGCTTGAGGACGATTTCGACAAGATTTATCTGCGCGGCAGAATCGGGATTGACTTGCAGGAAAACAATGTCTGGTCAACGGGGCAAGACAGCTCTGCGTTTCGGCGGCTTGAAGAGATGTTCAACGATGGGTTTACTTCCGAGTTGGAGTATCAGGCATTCGATAAAGCGCGTCAGTTCTATTCGTCGGACGGGGTGCGTGACAGAATTACGCCAAACCCCGCTATAGCACGGCAGAACGTCACGGTGGAGTATTTGGCGCGGTCTGGGTTTGCGTTAGTGCCTACACAACCGCGTGACCCTAAAGCTCTGCGTGCTGATAAAAAGTATGACTGGTATTTGGACACGGTGATTGTCCCGAAACGGCGTGCACCTACCGACACCTTTGACACGATGTATGTTCGCCCTGATTATTTTGCGGTAAATTATGATTATTTGCAGAATTTCACTTGGAATTTAGATGACCTATATGATTGGGTGAACGATAGGATAAACGACGACGATGACTTCACCGACGGTGGATTCGACTTCACAGGCGACGAATTTGACAGCATTTATAATCGGAGGTTCGCTGATACCGAGTGGGATTTTCCGTGCGGAACGTCTTCGGCGGAATGGAACCGCGATATTGTAGAGTATCGCGAGTTAGTCAAGCAGGTGTACACCAATGTCCCCGAAAGAGAGGCAGAAAACATTGATAAGTTGCTCATGCTTATACAAGGCGAGAGTTATTTTTTCACTGAAACCAGATGGCGTGATACCGATGACAATTATACGAAACTTTTTCGCGCGCAGGAGATTCATAATTATCTGCGGGCTAACTACAAATGGTCGAACAGCGTGAATAACAAGCTCGATGGAAATACCGTTTTGGGCAACTTCCTTTTTGAAACTAAGCGCGGGCATTGCGCGTTGTATGCCGCGTCAATGACGCTTGCGTGTCGGCAAATAGGTATACCTGCGCGGTACGTCACCGGTGTAGTCACCGTCACCGACGGCGGTTTGACACAGGAATTCGCCGAGCGCGATTTTCACGCTTGGGTAGAGGTGTATTTAGACGGGGCGGGCTGGATTCCATTTGACCCTACCGGCGGAGCGCGCGGGAATGACGGCGGCATCGTAGACCCCGACGGTGATTTACCGCCCGAGCCTGCCACTACGCCGTTGCCCACGCCGCCGCCGTTCACGGAAGATACCGACG
>WRJN01000102.1 GCA_009778605.1 Oscillospiraceae bacterium
GCGCACTGCAGAGCTTCTGCGGATCGCCGACGCCGAACGTCCTGCGGCGATTCAACTGTTCGGGAACGAGCCACAGTATATGGCAAAAGCGGTGAGAATCGCACTGGAGCAGGAGAAACTGCCCGACGTAATCGACATCAACGCGGGTTGTCCCGTCAACAAGATTGTCAAGCAGGGGAGTGGTTCCGCGCTCATGCGTTCCCCTAAGCTGTTGGGTGAAATCGTGCAAGCCGCCGTGAACACTGCCGAGTCAATCGCGCCGAGTGTCCCCGTGACTGTCAAGATTCGCAGCGGGTGGGACGGTGATAGCGTCAACGCAGTCGAGGTTGCGCGCATTGCCGAGTCTGCAGGCGCGGCGGCAATCACCGTTCACGGACGGACACGTACGCAGATGTATTCAGGCAAAGCCGATTGGGGCGTGATTGCCGCAGTCAAATCTGCAGTGCGTGTCCCGGTAATCGGCAACGGCGACGTGACAAGCGCGGTGAGCTGTGCGGAAATGTACAATCAAACAGGTTGTGATTTAGTCATGATTGGCAGAGCGACATTCGGGAGACCGTGGCTGTTTCGCGAAATAGAACGGTATTTGCAAGACGGTACGTTCATGCCGCCGCCGAATTTGGAACAAAAGTTAAGCATTATGCGAGAGCAAATTGAGCTTGCCGTAACCCTCAAAGGCGAACGAATCGCCCTGAAAGAAGCGCGCAAGCAGGCGGCATGGTACATTAAAGGGGTGCGCGGCGCGGCGATGATTCGCCACAAGTGCAGTTCTTTAGAAACACTGAGCGATTTGTACAGTTTGATTGAGGAGATTTTGAGTGAAAGCGAAGCGCGTGCGGAGTAGACGAGTGTTGGGGTTTGTTTTAAGCGTCGCGGTAACGTGGGCGGCGGGTTGCAGTCTTTTTCAAAGCGACGACACCGCCGATATAACAGACGTTCACGAAACGTATACCGATATACAACCCTATCCTGTTACTGTTGACGGCGTGGTGATAGAGGAAAGTCCGCTCAAAATCGTGAGCCTTTCACCTGTGTTGACTGAAATCCTGTTCGAGTTCGGTTACGGCGACCGCCTCATAGGGCGCAGTCGCTACTGTGATTATCCCACGGGTGTGAACGCTATAAAACAAGTCAAGAGCGGTAGCGAGTTTGACGTGGCACAAATAATCGGCATTTCGCCTGATTTGCTGTTACTGTCCGCACCCATTACCGATAAAGACCGCGTGGAGTTACAGCGCGCAGGTGTCGCCACAGTCGTGATTGCCGCACCGCGTACGATTGAGGAGTTTCGCAACATATACGACACGTTCGGCGTGATTTTATACGGCGCGTTCTTGGGCAAAGAGAAGGGCGAATCAGCTTTTTCGGGGATTACGCAAGCCTGCAACAACCCATACGTTTTAGATTTGGGTAACTATATTTACGTGACCGAAAACCTGTCGGTTGCAACGGGCGATACTCTCGAAAGCGCGATTCTGTCACGATTTGGGTACAACTTAGCGAGCAACGGCAACGGCTATGTGTTCGATTTGGCGTATTTGACAGAACATCAGCCCGATGTCGTCTTGATTAACGAGGCAATCGGGTTAGACAAGGTGAAAAAACATGAAGTTTTTTCGCGACTCGACGCAGTGGCGCAAGGGCGTGTCATCGTTATCAACAACGCATATTTTGAGCGACCGTCGTCGCGTATGATAGAGCTGATTGACTATATAAGAATACAGCACAGGACATTATAAATTATAGTTGAGGTTTTCCAAAACCGTGTAGTCTTTGTGGTATGTTTTCCGCCATACTGCGTTATTTTCTCCTAAAATATCTAAGGATATTCTCGTCGAAATTGCCTTGTCTGACGAAAAATATTCTCGCAAATTCTTGCCACGCTTTTGAAAAAAACTCAACTATATAAAAAAATAACGCAAAAAGGGGGTATAGTTTTGTTTACTGATTTAAGAGTTTATCTGCAAGACATTATCGACTATACCGTAAGCGTTATCAAAACGATGGCGTTTGTTGACTATATCGAGATTTTTATACTGACCTGCCTGATGTATATACTAATACGTTTCGTCCGTGAAACGCGTGCGGCGCAACTCCTCAAAGGCATTTTCATCATATTCGTGGTGTCGCTTTTGTTGCAGGGGCTTGACTTTCGGGTACTCGGCGCGTTTGGTGAGGCAATAATCAATGCGGGAGTTGTTGCGGCAATCGTCATGTTCCAACCCGAGCTTAGGCGAATCTTAGAGAAGATGGGGCGAACGCAGATTGTCAAGTCGTTAGCTATTAACTTAGACGCAGAGCCTTATAAACTGAGCAGTTCGATTGAGCAAATAAGCACGGCTTGCGTTTCGCTTTCGCGTAAAGCGACAGGCGCGCTGATTGTCATTGAGCGTGAAACAAAATTAGGTGAGCAAATCAGCACCGGGACGATTCTTAACGCGATTCCCTCCGAGGCGTTGTTTCAGACGCTGTTCTGTACGCATACGCCGTTGCATGACGGCGCAGTCATCGTTCGCGACGGTCTTGTGTTGGCGGCGGGGTGTTTCCTGCCTAAGCCGCAAAAGGAAGAGTTGATTTCTAAGGATTTGGGTTCACGGCACCGTGCGGCAATTGGAATGAGCGAAGTTTCCGACGCTATCGTAATTATCGTTTCAGAGGAAACAGGAACTATTTCAATCGCGCATGACGGCGTGTTGACTCGCGGGTATGACTACGCGAAACTGCATAAATACATCGTCGCGGTGGTTATGCCTGCCCAAAAGAAAAAGCCCAAGTACAAGAAGCCGGAGGACACGGTTGAATCCGCGCAGACTAAGGCTGCCAAATCCGCGGCGAACTCGCGCAAAAATAAGGCTAAAAAAGCGCGCAACAAAAAAGGTGGTGATAACTTATGAGAGGTGCGAAAGAAGCATTGCTTAACTTTCCGCGGTTGTTGCTCACAAATTTAGGTACGATTGTTTTTGCGTTGGTGTTGGCACTTATCGTTTGGTTTGCCATATCGTTTCAGCTTTTTCCGGACGTTACGCGGACGATTCACGACGTACCGATTACCGCAGAAGTCACCGATTATATGCGTGACTTGAAGCTCGTGTTATCGGCGGAGTTTGAGGACACAATCAACGTCGAGATTACGGGCAAACGATACGAAATAGGCGGCGTTTCGCCAGACGATTTTATCGCTAAGTTAGACTTTTCGGAAGTACGTGACGTGGGTGTCCACACAGTCCCTGTATTGGTTCAGCCGCGCGTGTTGGCGGACGATTTCACGGTAATGCCGCATAACATGACCGTGAACGTAACGGTGATTCAAACGGCAGAGAAGCGTCTCACCATTATTCCCGATTTGGAGGGGTTGATTCCCGCAGAGGGCATGATGATTAACCGCGACAACGTGGTGGTATTGCCTGACCGTTTCATCACAATTCACGGTGAACGCTCTCTCATTGATACGGTTGACAGTGTGCATTTGTTGGTGGCTTCGGCACATGAGCAACCCATTGAACAGACTTCTGACTTGCCGGGAGAGTTGGCGTTCTTTGACCGTGACGGTCTGCCCATTGATGCCGTCGGCATTGACTACGAGGAGCGCGCATTCACGGTGACTGTGCCGATTTTCATGCACAGAACGCTTCCGCTCGGAGTAGAAATAATCAATGCCCCCGATAATTTTGACTTGAATTCACTTTTAAGCAAAATGACGTTTAACCCGCAACGCTTACCCATTGCCGCCCCCGATTCTACCATCGACAGCCTCGACAGAATGACGCTGGGGACAATATCGCTTAGCGGGATTACACTTGAGGACTTAGAGCAGGGGCGCGTGTTGGGTGTGACGCTGCCGCCCGGGTATGTCAACGATTCGGATTATGATTCGGTGGAGCTGAAGTTCAACTGTGATGACTATGAAGTACGACAGTTCAACGTGCCGTCCGATAACATCAGCGTTATCAACGCGCCCAATGGGTTCACAATCACGGTCAGGCGCAATCAGCGGATTCCCGTGACGGTAATCGGCCCTGCCGACGTTTTGGAAACGCTCACCGTTGCGGATATTCGCGGTACAATCAACTATGCGGGGATACTCGATGTTTCGCCCGGCACAAAGATAATCGGCGGTATGTTCACCATTGACGGTGCGAACGTAAGCGCGTGGGTCACAGGCACATCATACGAAGTGGAAGTAGTAATAAGGTAAAGCAAATGACTTCAAGGATTGGCTCTGCCAATCCGAGAGCCTGACGAAGCAAAACAAGGGCTTCAAGGATTGGCTTTACTAATATAAACAAAGGAGTGGTATTTATAATGGAAAAGATGCAATTTATGATTCGCAACCGCCTTTATACGTTGAACACGGACATCAAGCAAGAGAGGATTGAACGATTGGCGGAGTCGCTTGAGAAGTTAATCGGCGATTATACGAGCGCGCTCAAAGGCAGGTCAGAAGTCGAAGTGTTGACGGTTACGGCTTTTTCGCTGACCGAACGAGTCGATAAGTCAGAAAGTGAAATTAAACGATTAGAAGAAGAACTTGTCAATGCTAAGTCGGAGTGTGCTAATTGCAACTCCAGTGCGGCGCAAGAGATTGAGCAGATTTTCGCGCTCAAAGAGAAAGAAAATTGCGATTTGCGTGAGCGTTTGGGTGAAGCAGAGAAACTTTGGGACGAACACACCTCCAAGATTTATTCCAGCGCGTCGGACGAGTTAATGCAGCTTGCGACATTCAAAGAGCAAGAATTGTCAGATTTGCGTAAAAAACTTGTAGAGTATGAGGAAAGCTGGAGCGAGTGGGTCAAGACGATTCGCAATGACGCTATGGAGGAGTTTTATCACATGGCGGCGGATAAAGAGAAGGAAAGCACAGAACTTTTTGAGACTTTAGTGGAGTTTGAAATTACTTGCAATTCACACGTTATGGACATTTTCACGAGTGCAATTGCCGAGGCGCGCGAGACCGCCGAGGGTAACGAGAAACGCAGCAAAGAGTTGGAAGAGACGTTGGAGAATTTTGAAAAAACGTATGACGAATTCGCCAAGATTAAAGAAAAAGAAATACAATGCTTACAAGAAGAAAATGAGCGAATGAAACTCAAGTTGGCAGAGTGTACCGACGGTCAAATGACGTTATCATGAGAGAGCCGACGAATCGTGCGACGATAAAAGTTCTTGACAAAAGCGTGTCCGAGTTAATCGCGGCAGGCGAAGTCATTGACCGCCCTGCATCGGTCGCTAAAGAACTGATTGAGAATTCTATCGATGCAGGCGCGACGTCAATCACG
>WRJN01000103.1 GCA_009778605.1 Oscillospiraceae bacterium
CCCGCCCTTTGGCGATTAAACACCGGGCGTTTTTACGCCGTATTTGTCTAATAATACCTCCACCTTTTGGTGAGGGTCGATTACTTTACTGATGGACACACCTTGATTCAACGCCGCGATTAAGTAGGCAATGTATTTCGACACGTCAACTTCGCAGAACCATTCCCGCGAGAGCAGTTCGGGGGTGAGATAGGTCAGGTTTGTACCGAATACGTAGTCAATGATTCCGTCGGCGTGGGCTTTGTCGAACGCCGCTAACCCTGCGGTAAAAATCGGATACGTCGCATAAGCGATAATTCGCCCTGCTTTACGCTTTTTCAGCTCCTGTGCCACTTCAAGCATACTCTCCCCCGACGAGATAATATCGTCAGAGATAAACACGTCTTTCCCCTCCACCGAGTTGCCGAGGTATTCGTGGGCTACTATGGGGTTGCGTCCGTTGATGATTTGCGAGTAATCCCTGCGTTTATAGAACATTCCGAGGTCTACCCCCAACGCCGACGCGTAATACATATTACGATGCAGCGCGCCCTCGTCGGGGCTGATAACTACGAATGATTCGGCGTTCATTTTGAGGTTCTCCACAGACTCAAACAGCGTTTTCAACACCTGATAAGAGGGGATTACGTTGTCAAAACCCATGAGCGGCACCGCGTTACACACACGCGAATCGTGCGCGTCAAACGTGACTAAGTTCTCCACACCCATGCGTTCCAACTCCTGCAATGCCACTGCACAGTCTAACGATTCGCGGTACAGTCGGCGATGTTGGCGGCTGCCGTACAGAACAGGCATAATGACGTTGATACGCCGCGATTTTCCGCCCACTGCCTGAATAATCCGCTTGAGGTCTTGATAATGGTCGTCGGGCGACATACGGTTGACTTGTCCGAACATTTCGTACGTACAGCTATAGTTCCCCACGTCAACGATAATAAACAAGTCTTTTCCGCGAATAGACTGTTTGATTAAGCCTTTTGCGTCCCCCGACGAGAATCGCGGGCATTCGCTGGTAACTAAGATTGTGTCAAGGCTTTCGCCGCCGTTTTCGTACCACGCCTGCAGGTGTTTCTCGATTTTTCTCCCCATTTTTGTCGCTCCCTCCAATGCAATCAGTGACATAGGGGCGATTGGCGTCTGTGAAGTGTTGTTACTCATTAAAAAACCTCCTTTTTAACTCCGAGCGACAGCGACTTTCAGCCGCTCTATCGTCGCTCTCCGCAGGTCAGGCAAAGCCCGACCTTAGGCATTATTACTCATAAAGCGGGTATTGGGCGCACAATTCAGTCACCATATCGCGCGCTTTGTCACGATTACCCTCGAAGTCTTTAGCGGTCAGGAAAATGCACTCGGCGATTGTCGCCATGTCCGATTCAACTAACCCACGCGTAGTCACGGCAGGAGTCCCTAACCGCAGACCGCTTGTTACGAACGGCGATTGCGGGTCATTTGGCACTGTGTTTTTGTTTGTCGTGATATACACTTCGTCAAGCTGTTTCTCGAAGACTTTGCCGGTCACGTTGAATGACTGCAAGTCCACTAACATCAAATGCGTGTCCGTCCCGCCTGAAACGAGGTTGAATCCCCGCTCAGTCAACACCGCCGCCAACGCTTTAGCGTTCTTGCGGACTTGCACGTTGTACGTTTTGAACGAGGGTTGCAACGCCTCCGCGAAACAGACAGCTTTCGCGGCAATCGTGTGCATGAGCGGTCCACCCTGCGTTCCCGGGAAAATCGCGCGGTCGGCTTTTTTTGCGATTTCCTCATTATTGGTAAGAATCATGCCGCCGCGAGGTCCGCGCAACGTTTTGTGCGTAGTGGTCGTGACAATATCGGCGTGCGGAATGGGAGACATATGCTCGCCCGTCGCGACAAGCCCTGCGATGTGTGCCATGTCCACAAACAAATACGCGCCTACGCTTTTGGCGATTTGAGCAAAACGCTCAAAGTCAATCTCGCGCGGATACACTGTCGCCCCCGCGACAATCATCTTGGGTTTGACTTCCTGTGCTTGTCGTTCAATAGCGTCATAATCAAGTTTTTGGGACTTTTCGTCTAATTTATACGGAACAAAGTTGAAATATTTCCCTGATATATTCACCGGCAGACCGTGGGTTAAGTGTCCGCCTTGGTCAAGGCTCATTCCCATGACGGTATCGCCGTGGTTCAACAGCGCAAAGTAAACCGCCATGTTAGCTTGTGAGCCGGAGTGTGGTTGTACGTTGACGTACGCCGCCCCGAACAGCTTTTTAGCGCGCTCAATGGCAATGTTCTCCACCACGTCTACGCATTCGCAACCGCCGTAGTAGCGTTTCGCAGGGTAGCCCTCGGCGTATTTATTGGTGAGAACGCTCCCCATCGCCGCCATTACTGCGGGCGAAACGATGTTCTCGCTGGCAATCAGCTCAATGTTGCGTCGCTGACGCTTCAGCTCTTCATTCATTGCCGCGCCGATTTCAGGGTCATACCCCGTCACGAATTCGATTGTGTTTTGCAAGTCTTTATACATAATAATCTCCTTTATACTCCGTGCGACAGCGACTTTCAGCCGCTTGAACGCCGCGCTCCGCAGGTTCGGCAAAGCCAAACCTTTGGCGATTCTCAGTTCGGCTGTCAAAATTCAGCCACAACTATATACTATTCTAATACAAGACGTGCTCTTTGTCAATAGCTATATGGGATATATTTTCAAATTATATCGGATATGTCTGTTTATAAAAATTTTGGATAAGTCCTTGACAAGGCATAATTTTCATGTTATAATACATTGGTTGAATGTGAAATTCGATGCGCCAAATAATACATTTTGGCGCATATATCCTTGCTCGCGGGGCAATTAACTCGCGGGACACAGTCTAAAGGGAGGAAAGTTCAGAAAATGGCAAAATTAAGCGAAAAGTATGAAACTACGTTAGTGTTCTCGGTGAAGAACGGCGAAGAACAAGTGGAGGCTCTCAAGGCGAAGTTTACTACTCTCATTGAGAAGAACGCGACGCTTGTCAACGTGAACGAGTGGGGGAAACGCCGATTGGCGTACCCGATTAACTACGAGACCGACGGACATTACGTGTTGTACGCGTTTGACTGTGCGCCGGAGTTTCCTGCGGAGTTAGAGCGCGTCATGGGCATCACCGAGGGGATTTTGCGGTTCTTGACAGTAGTGAGGAATGACGCACCTGTTCGCCCTGTTTCCGAACAGCCGGAGGGCGGAAAAGACGGTAAGACAGTAAAGACTGACGAAACGCAAGCGGAAGTTGCAGGAGAATAACGATGTTCAATAAAGTAGTATTGATGGGGCGAATCTGCCACGATTTGGAGCTGAAACAGACACCTTCGGGGTTCTCTGTGCTGTCGTTTCGTATCGCGGTTGACCGCAACTATCAAGTTAAAGGCGAAGAACGCAAAGCCGATTTCTTTAGCGTTGTTGCATGGCGTTCGACTGCGGAGTTCGTGAGCAAATACTTCGCAAAAGGGCGCATGATTATGGTTGACGGCGAGTTGCAGACGCGCCAGTATGTTGACAAGAATAATCAGACGCAAAATATTGTAGAGATTGTCGCAAACTCCATTCACTTTACGGGCGAGAAAGCCAACCCCGTAGTTGGTGGAGGCAGCGTCAATTACAACGGCAACGGCGGCGGAAATTACGGCGGTGGCTATGACAGAGGGGGGTATCAAAACCCCGCGCCTCACCCTGCCGAAACGGTGAATACCGCGCCTGCTGCTGTTTCAAGCGGCTCTGCGGTGGAGTACCCCGGCGGCGCGAGTGGTGACGACGATGATTATCCGTTTTGACCACGCGCTAAAAGCCTGTTTAGTATCTCGTTCGTGGCGAAATTTTGGCGAATTTTGCCCTTTCAAGCGGGCAAAGCCCGCTCTCATTGGGTTTCCCGCCATACTTCGTTGAATTTTCTTGAAAGGCACAAAGCCTACTGCGAAAATTCGTCTTGTCTGACGAAAAATTCGTTTCAAAATTTCACTCACTCGGAGATACTAAACAGGCTCTAAACAACACTTAACAAATATTTAAGGAGAATGCTGAAATGGCAGAAAGAAGAGAATACAATAACGACAGGAACGGCGGTCGCCCTAACAGACGCCCACGCAAAAAAGTATGTGCGTTTTGTGCGGAGAAAGCCGCGTATATCGACTACAAGGACATTGCAAGGCTCAAAAGCGGGAAGTGTTTAACCGAACGTTACAAGATTTTACCGCGCCGTATCACCGGCTGTTGTGCGTACCACCAACGTGAACTCACCACCGCAGTCAAGCGCGCAAGACACTTGGCGTTGATTCCGTACACTTCTGACTAACATGACCTGTGAACCGCCTCGTATGATAACGAGGCGGTTATTGTGATGATAAGCGAGGTCAAAATGAACGCATTGAAAAGCAAACCGACCTCCTTTGATGATTTGATAGGGGTTGAGTACACAGGGTTCAAGGGATTATCGGCTATTGATAAGTTACTTGAAGAGAAACAAGGACACGTCAAGGAAGCGTTTTATCGTGACGATGTGGGGTGGATTGATATATTTTGGGGCGATAAAACTGCGGGGTTGTGTCACGTCGTTTCTAAGCGCGACAAGAAGTTTGCAAGAAGCGTGTCTGCCATTCTTGAAAATGGCGTTTCGTTTAAGAATGACAGTCCGAACAAGTTGAACATAGCGTATAAAGGCAGATTGGCAGTCATTACTTTTGACTTACGGGGAACAGAAACAACAGCGTTATTAACCGCTTATTTTACACAAAAACAAAAAAGACTGAAGTCTTGGTGAAGGAGTAGGGACTAATCACCATGTTCAGGCTGATAGGCGTAAATGCAAAAAGCAATTAAGCGTAACAAGACGCTCTTCCTCAGCCAACTTCAATCTATAATTATATTATATCATATAAATAGCAAAATGTCAATAGAAAGGTTCAATTTCTTTCATTGACATTTTGTTATGATTTTTCGTATGTTTTGATACCTTTTTATCACTTTTTTAAACTTTTGGCGTGTTATCAAAAGGAAATGTTTTCTTTGACATCATAGGTCTTTCCACTCGTCATAAAAAACGTCTTTTAGCTTGATATGAAAATCAGGTAGTAATATAGGTGAGAATGTTATTTCATCTATATCATCATCTGATTCATCGGCGTAGATATAGCTCGTTTTGTTTGAGAAATCGAATACTTCTATCCATTC
>WRJN01000104.1 GCA_009778605.1 Oscillospiraceae bacterium
CGTTCTGTGCATAATCGGTTTTGAGGTTGCGTATGGCGATTGCCGCCTCGATTCCGTCCATCTCGGGCATCATGTGGTCCATGAAAACGGCGTTATACTGAGGCGTGCCTTTTCGGATACGCTCCACCGCGTCTTTAGCGCGCAACACACAGTCAATCTTGAGGTTATACTTTTTCATAAGCCCCGATGCAACGTCAAGATTATTCTGCACGTCGTCAACAATCAAAACGCGCTGATTGCTCAAATCTGCCCGTACCAACTTGTGCCTGCTCATGCGTTTATCGTCGCTAAACTTGAATTTACACAAACTGTCTGCGACTGCTGCGTCAATGACCGTGTCGTTGACGTAGCCCTGCATAAACGTCACCGTAAACGTACTGCCTTTGCCATACGTGCTTTTCACGGTGATATTGCCGTCCATCATTTCGGCTAACTGGCGCGTAATGGACAGCCCTAACCCCGTTCCCTCGATTTGACGATTCGTTTTCATGTCCATTTGCGCGTAATCGCTGAACAGCTTGTTAATATCCTCCTCACGAATACCCATGCCTGTATCGCTGACCGAAATAATCATGCGAACGTCTTTGGATTTATCGTCAGCAGATTCACACTTGACCGTCAACACGATTTCGCCCTCTTTGGTATACTTGACTGCGTTGGACAAAAGGTTGTTCATGATTTGCTTGACGCGCACTTCGTCGCCGAATAACATACCTGGCAGATTGGGCGGAACGCTCAACTTAAACACGATGGGTTTCTCACCAATATAAGTGTTGATGAGCGTCGCCGTGTCGTTAAGCAAGCTGGGTATATGATATTCCACAGGGATTAGTTCTAACTTGCCCGATTCGATTTTAGAAATGTCTAATATATCGTTGACAATGCTCAAAAGCGTATTGCCTGCGTTATGAATACTGATATGGTTGTGGTTAATGGCAGGCGGCAACCCCTCTTCTTCTAACATGAGCGCGGTCAACCCCACGACTACGTTGAGCGGCGTACGCAACTCGTGGCTCATGTTCGCCAAAAACGCCGACTTATAGCGCGATGACGCAATCAGCTCTTCTTCTAACGCTTTGCGTTCGGTGATGTTATGGGCAATCCCTAATATCCCTGCCATTTCGTCACCCACCCACAGAGGCAGTTTCGTTGTCTCGAACACGAACTCTTTACCGCTGTAATCGGGGACGACTTCTTCGAGTGTAATGCCTTTCTTTTCTTTAAGAACCTCTAAGTCCGTATCTCGCATGATTTTCTTCACCGAGTCCGGCACGTTAGTCACTTCGCCGTCGCCTTTGCCGATAAAGTCATCGTGGGAAAGCTGAAAATGTTTTTCCATGCTCTTGTTGATTTGGATATAGTTCAGGTCTAACCCCATGCAGAAAATCAAATCGGGCGACGTGTCAAACACCGCTTGCATAATCGACGTCTGTTTCTCTAACTCGTCTGTGCGTTCCGTGACAAGCCGTTCTAACCGACGTTCTTGTATACGCGCATGATTGAATAACACAACGAGCAGGACAATCACGCACAACAGCAACACGGCTAACCCCAACAACAACGGAATCTGTTCGTGCGCCATTTTCAGGCGATAGTCATAGGTTTTGTTTGTCCAATGCGTGGAAATCCCCTCCACGTCAACAAATCGCAGAGACTTCTCGATAATCGAACACAGCACCGCCTCATTTTGATTGAACCCCATGAACGAGTCAGCAGGTTTGTCAAACGCCAAATTCACGCGATACCCCGACAACTCATGATAGTTCGTCAGGGTGAGAATCCAGCGCGTACTCGCCATCATCAAGTCAATTTCGCCGCTTTCCATGGCGGCAATGCTCTTCTCGAGAGTGTCGTAATACTTGATTTTGGTATGCCCCGGGAAAAATTCGTTAAACGCCTCGGAATACGCCATGCCAGACGTCAGCCCGATTGTTTCGTTATAAACGTCCGTCACGCGCACGTCCGGTCGGTCAGACTTGGACAACAGCGCGTAGCTGTCGGATAACAAGGGCGTGTCATGCCATATGAACGAATCTTCGCGGTCGTGTGTGCGGAGTAGTTCGGTGACGAACGATATTTCGCCGTTCAGGAGCATTTCGTTCAAGTCATACCACGGCGTATCGGGTTCGTTGGCGCGCTCAAACGTAATACCCGTCAGCTTGGATATTTCGCCGAGAACGTCAAACACAATCCCCTCCCACTCTTCGTCGTAGGTGTTGTAAAAGCTGAGCGGATAGTTATAATGCTCCGCACCGAATTGCACGGTAGGGTTGCTGTTGAGGTATTCACGTTCGGGTATGCTCAAGCGTGAGTACAGCGAATTGCTCAAATACTCGATATAACCGCGCTCATACATCTGCGCGAGATAGTCGCGCCCTGCCGCGTTCAACGCTTTTTGCATAATGTCGATTATGGGTTTAAGCTCGTCCTGCGCGGCGCTGAACGCCACAGGGCTGATTACCATGGGAAAAAAGTCACTCACCACCACGTCGTCATACTTTATAAAAACCGCCTCGGTGTGATTCTCGTGGATATACGCGTCAATTTCGCCGCTTACTAATCGGCCATACACTGTGTCATAATCTTCCACCATGACATATTCAAAGTCTTCCTCTCCGAGAAGGGATTTGACTTTTTCGGAAACGATACTGCCCGCCAACATTGCGTATACAGGCTTGCGGGATTGCCTGATATAATCGACAGGCGCGCTGTCCTCCAAACGAAAGTATTTGAGCGAACGCTCGGCAATGGGCGTTGTCATGTGATATTCCTGTTGCCGTTCAGGCGATATGGTCATCGTCCCCGTGAAGTCAATACTGCCGTCCTCTAAGCCTTTGAGGATTTCGGGAAACTGATGTTCTTGGAGTGTGAACGGGATTTCAAACAACTCAGTGAGCCATTCGCAGAACAGCGCGGAATACCCGCGAATGTCGCCGTTTACGCTTGTGAACGCCTCAATGCTGGCAGGCATAGCGAAACTGAAAGAATCGTATTGATGTTGCAACGCTCTCACGGCGTCGATTTCCGCCTCAGTAACATCGGGAATTTGCGTGAAGTGCGTGAATGTCGGCGTGTCATTGACGTTGCGGGGCACGTCAGCGCGCGTGCAAGCGGCAATCGACAACGTGACCGAAAGCATAAGCGACATTATTATCAAAAACAGTATAAAAACACGACTTTTCATAATCACACACTCCTTATCGCAATACAGTATACCATATAAATCCTATAATTGCAAGCAAATTCGGTAATTATTTCAAAAATCCCACTCACGAAGAGTGGGATTTTCCGTATTTTAACATATACATACGCCGGCAGCATTCCAACACGCCACGGACGTTCCGTCGGCAGTAACCAATCGCAATCGCTCTGTGTGTATCGTCTTAAAACCTATGCGCGTGTATTTTAAGCCGTCGCCGAAGAATAGAAATGAATCGCCCTGCATGATAAGAGCGGGCATTCTCCACCACTCTTCTATTTTAGTGTCGTCTACGGCGTCTGCGTCAAACAAATACAGCCCTTTCAGAGACAACGCTGTGTCAGCGTGGTTACCGACTGCGACATATTCGTCTAAAATGAGACTTATCACTTTGTTTGCCTTGACCGCGCGTTCCTCCGTAACGTCACAGCCTTCACGCATACACACCCGCGATTCCTCGCCGTCTTGGTAACAGTCGGCAGGGGTCACTAACTCCCACTCATCGGGGAAGAGGTGGTCGCACGTTAAGGAGATTTCCTCCATTTCGGTGTAGCCGTAGGTCGGCGCGGGTGCGGCTTTGAAATACACGTCGAAATAGTCATAACTGCCGTTGAAATATTCACCGTCCACGCCGCGCCCGAGGCTGTACACAGCCTCATCGTCGTGTTTGCCCGATACCTGTACGGGGTTCAAAAACATTGTGCCGTTCGTCACTGCGGGAATCGATGTCGGCGTGTCGTCGCCGATTTTGCCGCCTACGTTGAACGTCAGCGTCCCTGTATTGCCGACTTTACGAATCGTCACGACTGTCCAACGCCCGAGTGGGAGCGGCGCGTTGGCGGTCAATCTTTGTTCGGCGTCCTCGGTTTTGATGACAAACTCTGCCACGCCGTTTTCGTTGCTCGGCGTGAAGTACATATGTTCATCTTTGTCGCCAAAGTGGAACACCTTCTGATTCGCCGCACCACCGCGCCATAACACAGCAGTCTGAATCTCAAAGTCACGGAACATGGACACGTTACGGCTGACGTTGACATACTGGTCGTGTCCGTTAAGCGTCAGCACCCCTGACGCGCTTGTCCGAGTCGCCTCCAACAGCGGCTCGCCGTAGGGTGAGGCGTACGTGCCGTGCCGCCTGTCTATAATGGGAGAGGTGATTTTGCTTTCCGCAAAGTCATACCCGTGATGCAGACCGTCGGTGAACGGACGGTTCGTGAAGTATCCGTCAGCAGGAATGTACCCCGCAACTACTCCGCGATTGTGCGTGCGGTTGAATACAAAATAATCACCGTCGGCGATTCCCTGACCTGTTACGTAAGCGTTGGGGTTAGGCGTTCCCTGTGTGTTGCCGTGCGCCTCGGACATTCCTTGGATAATCGTGTTATCCGTCGCACCTGCGCGCTCGTGCATCCACGCACTGCCCATGATTTTCGCGTCCCCCGACACCGCCACGTTCCCCATCAGGAACGCCCTGTCGGTGACGTGGGCGCGCCCCGATACTCGTGCATTCCCTGCCACGTATGCGAATCCGTCAATGCGCGCGTTCTCGCTGATTGCCGCGCTGCCCTCCACCACTGCGTATCCGTCAATGACGGCGTTTCCGCGTACTGTCGCGCTGCCCAATACTCGCGCATTGGGCCCGACGTATACCGACGCGTCAACCCTGCTTGCACTCGCAATCCAACCGCCGCCGTTGACGTGCCGTACGAGTCCGCTGTTGCTCATGTTTCGTTGCAGCGTACGTGTCGCGCCTTTGAGCGTGATTTCATAAGGGTAGCGGTTCTTTTGGTTGTAGTTGACTGCTGATTCGCGGTGGTCTTGGCGTTCCGTCGCCGTCGCGCTGATGCGTGTATTGACATTGTTGTTGGGGAACCCGATTTTGATGAAATCCGCCGCCGACGGTGTAGCAGTCACTGTCACGAAAGCGCGCGAG
>WRJN01000105.1 GCA_009778605.1 Oscillospiraceae bacterium
CCGCATACTTGATGTATCTCAAGTAGCGGAACCGCACCTTGATTTTAGGCGTCGGGATTCTGTACAGCAAGTCCTGAAACAGCCCAAACGGGCAGACATATCCGCAGATGTATCGCCCGAACAGAGCGGCAGTCACTATAAGGAATCCGCCCACGAACAAGCTGACGCTGTGCCGCGCACCTGCAATGAGCGACTGTATTGCTCCAATCGGGCAGGAAGTGACCGCCGCAGGGCAGGAATAACAATTCAGCCCCGGCGTACAAAAGCGTTTGCTGTTGCCGTCGTGGATTCGACCTGCGAAAAAGTTACCGATAAACGGATTTTGTGCAAAAGCGGCAGCAATTTGGAACAACAGTCTTTTCATCAGCCGATTCCTATGCACTCAAGGCAAACCATTGAGCCTTTTTGCCCTATTTCTCCCTGCTCGCCGCGCGCCAACCCCAGCATTACAAGCGCGATGCCTACTGCAATTGCGGCAATCTGCAACACGCGCTTAGCCATTCGCCACCGCCTCAAGTAACTCTATGTGCCTGTCGCCGACTTTACCCACGATTGATTCGGAGTATTCGCCGCCTGTCGTGATAATCAGCGCGGAGGGGTACGCGCCCGTGCGAACCGCGTCGTACAGCTCAATCGCAGAGGACGCGTTTTGGTCGATAACTCTGAAGTTTTCGGGCATATCCACCGATTTCAAGATATTGCGAGCGTCGCCGTGATTAGTGCCGAAATCGCCCAATAACCCGATAAACCCCACATCGTCGCCGTACTTCTCGGCTAACTCGGCGATGGTGGGCATAGATTCCACACAAGGCCCGCACCATGTCGCCCAGTTGTAGATGAAGTAGGCTTTTTTGTCGGTGAAATCCGCGTTTGACACTTCGTTGTTGTACACGTCAATCGTGTCAAACTCGTACGGGAGCGCGAACGTCGGAAATCCCACCTCATACGTTTCCCCGCCATCTGTCAAGAGTTCGCCGAGGTCACCTGTCCGGCGCGTTTCGGTGTTGTCTCCCTCGTTGCAGGCGGTCATTGCCGCGAACATTGTTGCGGCGCACATCATTGCGAGCGTTTTTTTCATAGCTATTCTCCTTTATTATAGATTACCATAGTTTAACAATTGCGGGAAGTTCCATTGCCGCAGAACTTCGTACACGCCGACTGCAACGCTGTTGGACATATTCAGGCTCCGCAGACCCGCGCGCATAGGGATTCTCACAGCGGTGTCATAATGCGCGCGTAAAATGTCGTCGGGGATTCCCGTATCCTCCCTGCCGAATATAAGGTAGGCGTTGTCGCTATACGTAACGTCGCAGTAGTTCTTGGCTGACTTGGTTTCAAAAAACCAATACGTGCCCATGTCGGCGGTATGTGCGAAAAAGTCCGCGAAACTGTCGTGGACGGTGACATTGAGCTTTTCCCAATAATCCAACCCCGCACGCTTCATCTTGCTGTCGTCCAATGCGAAACCCATAGGTTTGATTAAGTGGAGTGCCGCGCCCGTCGCCGCGCACGTTCGTGCTACGTTTCCAGTATTTTGTGGAATTTGCGGATTGGCTAAAACTATGTTCAGGTTCATTTTTTCCTCATTTCGATAATTTGCGAAAACTCGCAATTTCAGGAATTTTCGGCAAATCTACATTTTTTGGCAATGTTCGCCTTTTTCCTCACCTCTACATTGTATCATATTTTGTGGAAAGATTCAACCGAGAACATAAAATTTATATATTTTGCGACTAATTTTTTTGCGCGCTACTATATTTCGCCCCTATCAAATATTTAGGAGTGGTGACGAAATTTCTCGCTGTATTGTGTGGTCTTGTCGAAAAAATCTCGATGAAGCGAAAAAATTTATTTTTATTTCAAAAAAGGTATTGCATTTCAAAAAACAATGTGCTATCATAGCAATTGTTCGACGAGAAGTGGGCATTTATGCTTACTTTAAGCGAAAAAATTACATTTATATTATCAGGAGGTCTAAAAATGTCAAAGAAGCAAATCAAGGTTTTAATCGGGGACGACAGCGCGGAACAGGGCATGACATGGGCGCGGACACTCATTGCGAAAGGAATGTACGCGATTACTCGCCCTAAGAACGGCCGGGCGATTCTCGACACGGTGAAATCGGACAGCTATGACGTGGTGGTCATCGAGGCGAAAATGCCCGAGTTGGACGCTGTTTCGCTTATTATGGAAATGAAAGATATGCGTAATATTTCGCGTAATCAAAACGAAATTCCCTCGATTATCGTAATCGCTAACTATGATTCGCCGCAAACCGAAAAAGAAGTCATGGAGGCGGGGGCGCGGTACTATATGGTGAAGCCTTTTGAGTCGAGCGTTTTGGCAATGAAGATTGAAAAACTGCTTGAAGACACGCACACCGCGCCCACTAATAACGGCGGAATAATGGCTAACAGCGGGCTTGGAGGGCTGACGACTGTGTCTTATAACATTCACGAAAACATCCCCGACAACATCGAATACGTCGTAACGGATATTATTCACCAAATCGGTATTCCTGCCCATATTAAGGGGTATCATTATCTGCGGACTGCGATTCTTTTGGCGGTTGACGATGCCGATATGATTAACCATATCACTAAGAAACTTTATCCCACCGTAGCGAAACATTATTCTACCACTTCTTCGAGGGTGGAGCGCGCGATTCGTCACGCTATCGAGATTGCGTGGGACCGCGGAAATGTCGAAACGCTCAACAGCTTTTTTGGGTACACTATTCACACAGCGAAAGGAAAACCCACGAATTCCGAATTTATCGCTCTGATTGCCGACAAGCTCAAGCTGAAGTTCAGGCGCACGGCGAACACGCCGTTGTAGGCTAAACAAGAGCCGCAGGATTGTCTTTGACAATCCTGCGGCTTTTGTTTGGCGGAATCGCTTGACATATGGGCGGGAGTGTGGTAGAATGGGGGGTATGAGTATTAAAAAAATCCGATTTATCGAACCCGCTAATAATCGCTACCGCGTGTCGCCCGTTAATCTGTACACTTATGATAAATACATTCGTACACCCTCGACGGGGTTGCTTACTCTCACGACAATCGTCAAGGAAATCGTGGACGATACACTCATGTACAGTGAGTCTATTTCAAAAGTTAAGTGGAGCGATATTTTTGACGCTGATATTGTGTTTATCGGCATATTTACCATGAATGCGCCGCGCGGGTATGAAATTGCGCGGTATATAAAGGAGAATTCGTCTGCTTTGGTTGTTATGGGCGGTTTACACGCATCGCTGAATTACGCCGAAGCGGTCGAGCACTGTAACTATGTGCTTTTGGGCGAGGGTGATGAGTCAATTCTTGAGTTTATCAATGCTTATGAAAACAACACGCCACTTGATTTCCCGGGCATGGCTTACAAAGACGATAACAACGCGTTAATTTACACAGGCGACCGCATTCCGCCGCATAACATTGATACGATTCCAAATCGTTACTTGATGTATAATTTCAAGAAAATGGCGGGACATAACACTATTTGGGCGCAGGTTCACGCGTCGCGCGGTTGTCCTCACGATTGCGACTATTGCGCGCTTGTTAAGCATTTCGGGCGCAAAGTGCGGACTCGTTCGCCTGAAAACGTCGTGGAGGATATACGACAGGGTGTTGCGTTTTTTGAAGAGCGGTTATTCAAGCGCGTCATGCGTATACTGTGGATTACCGACGATAACTTTTTCGCCAACCGCAAATGGGCGATTGAGGTTTTGAACGCAATAATCGACAGCGGAATCAAGTATAACTACACCATTCAGGCACGCTATGAAGTCGGATTAGATGATGAAATGCTCGTTTTGTTGAAAAAGGCGGGGTTTGTTGAAGTGGCGTTCGGGATTGAGTTTATCGACGACGAAAGTTTTGAATTGTATCATAAGAAATCTACGCGTGAGGACATCATCAAGGCAATTCACAACACACAACGTCACGGTCTGCGTACGCGCGGGCTGTTTATCCTCGGCGCGGATAATCACACAAAGGGCATAGGTACGCGGCTTGCGGCGTTCATTTTAGAGAACAACATTGTAGAACCCGTGATTCAGTCAATGTACTTTGTTCCCGGAACTCCTGTATATGAACAAAGCAAAAATAAGCTCATACATACGAATTGGGAGAAATATACAGGTCATGTAGTGCATTATCCTATGAATATGACGCCTGCCGAGTTACAGCAAGAACTTATCACCGCAAGCGCAATTGTATATTCACGCAAGCAGTTGTTCCGCGCGCTGTTCAGCTCTGACAGCGCGCGGAGTTTTTCAGCAAGAATGACGTTCTTGGGCGAGTATTTCTGGCAGAAGAGCATTCGTCGTGATTTGAAGAGGGAACTTAAAGAACTCAAAAACTTTACTGAAAAGCCTTGAATCATTATCAAATATTTGATATAATTGGAAAGAATTAACCGACTATAGTGGCAAAAAATTGACCTAAAAGACACCGCATTTTAATTTAACAAGAGGTCTAATAGACATTTATCCGAAGATTACCCAGCCTGCCATGAAAATAATCGTCAACACGAATGCTATGAACGTATAAACTAACCTAAGTGTACGCCAACGTATCACTGAGATTTTGTTAGGATTTACAGGGTCATACATGATTTTCACACTCTTACCGATATGCTTTTTATAGTTGGAAAAAAGGAAGATGTTGTAGGCGGCGATTGATTCGTACGGTACGCCGTCAACGCTGTACACGAAAGCTTTGCTACGATAGGGATTATCGAAAAAACAAGAATTTTTATGACAAGTGTTCAAGTATAAGGTTTTAAATTATCGCTATAACAATGAGCGATAATTTTCATATATGAGATAAAAAATATAAAGAAATGTGGAAAGCACAAAAAACGATTTTATTACACCTTACAACAAATACATCGTTTCAAAACTATAAAAACGATGGATTATTTTTATCTCGTTAAACAATGCCATGTTCGTGTGTATATAGTACATTAGAGAGTATTTTCCCATCTTGATATTGCTGTGAAGGTGGAAAACTTGTTCTACTTGATAAATTAGTAAACAGCAAC
>WRJN01000106.1 GCA_009778605.1 Oscillospiraceae bacterium
ACAAGAATCGCGTTGCCGTCGAAAAAAACGGAAACGTCATAGCGCGCGCGTCGTTCGATGCAGAGCCGCTTGCCGACAACGACAAGCTCGAAATCGTCAGCTTTGTGGGTGGCGGGTGAATGTTCACAAAAATCGCACAATATGAACGAAACCTTCCCGACGTTCAGGACAAGCTCACACGCGGCGCGGTGGGTATTGGCGGCGCGGGCGGTTTGGGTTCCAACATTGCCGTTATGCTTGCTCGGTCGGGCGTTGGCAAGCTCCTGATTGTTGACTATGACAAAGTTGAGCCCGGCAACCTCAATCGCCAGCACTACAGCCACTCCCACATCGGGCAGTACAAGACCGACGCGCTTAAAGCACAGCTCACGCAGATTAACCCGCATATTGAGGTGCGAACGCTCACGGAAATAATCACCGCCGATAATGCGGCAAGCATTTTTGCAGGGTACGGCATTGTGTGTGAGGCGTTGGACGCCCCCGAGTGTAAAGCCGCGCTTGTCAACGCGCTGTTACAGTCGGGCGAACACCGTGTCATTGCCGCCTCCGGAATGTACGGCGTGGGCGACGCTAACCAAATCAAGACTGCGCGCAAGTTGGCGAACTTATACGTGTGCGGCGATTCGGAGCCCTCGCAACACGGCGCAGTCGGGTTTATGGCACCGCGCGTGACCATCTGCGCGGGTCATCAAGCGAACATGGCGTTGCGGTTGCTGTTGGGAGAGGAAAGAATATGACGAAAAGAAAGTTTGAGTGGGACCCTAAAAAGAACAGAGCCAACATTATGAAGCATCGCGTTACATTCGAGGAAGCAGAAACGGTATTCGATGACGAAAATGCTGTTTATCTCTTTGATGAATCACATTCTACGGATGAGGAGCGGTTTCATATAATAGGTGAAGACAGAAATTTTCGCGAACTTTCGGTTTGTCACTGTTATCGCGGCAAAGATGATGATGTTATACGAATCATCTCAGCAAGGCGCGCAACTAAAATCGAAATTGATTATTATTATGGGAGGGTTGAACTATGAAAGAAAGTTTTACAGTTGAAGAACTCAAAAAAGGCGTAAAGAACCCTTTTTACACTCAACTCAACAGAAAAGTAACCGTAGATATACGGCATGAAGATTATGAAATTTATCAAGATGTAGCTAAGCAAAACGGAGAGCGAGTCACGCCGGAGGACATTATGCGTCGATGTTTGATTGATTGTGCTAAAATGTTGAAAGAGCATGAGTGAGAATAACATGAACAAAATGAAAGATATATTAACAATAGGTGGCAAAGAATTCACTTCGCGATTCATTCTCGGTTCGGGGAAGTTTTCGCTTGAAATGACTAAAACCGTTATTGACAGAGGCGGCGTCGAAATGGCTACGTTGGCTTTACGGCGCGCCAACAGCGGCACAGACAACATCTTAGACTATATGCCCGAGGGGATTACACTCCTGCCTAACACGTCGGGCGCGCGGACGGCGGACGAGGCAGTCAGGATTGCGCGGCTTGCGCGTGAACTCGGGTGTGGAGATTTCGTAAAAATAGAAGTTATAAACGACACTAAGTATTTACTCCCCGACAATGCCGAAACAATCAAAGCCACTGAGATTCTCGCAAAAGAGGGGTTCATCGTCCTGCCATATATGTATCCGGACTTGGTTGCGGCGCGGCGTATGGCGGACGCAGGGGCGGCGGCGGTCATGCCGCTCGGCGCGCCCATTGGCAGTAACAAAGGGTTGCTCACGCGGGATTTCGTGAAAATCCTCGTGGAAGAAATTCCGTTGCCCATCATCGTTGACGCGGGAATAGGCAGACCGTCACAAGCGTGTGAGGCTATGGAAATGGGTGTGGCGGCGGTCATGGCGAATACCGCAGTGGCGACTGCGCGTGATGTCGGTTTAATGGCGGCGGCGTTCAAATCGGCGATTGAGGCGGGGCGCAATGCGTATTTGGCAGGGCTTGGCAGAGTGCTTGAGCATGAGGCGGAAGCGTCCAGCCCGTTGACAGGTTTTTTGGAGGACTAAGTGGAATTACAAGAAAACGTATTACAACACACAGCCGCGTATGATTATGACGCGTTCACGGCGCGCGACGTTCATGCCGCGTTAAGCAAAGACGCTCTTGACGTGCAGGACTTCGGCGCGTTGCTGTCACCTGCCGCACTGCCGTTGCTCGAAACAATCGCGCGGCGCGCACAAGCGGACACTCGACGGTATTTCGGCAACTCGGTGACTCTGTACACGCCGCTGTACATATCCAATTACTGCGATAATTATTGTACCTACTGCGGATTCAACTGCGGCAACGACATTAAACGCGGCAAGCTGACGCTTGACGAAATTGAGCGCGAATTACGCGCAATTGCCAATACGGGGTTGGAGGAAATTCTACTGCTGACAGGGGAATCGCGCGAGAAATCAGGCGTGGCGTACATAGGCGAAGCAGTAGAGGCGGCGCGGAAACATTTCCGCACAATCGGGTTGGAGGTGTACCCTCTTAATGTGGACGAATATGCCTATTTGCATGAGCGCGGCGCGGACTTTGTGAGCATATATCAGGAGACTTATGACCGTACGCTGTACTCCGCTTGTCACCCGCACAACAGCCCGAAATCTGACTTTGCGTATAGGTTCGCAGGGCAGGAACGCGCAATCCTTGGCGGAATGCGCGGCGTGAGTTTCGGGGCGTTACTCGGATTGGGGAATTTTCGCAAAGACGCGTTCGCGGCGGGCGTTCACGCTTGCAAATTACAGCGCAAGTACCCTCATGCGGAAATATCGTTTTCGGTTCCTCGAATACGCGCCGCGCATAACAAGAGCGCGTCGGAGTTAATCGCTAACGCTGTATCTGAAAGTGAACTTCTACAAGTTTTGCTCGCTTATCGGGTGTTTCTGCCGTTCGCTTCAATCAACATTTCCACGCGGGAGCGCGCGGGGTTTCGCGATAACGTCATTGGATTAGTCGCCAACAAGATTTCGTCGGGCGTAAAAGTCACCGTTGGGGGACACGATGACGAACAAAAAGGTGACCCGCAGTTCAGCATATACGACGAACGCGACGTGAAAACCATTCATTCGGCAATCCTCGACAGGAGGTTGCAACCGGTGTATAATGATTATATTTTCTCTTGACTAATCGCTTTTTATGTGGTATGATGTGTAGGTACGTATCGTTTGAGAGCTTGTGTTCATAGCCGTTCACGGCGGTATTTTGACGAATTTTCCGCCATACTTCGTTGAAATTTTTTGAAAGGCACAAAGCCTACTGCGAAATTTCGCCTTGTCTGACAAAAAATTCGCTACAAAATTCCACTCGCTCAGGCTATGAACACAAGCTCTGAGTTTATCATTTGTAGGAGGCAATAATAATGAAAGTAGCATTAGTAAACGGAAGCCCTAAACCGCCGTCAGGGGACAGCACAACGGCATTCGCGCTGAGCGTGATTGCCGATTCGTTAGCGCAAAACGGCGTGGACAGTGAAACGATACAAGTCGGGCATTTGAACATCAGCGGGTGCAAAGCGTGCGGAGGTTGTGCGAAAACGCACAAGTGTGTGCTGTCGGACGGGTTGGACGAAGTCGCCGAAAAAATCCACGCGTGTGACGGGTTAGTCGTAGGTTCGCCTGTGTACTATGCAGGAATCAACGGCACAGTCAAAGCGTTTCTTGACAGGCTGTTTTATTCAGGAACAGGGCTGTTTCGATTCAAACCCGCCGCCGGGGTAGTCGCTATGCGCCGCGCAGGGGGGACTGCGGCTTTGCAGACGCTCAACCAATATTTCGAGTTCGCCGAAATGCTGATTACACCGACCATGTACTGGAGCGCGATTCACGGAATAAGCGGCAGTCAGGCGGCGGCAGATGAAGAAGGCGTTCAGCAAATGCAAGTCATCGGGCGGAATATGGCGTACCTACTCAAGATGAAGGAATCGGCGAATTTACCTGTTCCCGAAGCGGTAACACGAGTGAAAACTAACTTTATAAAGTGAGGATTATTAAACATGAAACGTGTAAAAGAATCGCTGTGTCTGTCATTCGCGGCGGTGTTACTCGCGGCGTCGTTTGTTATGACAAGCTGTAATAACAATAAAGTCGAAACGCCCACCATGCTCGACCCGTCCATAACCGTGAAAGCCGAACCGACTACCGGCGGCACCCCGGGCGTGAAGCCTGAAATCACCGCCGCACAAGCCGCGTATAACGCGCTTGAGGAAACGGAGATTCTCACGGAAGGCGCGCCTATGCGCCCTGCAGAGGAGCTGTTCTCGGTTACAGGCAATGACTACGCCGACTATGGCGTAAACATAGAAGACGCTGTCAGCTATGTAGTCATGGTGGAAGTCATTTCAAATCATTTTATACAGCTTATCATCGTGGAAGCGCGTGAGGGTAAAGTGGGCGCGGTGAAAGCCGCATTACTTGAACATCAGTCAACGCTCAAAGACGACGCTTTTTATCCGCAAGGCGCAATCAACGCGGAGCAGTCCATAGTCGGTACACAGGGCGATTGGGCGTATCTCATTTGTTATGACGGTTCAGCCGAAGTGGAACGGGAATTGTTAGAAATAATTAAGTAGGGAGTAATTCATATAACCATGAAAAATATAGGACTTGACGTGGGTTCAACCACGGTGAAAATCGCAGTCTTGGACGAGAAGAACAAAATCGTTTACCAAAAGTATCAGCGGCACTATTCCGACATAAAAAAGACCCTTGCGGAAGTGTTGAACGAATGTGTGGATTCGCTCAAAAAAAGCAAGGAAACAAAGGTGAATGTACACGTTACAGGCTCGGGGGGGATTAACGCCGCGAAATGGCTTGACATTCCTTTTGTGCAGGAAGTCACCGCCGGCGCGATTGCCGTAGAAGAGCTGATTCCGCAAACCGACGTGGCGATTGAACTCGGCGGTGAGGACGCGAAGATTACTTACTTCACGGGCGGACTTGAACAGCGCATGAACGGCTCCTGCGCGGGGGCGACAGGCGCGTTCATT
>WRJN01000107.1 GCA_009778605.1 Oscillospiraceae bacterium
ATTACCGTGCCGTTGGCGGTCGTGCCGCTGACGATGCAGACGTTCGCCGTACCGCTGACGGGGGCGGTATTAGGCGCGAAACGCGGCGCAGTCGCCATGTCGGTATACGTGCTACTCGGGGCATTAGCCGTTCCGGTGTTTCAAGGATTCACAGGCGGCGTGGGCATCATTGCAGGACCTACAGGCGGATTCTTGCTCGCGTTTCCGCTCTACGCGGCGATTGTCGGCGCGATTGCGGGGAAAGACTCACGCGGCGATTGGCGTTCGCGTGTGCGGTTGTCCGTAGGGTTGCTTTCGGGGGGAATCGCGCTGTTCACCGTGGGCGGAATCGCGTATCCGTTACTTCGCGGGTTCGCGCCGAGTGTACAGGTGGCGTTCGCGGGGTGGGTCGCGCCGTTTATACTCGGCGATTTAATCAAACTCGCTATGGTTGCGGTAATCGCACCTGTCGTACGCCGCGCGTTCGCGATACATTGTAAAGACAGCTACTACACTGTATAATCATAGCATTTGTCCGCGCTTTTGTCAAGATTAACATATATTTTATTCTTATTGACAATCGGGAAAATCTGTGATATACTGTAAATATATACCGAACGATAATTTAACAGGGGGTATACTTATGAAACGACTCGTATCAATCCTTCTCGCAGTCGCTATGGCGGCGTTGCTCATCAGCGGCGCGGCGGCTGAACCGCCAAACGCGGACGCTACCGACTTTATTGTTATTGACCAGTTCGGCTACCGTCCCGATTCAAGCAAAACCGCCGTAATTCGCAACCCTAAGCAGGGGCCTGACAGTGCTCTGTCATTCACACCCGGCAACAGCTACAGCATAGTCAATGCCGAAACAGGCGAAAGCGTGTTCAAGGGCGCGCCCACGCATAAGTTCGACCTTGACGCGGCTTCGGGCGACGAAATCTGGTGGTTTGACTTCTCGTCAGTAACCCAGCCGGGGCGATACTATGTCTTGGACGAACAACGCAACGCGCGCTCGTTTACGTTCAGCATAGCCGACGACGTTTACAACGAAGTCCTGAAACACGCGGGGCGTATGTTCTTTTATCAGCGTTCAGGGTTCGCCAAAGCAGCTCCGTATGCCGACTCACGCTGGACGGATTCGGCAAGCCATCAGCAGGATAAAGACTGTCGGTTATACTCCGCACCCGATAATGCGGCGTTAGGGCGTGACCTGCACGGCGGTTGGTTCGATGCGGGCGACTATAACAAATACACGGCTTGGACGTCCGACTACGTGGAGAATATGCTCAGCATTTATCGTGAACGCCCCGAGGCTTTCGGCGATAACTGGAATATCCCCGAATCGGGCAACGGCGTCCCTGATATTCTTGACGAGGCGCGCTGGGGTATGGACTTCCTCCTACGGCTCCAAAACGATAACAGCGTGAACTACAGTACGTTGGGTATTCCCGGATACCCCACCAATGTGACCGATTTTGACGGGTCGGTATTGAGCATAGTAGGCTACGCAGCGTCAGGGAATTCACCGCCTTCTACAGACAATTCTCCCTCACGTTACGGCCCGCCTAACACCATTGCGACAATCAGCGCGGCGAAAGCCTACGCACTCGGCGCGATTGTGTTTGAGGAGTTCGACGCCGCTTATGCCGCGCGCCTGCGTACTGCGGCACTCAAAGCGTATGAGTGGGCAGACCGTAACCCCGCAGTGTATTTTAAGAATAACACAGGCGACAACAACTCAAATGGGTTGGGCGCAGGAAATCAAGACCCTGACCCTGACGGACAGTACAACATCAGCCCGCGATTAGTCGCAAAAATGCAGGCAGGGTTCTACCTCAACGAGTTGACGGGCGAAAAGAAGTATCTCACGCCTTTTGAGCAGAACGACGCCTACAAGTCGCTCCCGCTGTATGCGTGGGGGCACATGGATATGTACCGATTTGAGAATCATACCATGTATCTGAACTACTTGCGATTAGCTGACGCTGACCCCGCGATTGCCGCGAACGTACGCGCACAATTATCCAAAGGGATTCAGCCCAATTTCGCAAGCAAAATCGGCACAGACGGCTACCGTTCTTACTTAGAGCAGTATCCGTGGGGCTCTAATCAGCACAAGGGAAACACAGGCTCGACGTTTTGGTATTTCGCAGAGTTGGACATTGACCCTGCAAAGTCGATTGAGTATGCCGACGCCGCTGAGGATTATTTGCGTTATATTCACGGTGTAAACCCTCTCAACACAGTCTATCTTACCAACATGAACGATTACGGCGCGTCGCGTAGCATGACTACGATTTATCACAACTGGTACTCCAAGTGGAACCGCAACGGAGTCTCGGACGCGGGACCTCCTCCGGGGTATTTGCCGGGTGGTGCGAACGCAGGGTTCAACGTAGACGGCGTGTTCCCGGGCAACCTCGGCGTGTACGGAAATCCGCAATCGGTGAGGGACGAAATCACCGAGCTGGGCAATAAAATCCGTGCAATGGCGGGTGGGCCGCCTGCGAAGATGTACGTTGATACCGACCATACGTGGCCCATCAATACGTGGGAAATTTCCGAGCCTATGGGCGCGTATCAGTTGACTTATATTCGCTTGTTGTCAAAATTCGTTCAGCCTGTTGACGCAGACAAAGACAAGGATAAGGACAAAGAGCCTGTCGAAAAGTATGACTTACGAATAGAAGTCCTGCGAGTAGGCGGTGTTGACATCGTGAAAATCACCAACGTATCGGGGGATACGCTCTCCGTTAAGGGTTTGCGAATTGTGATGAGCGAAACGTCTCAACCGCGCAGACTGCCTGCAATCATTTTGCGCGATGGTGTTTCGTTCACCATGCGCGGTATGAGCGATAACAAGAGTATTGTCTTGAAGTATGCGGTGGTGCCTGATGTTCAGGTTCAGCGAATACGGCTGATTGACTCCAAAGGCGTAGTCAAAGCCGACTCAGGCGCGAACGTGTGAGATACTAAACAGGCTCTAAGACAACTCTGAAAAAACTGTAAAATGTATAAGAACGTGTACCAATAGCCGTTCGCGGTCAGGCTATTGGTGCACGTTCTAAGGGTCATATAGTAACAACCGTAAAGTGTGGTATAATTAAATGCAGTATCCAAGTAGCAAACGAAGGCGGTAAGCGAATGCCTAACTATGAAGTTATATCGAATTTCTATGATTTGTTAGACACTGTTTATTTCAAGCGGAAAGAACACAGTCCACGGACAGCGATGTTGAATATGATTCCCGATAAACCGATTCGTGTGCTTGACATATGTGCGGGAACGTGCAGTAACAGTGTTTTAATCGCACAGAATAAAAAGCAAGCAAAGGTAACCGCACTTGACTCTTCTGCGAAAATGCTTGATACTGCAAAGACCAAATTCAGCCAACATAATATTTCAAACATTGAAACGATTGTTGCCGATGTGCGTTATTCGGGATTTCCCCCGCAGTCGTTCGATGTCATTATAGTATCGCTCATCTTACATGAAGTGAGCGAAAGTATGCGAAAGGTGATATTAAGCGAATCCAAACGGCTGTTGAACGATAACGGGAATATAATCGTAATCGAATGGGAACAGCCTGTTAGTTTACGTCAGAAATTCCTTTTTGCTTTAATCAAGTTGATTGAACCGAGAGGTTTTAGAGATTTTTTGAAGTTAAATCTAACTGCATATTTTGAACAGGCGGGATTTAAGGTGATTGAAACTCGCAATTGCGACTATACGAAAGTGTATAGATTATCAAAATGAAAAAATTGACTTTTACGATAAACAGTTGAATTGAAATTCGTAGATTTTATATAATGAACAGGTGGAAAAGTGAATAAAAGCGAAAATATAAAAAAGCAAGCAGATATATTTCTGCATAAAATGGGTTTGTTGAACAAATTGAGGGAATACGGCGAACCCCATATCATTGGTAGTTATCGCATGGATATTATGGCTTGGAATGATTTAGACATTGACATTGTGAACACATATATGTCAATAGAGAAACTATACGAATTAAGTCATTTTGTAATTGAAACATTCAAGCCAATATGGTATGAGGCTAAACAAGAAACCAACCAAGAGGGAAAAGTCGTGTGGTTTCATGGCTTTGAAACAATGATTACAGGAGAACTATGGAATGTTGATTTATGGTTTTTTGACGAAGAAACTATTTTGAAAGCGGAGCAATATTGTACTAAAATTAGCGATAAAATAAAGAAAAATCCAGATTTGATAGAAACGATTACATCAATAAAAGAAGGGCTAATTAACAAGTGGCAATACGGATATGGGCAATATACAAGCAAGGATGTATATAATGCAGTTCTTGACCACAATGTAAAAACGCTAAACGAGTTTTACAGTTTCGTCAAATAAGCAAAACTTAAATCCCATTAAATAAAAGCGTTCATTTCCCCAAGGACATATCATCAACCCCAAGTCACAACCTCCCCATCAAACACCAACCCAAAAGAAACCGCCGACCGAATACTCTCGTGCATCTCTTCCATGAGATAAACAGGCATTTCATCTAACGACATAAGAGACGGCATTACACTAATGTTCAAAAATTAACGTCGCTATCCTTCAACAAAGGCGCATTCTTGTCTTTATCGGAAATAATCGGGGTACCGATTCCCCACTCTATAGCGAGTTCGGGGTCATTCCACGCGATGCTGCGGTCATGTTCAGGGAAGTAGAACTCATCAACTTTGTACAGCACTTCGCAATTGTCGGTGAGTGTCACAAATCCATGCCCGAATCCGTGCGGAATCCAAACTTGCTTGCGGTTCTCTTCGCTCAACTCAATGTTTCCCCACTTTTTATAGTTGGAGGAGTTTTTACGTAAATCCACAAAAAAATCCATGATTCTGCCGCGAGTACAACGAACCAACTTGATTTGTGCGTGCGGATTATTCTGAAAATG
>WRJN01000108.1 GCA_009778605.1 Oscillospiraceae bacterium
CTTGGATAAACTTTGCCGCAACTGCCCTGACTGCGGCTATCTCGGCGGAAAGTACGGATTCGGGAGAGTCACCAACAGCGGTACGGTTCCACAAATGGCAGATGCATTAGCGATTCTACGATTCTTAGTCAAGTTGTCATCGCCAATCACCAGTGACCTAAACGCGCGTGCGGCGGCAAACATCACTGCTCCGGGTAATGGAGACCCGAAAATGGCAGATGCGTTGGCGATTCTGCGTTTTTTGGTGAAGTTAAGCAGTCCGTTGGATAGAGTGTCGTGACCATGAAATACGGTTCGTACGTATAAGAACGGCTATTGGTACACGTTCTTATACGTTCATAATCGGTTTTTCGGTGAAATCTCGCCCGCACAGGCGCGGTTTCTCGAACGCCAACCCGTATACGTTTGTACAGCGGTCTTCCAATCGCGCTTGATGTGCCGCTTTATCGCTCTTTTTCATGAGCGCGGCTAACGACGTATCGATGGGCAGCGGACAGCTCTTGCATTCTCCGAGAAGTTCGCGCCCGCGTTCGTTCATGCCGAGAATCCGCACATACTGCACACCGAGTTTGACGTCGCTCAGGGTAATCCCGAGGAAACAACACATCACGGCGCGGCGAATCCGCGCAAGCGTGTACCGCTTTGTCTTGGCTAAGAAATACAGCTCCGGCAATGTACGCGCGCCGCGCGCCGCTCTGAATATGCGGTTCTCTAATCCCCCGGTAATGCCCGGGGCTTTTTTGATGTCTTTGGGGGACATGGTACGCAGTTTCGCAAGAATCGCCGTTTCGAGCCGCCGAACGTCCGCAAAATCATGAACGTCGTCTAAGTTCATAGGCGTCAATGAATCGGTGACTTTACCCTCAAGCAGTAACGCGCGCAACTGCGACGCACTGACTATATCCGTGTAATCCTGTTTGATTTGGTCGTGTTCCGCGTCTTTTCGCGGAATCGTGAACGGTTTCATGGACGAGCCGCTCTCGTTAATCGCCTTGATGTACTCCACTGCCAACGTGTTGTTGGGGTGCGCTAACACGTCAACCACGTCGTCGGTGTAATACGCTTCTACTGCTGACTGCAACGCCGCAGGGTAGGACTTTCCGCGACGCATCGCGCCGTAGAATTCGTCCGTTTGGGTTGCGTAATGCACCGCGCCCGCCGCTTCTTCCAATAGTTTCGCATCGCCGCATTCGCTCCCGAAACTCAACACGTCAACACAGCCGAGTGCGTTAAGCAAAGTCACCGCCCCTGTCGCGAACTGCTCCGCACTGGACAGCACGAACGCGGCGGGAATCTCCGCAACTAAGTCTGCGCCGTTGAGCAATGCCGCTTGCGCGCGCGCGTACTTGTCGATAATCGCGACGTCGCCGCGTTGCGTGAAGTTGCCGCTCATCGCGACAACAACGTGAGTCGCACCTGTAAGTGCGCGTGTTTGCTCAATATGATGCTTGTGACCGTTGTGAAACGGATTATACTCCGCTATAATCGCCGCTGTTTTCATTGAAAACCTCCTTTAACTCCGGGCGACAGCGACTTTCAGCCGCTTTTTGTCACCCTCCGCAGATTCGGCAAAGCCGAACCTTTTACATTCTCCAAAATTTTTCAAATATGCTTGATTTTTAGAAAAAAATGTGATATACTTGTATGATAAATTTATAAGGAGCTATGCTATGAATATACTCGTGATTAACGCAGGGAGTTCGTCCCTCAAATACCAACTCATTGATATGAACACCGAAACCGCAATCGCCAAAGGATTGTGTGAACGAATCGGGATTGACGGGCATTTCACCCACACTACATCAGACAAGCGCAAGGTTGACGAAACCTGTGACTTTCCCACACATACCGAGGCGTTCGAGAGGGTAGTCGCCGCGCTGACTACGGGAACCGCCGCAGTTATCGGCAGCATGGACGAAATCAACGCAGTGGGGCATCGCGTCGTACACGGCGGCGAAGTCTACAGCAAGACGGTGTTGCTCACCGAAGAAGTCATTAAAACAATCGAGGACTTGAAGGAGTTCGCTCCGTTGCACAATCCCGCAAATGCGCTTGCTATACGCTCCTGCCTCAAAGTAATCCCTGCCAACGTACCGCAGGCGGGCGTATTTGACACGGCGTTCCACCAAACAATCCCGAGTTTTGCGTTCACATACGGCTTGCCCTATGAATGTTACGAGAAATACGGCATTCGCAAGTATGGGTTCCACGGTTCGTCTCACCGATTCGTCTGTGCCGAGTTGGCGGAACGCACAGGGCGCAAGTTGTCCGAAATGAAAATCGTGTCCTGTCATTTGGGCAACGGCTCGTCCATTGCCGCAGTCTGTAACGGTAAATCAATCGACACGACAATGGGGTTCACCCCCCTTGATGGGCTGCTCATGGGGACGCGTTGCGGCGCGCTTGACCCCTCCGTTGTCGCATACTTGCAAAAGAAACTTAATCTCTCACCCGACGAAATCGATAGCTACATGAACAAGAAATCGGGGCTACTCGGTGTGAGCGGCGTATCCTCCGACAACCGCGAAGTAGGGGACGCGGCAATGGCGGGTAATGAACGCGCAATTTTAGCAACTGCGATTCTGCGTTACGGAATCAAGAAAAACATAGGCGCGTATGCTGCTGCTATGGGCGGGCTTGACGCGGTAATCTTCACCGGCGGAATCGGCGAGAACGCCGCCGATATTCGCCGTGACGCTTGCCTTGACATGGAGTTCCTCGGCATTGACTTTGACGTTGCTAAAAATGCCGCCCCCGACACCCGCGCGACGTTTGCGAAACTCACCAAAGAGGGCAGCAAAACGGAAGTCTGGATTGTCCCGACTAATGAAGAGCTTATGATTGCTAAAGACACGCAAGCGGTAATCGGGTAAACAAGAGCGATACACAAAAGGGCGGATTGCGAAATCCGCCCTTGTTTATGCTCTCACACAGTCTGTTTCAGCCCGAACCCCTTAGCCGCCGCCTCAAGCGTGGCAATGCCCTGCCCCGTTTTGATTTTTTGTTTGTTCTGATTCTGCCTGTTGCGTTGTTTATCGTAACTGTTTTCGGCGATTTTGCGCTTATCCATATGCTCTTCCCAGTTTTTCATGTACTTCATGGCGACTGCGAAAATCACGTCCGTACGAACCTCGTCCATCTCGTCCATGGGACGCCCCGCCCGAACTGCCTTGAGCATGGACTCCTTGATACACGCCTTAAAGAACGCGTACACTTCGGGGTGGATAATGTCGTACAACCGTTCGGCTACAAACTTGTGTACTAACGCTAACTTTTCGTTTTTGAGAATCCCGATTGAAAACTCCATAAACCGCCTGAAATCCACCACTTGCAAATACCCGCACGCCGCGCTGATACTCGTATGAAGATTAGACGAGATGATATATTCGTCCGCGTATTTGACTTCGCCTTGGGACAACGCCTCAAGCTGTTCTTCGGACAGATAGTCAATCGACGCCGCCTCAGCAACCATAGTGTGGTTGGGGAGTTGCCTCACTTTATCGTAAATCGCGACAGGGAATGCTCTCTTAGAAATAGTATGTGTGAACTTGCCCATTTTAGGGCGAATAATCGAAAAAGTCGACGGTTTAACGCTTTTTCGCGCTATTAAGAACCGCTCTAACGATTCGTCGGGCAGCTCCTCTAACGGAATGTTGACGAACGGGCACGTCAACGCTATAATATGCTCATTGTCGTGTTCGCGCTTTGTAGGTACTTTTCCCGTAGCCTTGCCCAACCCCTCTATTCCGTCGGTATCGTTATACAGGATTCCGTTGAGCGGCTCAATCATCAAACACTTGAACGGCGCGTCATTGTTGAGTGCGGCAGTCGCCGCATGATGACCCTCTAACAGTGCCGAAAACATACCCGCAACGTGATACGAAATGCCCGCGAGTTGTCTGCCTTTTTGAAGTGCTTCCTCATAATGTAACATTTTAGGCATTCTGAAATCCGCCGAATGGCGCGTAGGTAAAAGGAATCCCGGTGTGTAGTTAGCGTGACCTATAATGGAGTTTTTCTCCGCCGTTCCGAGCAACTCCCGAGGCGCAGCGTACGCCGTCCAAAAGAATCGCCCGTCACCGTCAGAGGGGTGAACTTCCGACTCATGCACGACATACAGCCCGGGGCACAACAACTCAAGTACAGGCTGTACCGAGCGCGCCAACCCTTGCTCATACACATAGTAGTTGTCGATTGCGGCGGCGAAACGCGCCATAGCAGGCGCGGCGGTTTTCTCGGGCGCGCCGATTTGATGCACGATTTTTTCCGTCGAGTCGCTGACGATATAGGGGTTGAACAGGTTGATAATCGGCTCATCTTCGATAAAGAAAACATCGGTAGATGTGCCGGACGTGGTGGTGTGCCTGTAGGTACCGAGCTTGCTCATGCCTCGCGCCACTTCAGCTAAAATGAACTCTCTGCCGCCTACGTTCATCGTTGTAATCGCAACATATGGACTCATATAACAACTCCTTAGGCTTTCGCCTTAACTTTCTTGACTTTTTCGGGTTTAGCCGCTTTTTCGGTTTGCGGAGGCGCAGGCGCGCGATTGACTTTCAGTTTGACGGGTTTTTGAAGCAATCGGTCTGCGATAAAGTCCCCTATTTCCTGATGAACTTCTTTGGGGAACAACCGTTTAGGCAACCAGAACACGGCTCTTTTATCTTCCGTGAAGACTATATACATATGGTTGGTTTCCATGAAATACGCTGCTTTGTACCAGTGGATAATGTCGGTGAAGTCAAACAGCGCGCTTTCGGCGGCGATGAACCCTTCTTCACACACCACGAAAGTGATTTCCTCACACAATGCGGGGTCTGCCTTGAGCAGACGTCGGTACAGCATTTTTGCGCGATACGCGCTGAAAAAATAAGCGGATATTCCCGCCACTAACCCACACATCAAG
>WRJN01000109.1 GCA_009778605.1 Oscillospiraceae bacterium
AAGGCAATTTTTCGTCAGACAAGGCGAAAAACGCAGAAATGCTTTGTGCATTTCGAGTATTTTCAACGCAGTCTGGCGGAAAATTGACCGCAAAGACACCGCATTTTAATTTCGCAAGAGGTCTATTGGTAAGGAGTCTGTTATGGGAAAATTTCGGGTAAACAAGAATTTCTGGGGATATATTTTCATTGCCCCGTTTTTCATCTTGTTTTGCATTTTTTCTGCGTATCCGCTGTTGTCTACATTTCATTATTCGTTCACCGACAAACTGACGTTTTCTAACGCCACGGACGCCGAAGTCAACTTTGTGGGAATCGAAAACTTCTATAAGAACGAGGAGTTCAAAATCGAAATCACGCCTGTGGAGGGGGACGAGAGCTTAGTCATAATCAGCGGCTCGTCTAAGCCGCGTGAAATCATGATTTGCGAAGACACTGGGAACGAATACGTCATGCAGTCGTTTGACGAAAAGAAGTATTATATACATCGTGACGATAACGGTGATATGTATGCAATGGCGAACATGGAAAGCGGCGTATTCGGCACTGAGCTGTTGCGTAAATCTTTCATAAACACGCCGTTGTTGTGGCTTATGGGGTTCATTCCGCAAATCGCGTTGGCGTTGTTGTTGGCGGCGTTATTCACCGATATACGCACGCGCGTGCGCGGTCAAGGGCTGTTCAAGGTATTGTTTTATATGCCTAACATCATGACTGCCGCAACGATTGCCGCGTTATTCATCGCAATGGTGTCTAACGGCGGAATCATACATCAAATCGCAGTTCAAACGGGGTACGTCGAAAACGCGACAATGCCCATTACCGGCGTATGGTTCACCCGAAGCGTCATCGCGTTCATCAACTTTTGGTTGTGGTTCGGTAACACGATGGTTGTGCTGATTGCCGCAATGATAAGCGTCGATAAATCCCGCATTGAAGCGGCGACGATTGACGGCGCGAACCGCGGACAGATTTTTGCCAAAATCACGATTCCGTCCATTCGCCCTGTCTTGCTGTTCACGCTAATCCAAAGTTTGGTCGGCGGCTTACAAATGTTTGACATACCCCAACTGATGAGTTCGGGTGTGGGCGGCGGCTTAAACCCCGACGCAACGCGCACGATTATGACAAGCATACAACAAATCGCGTTTGGGACATCGCAAAACATCGGGCTGTCCTCCGCGATTGCCGTCGTGTTGTTCTTGATGACTGCTGTTTTAAGTTTGGTGGTTTACTTGATGATGCAAAGCTCATCTGACAGGAGAGAAAACCGTATGCAAAGACAGTTTAAGAAAGACGAAGATAATCGCATTAAAATGCGTAAACTGGGGGTGACACATTATGACACCTGAACACCAAAAAGAGCATGAAAAATACCTCGAGCAGTATGACTCCGAGGGTAATCTTGTTGAAGAGCAAGAACAGGCAAGCGAAGGGGACACACGCTCAGAATATCGCAAGCAGTTAGACGCCGAATACGAAGCGCAGATGAAGAAGTTCGCCAAGCAAGACAAGACCACGGCTACAGACCGCGCACTCGCGGCAACGCTTGACTCGGTGGAGCATATAGTTCAACATAAAGACACGTTTCAAAAGGCAGGCACGGTTACTCGTTCAATTGCCGCACATGCGCTGTGCGTGGTTTTGACTGTTATCTGCGTCATACCGTTTGTGATTATGTTCGTGAACACGACAAAGTCTGCGTACGAGCTCAACCAAGGCGAAACTAACTTTTTAGCTAATTTCGTGCCGAGTACCTACCTCAAATCTAACTTTGAATTTTTGAAAGAGGCTGACGCGGCGGGATTGAGTATTCAGCGCGCATTCGTAAACTCACTCATCATTGCAGTGTGTGCGATGGGTATAAACGTCTACATTTCCGCACTGACTGCGTACGGATTCACTGTCTACACGTTCAAGGGGCGCGATATTTTATTTGTATTCGTCCTCTTGTTCATGATGATACCGGCGCAAACGTCCATCGTCGCGTTCTACGGCTTGTTGAACACAATCGGCTGGACGGAGGAGTGGAAGTCGTTTTTGGGGTTGATTATCCCTGCGGGGGTTGCCCCGCCGACTGTGTTCTTCCTGCGGCAATACATGAAATCGGTACTGCGAATGGAAATGATTGAAGCCGCCAGAATCGACGGGTATTCAGAAGTGGGAATTTTCCACCGCGTAGCTTTCCCTATACTCAAGCCCGGTGTTGCCGTTATGGCGATTTTCGCGGTAGTGGGTTCGTGGAACAACCTTTTCATGCCCATGGTCGTGTTGTCGGGGGAATGGCGCACAATCCCCGTATATGTGAGCTTGCTCTCGGGTAGCCGACACCACATCGAAACAGGCGCAATCTTCCTTGGATTGAGCCTGACGGCGATTCCGCTTTTGGTATTTTATCTGTTGTTATCCAAAAACATCATTTCGGGTGTGTCATTAGGCGGTCTAAGCGAAGAGTAAGAGCCTATTTGGTATCTAACTAAAGAAAGCGGCGGTTATGGTAACCGCCGCTTTTGTTTTTTGGAGGAGCGATTTTTCCCGAATGATGGGATTCGCCCCATATATGCTGTGGCAACTGCCTCATGCGCTACACCGGGCATTGATTTGCGTAAAATCGTGATTTCCTCTTGCGACAGCGAATCGCGCAAGTTGTCTTGATTATCGTGGTTCATGATTGTTTCCTCCGTTTATTGTTTATTATGTCTTGACAAGCCCTAAAATATGTGTTATACTGTATTGTCGCAGAAAAAGTCGAAAGGCATGGTTAAAATAATGACAAAGTACATTTTTGTAACGGGCGGGGTTTGTTCGGGATTGGGCAAAGGAATCACCGCCGCATCACTCGGGCGATTGCTCAAACAGCGCGGGCTGAAAGTTTTGGCGCAGAAGTTAGACCCCTACATGAACATAGACCCCGGTATGATGAATCCGCTCCAGCACGGCGAGGTGTTCGTCACCGACGACGGCACGGAGACTGATTTGGATTTGGGGCATTATGAACGGTTTATCGACGAAAACCTGTCTAAATTCAGTAGCTTGACTTCGGGGAAAGTCTATTCCAAAGTCCTCAACAATGAGCGCGACGGCGCGTACTTCGGCGCGACGGTGCAGATTATTCCGCACGTCACGTCGGTGATTAAAAAATTCATCATCTCGGGGACAACGGCTAAAGAAGGCAAGCCCGTTGACGTTTTGATTGTTGAAATCGGCGGTACGGTGGGCGATATTGAGAGCCAGCCGTTCTTGGAGACTATTCGCCAAATCTCAATCGAGAAAGGCAGGGAGAACTGTCTGTTCATACACGTCACCCTCGTACCGTACATGAAAAGCACGGGTGAGCATAAGTCCAAACCTACGCAACACTCGGTTAAGGAATTGCGGATTGTGGGTATTGCGCCCGATATTATCGTAACACGTTCCGACGAGGCGATTGACGACGGAATTAAAGAAAAAATCGCGCTTTTTTGCAATGTCAAGCCTGACTGCGTAATCGAGAATCGCTCCATTAAGTCGCTGTATGAAGTGCCGCTCATGTTGCACGATAACGGATTAGACAACGTGGTGTGCCGTGAGCTGAGCCTCAATACACCATCGCCCGACTTAGATGAATGGCAGCGTATGGTCACTAACGCAAAAACCCTTGAGAAACAAGTAAACATAGCCATTGTCGGCAAGTATTACAAATTGCGCGACGCATACATCTCCATTATTGAAGCACTCATTCACGCAGGGATTGAGGCTGGTGTTAAAGTAAATGCACAGCTCATAGACAGTGAGACGTTAAACGACGCCAACGTCACCTCAAGCCTTGAGAAGTTCGCGGGTATAATCGTCCCCGACGGGTTCGGAGTGGGCGGCGTTGAAGGAATCGTCACCGCCTGCCGCTACGCGCGCGAGAAAGACGTTCCGTTGCTCGGAATCTGTTTGGGAATGCAGGTGTCAGTGATTGAGTTTGCGCGAAACGTCTGCGGATTAGAAAACGCCAACTCCTGCGAAGTTGACGTTTCGGCGAAACATAAAGTGATTGACGTTGTGGCAGACAAGATGGGCTTAGAGGGTAACACGTTCCGGCGCGGCGCGTACACCTGCAAGCTCAAGAGCGGTACAATGTTGCACACGTTATACGGCTGTGACAGCGTGGACGAACGACACAGACATATGCTTGAGTTCAACAACAGCTACCGCGAAGAGTTAAGCGCGAAAGGGCTTGTGATTTGCGGCGAAACGGCTGACGGAAACTTAGTCGAAGCAATCGAGCTGCCCGACTGTCGGTTCTACGCAGGCGTGCAGTTTCACCCCGAATTCAAGAGCAGACCCAACCGCCCGCACCCGCTGTTCTCGGGATTTATTCGCAGTTGCGTTGATTCTTAAAATAAATCATAAGAATATATAAAAAAATGTTGACACGTCAACATTTTTTTGTTATACTTGTAGTAAGTATATTTTTTACGCAAATTTTACAAGATACTTACAAGATACAATAATTCGTTGCCGTTTAATTATAAGGGGGTTTATCATGAAGAAACGCAAAATTATTTCGATGTTCCTTTCTTTTGCAATGTTGGTGGGTATGATTACCTTATCCGACATCAACACGGCATCTGCCGACACCGTGTACTTGATTGACATCTCGTATGCCGACTTCTGCTTGACAAGAGAGGTGGATTTTGAATGGCTGAATTTTCTTTTCCGTTTCCGTCGGTGAATGGTGACCGAAAGTATGGCGCGGGTGACTGGGCAAACTATTTCGGTTTTATTATGACTAACGGTGTTTTTCCTGTAGGAAATCAATTGCAAGTTACTCCGGGCGGAGGCATGCAAGTATTCGTGTCTCCGGGTAAGGCGTGGATCAATGGGTACGGATACAATAATACAACAGACTTTACGCTTTC
>WRJN01000110.1 GCA_009778605.1 Oscillospiraceae bacterium
AAATTCGCTTTGTAAACGCCGAGTATCCCCAGGAATGGCTGGCCACCCCGATTGAAAAAGGGGACGCGAAGCAGGCAAAATGGCGGACGGACCCGAATATATCAGGCAAGTCCAACTGTGTGGGGGATATCGGCTCCCACGTCGAGAACATGGTTGCCTACACAACGGGCCTTAAGATCAAATCCCTCTGCGCAAGGCTGGATAAATTTGTGGAAGGCCGGGTTTTGGACGACAACGCCAGCATCATGGTTGAGTACGAAGGTTCGTCCGGAAAGGGCGGCGCAAAAGGGATGTACTGGTCAAGCCAGATCGCGGTGGGCTACGACAACGCCCTGCGGGTGCGGATTTTCGGCTCAAAAGGCACGATTCAATGGTCGCAGGAAATCCCCAACTACATCGAAGTCTTTAAGATGGGGCAGCCCAAAGAGAACTGGTCCCGGGGCAGGGAGGCTTTTTATCCCCACGCTCAAGGCTATTCCCGGATTCCGGGAGGCCATCCGGAGGGCTATTTTGAAGCGCTGGGCAATATCTACAAGACCTATATCGGCGCTCTCGCAAAAATAAAAGCGGGGCAAAAGCCGGGCGAGGCGGATATGGATTTCCCCGGTGTTGACATGGGAATAGACGGTGTTAAGTTTATTAACAAATGTGTGGAAAGCTCCGGCAAAGGCGCGTGAATGAAAAGGCTCCGGTCTTCATGATAATGCTTGTATGCCTGATACCCGTAAATCGAAAGTCTTGGGAATCTCGAAATCATCTGAAGCGACTGGCGCATGACGTTTTCGATTGAAACGTCTTCCGCTTTCTCATCGTATGAATATAAGGTCAAAACGCTCCTTGCCAATGAATTCATCATATCGCGGCTGGGGGCTTTAAGAATCACGTCCCGCACGAAACTGGTGGGGAGTTCGCGATAAGTCACCAACTGGTTACGGAACTCCGTCAATTCGTTCATAGTAGGCAATTTCCCGAACAAAAGCAGAAACGTCGATTCCTCAAACCCCATTCGGTTTTGCGACTCAAACCCCTTGACGATTTCTTCTATGTCGTAGCCTTGATAGTACAACTTACCCTCACAGGGTACCATTTCACCGTCGTCAATGATGTATGACTTTATTTCGGCAATCGTCGTCAGACCCGCTAACACGCCTTTCCCGCTGACATCACGCAATCCGCGTTTGACCTCATACTTGCCGAAAAGCGACGGCTCAATGGCGAGATTCTCTTTGCAAATCGCCGAATATTCATTTATTTTCTCATTATTTGGTAACATTTTCAATCCATACCTTTCCGCCTACAACTAATACGAACATATCATATTATTGTACCATATTCGAACGACTTTTTCAAGTGTTTCACACGACGTTAGTTTCGTCATATTGCACAAAATTATGAGGCGTTTTTCGTCATAAGTGACATAAACATAAATTTTCGATATAACTATTGAAAAAAACAGTAAACTATGGTATACTGAGCATTGTGACCCCGAGAAGCAGTTTCGTAATTCGGACAGCTATAGTCGGGCAAAACAGACTATGTCTGTGGTATGCTATTCTAAGCTATTATTTTTAAGAGAATCAGGGAGAATAAGCTCATATGAAAATTATTAAGTCATTTACTTACAACGTAGTAGACACAGAGCCTTTTGAGTTATCGTTACCCATAGAATTTGAGCTTATGCACGGCAATGCGCGCCTTGCGGCGTACAAAGTTCACGAAAATGAGCAGGTTGATTATAGTTTCAGCGCGTCGGCAGACAAGAAAATCCTCACCAGCACATCGCGCCCGCTTACGCTTAACGACATCTATTTCTTGTTCTCGAGCCGCGTGTTCTCGGACAAGTCGCCCTTTGCACAAGCCGAGTTGGAGCGGTTTGGCGTATCGGACTATAACCCTTACGAGATTATCAGGCGTACGCACGGCATAATGCCCGGCGACCGCTACTGGCTCAAATTCGCAGGGGAGGACTTTACGTTTAAGCAAGCACTTGCGCGGTTTAACGAGTATTACAAGCCTGAAGAGGAACGCTGTGTTCCTGAAGAATCGGAGTTGCCTTGCGGTGGCGAGAGCGTCTCTGATAAAGGGGAAGAAGTGGTTGACGATTCCGCAACCATTCACTCGTTCGACAGCATTATGGCGCAGCGTTCACATGAGTTCAGCAGTATGAACGATGTTGGCAGCATACTCGGCGCGGAAAAGTTAGACGTGCATTCGCTCATCAACAATATTGACAAGTCGGAAGTCACCGATTCGGTATTCGCGAAAGGACAGCCTACCGGGTTCACTACGGAACTGCCCGAATATGACGCGGCAACAGGCACATTTACGGAAACATCGCCGACTGTGACTCCTGAACCGCCGTCGATTGCGACGTCGGAACAGCCGCCGACTGCGACTTCGGAATCGCCACCGACTGTGACTTCGGAACCGCCGCTAACTGCGTCAACAGAATCGCCTCCGACTGTGACTTCGGAACCTCCTCCGCCTACTGTTGACGAGGCTTTAGGCTTGTTCTCTCCTGACAGCACAGAATCTGCGTAATTATATAGCAGATTGACATTTTGTATACTATATCTTGACGACTGATTTTTCGCAATACAGCGTTGAATTTTGCTTAAATATAAGCGTATATTCGCACAAAATTCGCCTTGTATTGCAAAAAATCTGTTCGCCAATCTACAGCACACAAAAAGTCAAACTGCTATACAAAAAAATCCGCTCTCTCACGGAGCGGATTTTTTGAGCATACTAAAGACTCTTAATCAAAATATTCGTCAATCGCTTCGCGCAGTTTACGTTCCGCTAACCCTACGCTAACGTCTTTCATCTGCGAGCCTGCCATAGTCTGGTGCCCGCCTCCGCCGAGCTTTTCCATAATCACCTGCACGTTTATATTACCCACCGAGCGCGCGCTCAGGTTGACTTCGTTTTGAGAGGTTCGGTACACCAAGAACGACGCGTCAACTCCGTCAATATCCAACAATTCGTCAGCGGCTTGCGGTGCGATAATACGAATATCCCCAATTGTTTCCGAGCAAGCAATGGCACATTTGCGATACACCGCAGCATTCGCCACGAGTGCTGCTTTTTGGCGATAGTTCTCGATTGTTCCCGTGAACAGCGATTTTACGCTGACCGTATCCGCGCCGAGTTTACGCAGGAACGCCGCCGCTTCAAACGTGCGAACGCCCGTTTTAAGCGTAAAGTTTTTGGTGTCAAGAATAATTCCGCTGAGCAGAGCCTCCGCCTGAACGCCGTTAATAATCCCTGCTTGTCCGAAATATTGCAACAGTTCCGCCACCATTTCCGATGTTGACGATGCTGTGACTTCGTGGTGGAATATTTTGGCGTTCTCGATGAAATCAACCATTTTTCGGTGATGGTCAATGACAACGATTTTCTTCGCCATATCGTACAAGTCCGCGTCTTCGAGAAGTTTCTTGTTGTGCGTGTCAACGATGACTAAGAGCGATTCGTCCGTCCATGCGTCTTTAGCTTTATCAGGCGTTATGAACAGCGGAGCGTCGGCAGAGTCTATATCTTCAATTTTAGCAATCAGGTTCGTGCCGAGCGACGATGCCTTGTCAATCACCACGTATGCCGACATTCCGAGGTTGCGTAGCCCATACCCTAACCCCACTGCTGAGCCTATACTGTCCAAATCGCTGAACTTGTGCCCCATTATATAAATAATGTCGGCATTCCCTGCTAAATCTAACAGCGAATTTGCAATAATCCGTGCTTTTACTTTTGTGTGCCGTTCGACGCCTTTGGAGAATCCGCCGTAGAATTCAAAACCCGACTTGGTTTTGACGGCGGCTTGGTCGCCGCCCCGTCCGAGCGCCATTTCGAGAGCTTGCCGCGCGAACAGCTCGCTCTCGGACATATCTTTACCCGTTTTGCCGATTCCTATAGACAAAGTGACACAGATTCTGTCGGTGACGGTGATTTCGCGCGCCTTGTCCAACAGTTTGACTTTGCTTTCCACCAACTGCTGAACGTGCCGTTCCTCCACGACTGCCCAAAAGCGGTCACGCGATGTTTTACGCATAACGCCTGACGTAGTTTTGATATAATCCTCTAAAAGTTTGTCAACCTGTACCATTACCGAGGCGGTCATGCTCTCGGAGTCCCCCGAGAATATTTCGTCGTACGAGTCAATCATGATAATCATGACGACGGGTTGTGACAGCTTTTTCTCCAATTCCAGCACGACTTCTTTGGTGATGTCTTCAAAATGCACCACGAAAATCTCGCTCATCACCGCTTCTTTGGGCGGAGCAGCATTGACGCGGTAGTATTTGCCGCCGTAGTTAATTTGCGTACCGTCGCCGTTGTTAGCATTGATGAGCAAATCCATACCGGCGTTGGTAATCGCGGTCAGCGGCGTACCGAATTCGGCGACAGGTTTGAACTCACGCGTGAATACTTGATTGAACCACACCAAGCGCATATTGCTGTCAACTATGGCGATTGCCATGGGTGAGTGATACAGCGCGGTTGAATCGGCTAAGTTGGTTTCGTTTTTGATGATGGTGAGGTATCCGAACGACTTGTGTGTGACTAAAATCAACTTACCGACAGCGAAGCCGCAAGTAAGCACGACAAACGGTGTAAATACCCAAAACCCTGCGGTATCTTGAAGATACAACACAACCGAAAGCAGAACTGTTACTGCTACAAGAGCCGTTATAGCAAGGACAAGCCCGCCGTCACGGTAGAAGTTCTTCAATGTTACACCTCCTTGTCGATAATATAGCAATTCCGCTTGACATTTGCGTTTTATTCGCAGATAAATTTTGTGTTATACAAGGCGAAAAATTCGCGAATATACGCTTATAATTAAGAAATTTTCAACGCAGTATGGCGAAAAATATATCGCAAAGG
>WRJN01000111.1 GCA_009778605.1 Oscillospiraceae bacterium
AAAACGTCGGTTTGGAAGACACGGGAATCGCCGAGGGCAATTTGAAGTGTTTCGGGCTTGACGCTATGTATGACTTCATTGAAGTCGATGTGGGGTTCATTGACATAACGGCGGCTGAACGCGCTTCCAACAGCATTGAGGATATTATATTAGCGCGCACGGTGTCTTACCGAATGGCGGACAGGGCAGGGGAGAGGCACCAAACGCTCACGGCTAACTTGAGCGATATGGTACCGGGCGTGACTAAAGCGTCGGAGGGTTCGGTGGATTTGGTGGCAAAAATGTTGCTGTACATCATGACTAACGACGCGAACGATTTAGCAGAGGTGATTGACGCCAACATGGTTCGCCCGCTAATGGTTATGCCCTTTAGATTGTTGATTTTTTCCGTCATTTTTGCGTTGATGGGCGTGTTGATTTCGGCAATCAGCAATCATATGGACTTGGTTGACCGATTAACGGTTATAGGTAAGACAAATACGCTTCTCGGCGGAGTTATCGGGTTGATTTTGGCAGTTGTAATCATTTTCATGGTAGCCATTGCCGTGCGTATGATTGTCACGCTTACGGGGGATAATATCATTTTTATTAACTCCATGACGATTGACAAAACGTACGCGTTCAAATACGTATACGATTTATGGTTCTTGAGATTTTGATGACCTGAAAGGACTTTAGTGATTATGAAATGTAATAGGTGCAGAAAGAGAATGGCGGTCGTTTTTATCACGACTATGCAAGGCAACGAAAAACATAACGAGGGTTTGTGCATTGTTTGTGCAAACGAGCTTGGCATACCGCAAGTGGGCGAGTATATGAAGCAAATGGGTATTTCGGAGGACGACATTGAGGAAAGCTACAAAGCCATTTTTGGTGACGGTGATTTATTTGATGACGACTCCGACGATTCCGACGCCATTGACTTCTTCAAGCCGGGTGGCGCGAATACAATGCCGCAGTTCCTGCAGAATCTGTTCAATGACAGTTTCGGGAGCGGCTCTCCGTTAGCGTCGTTGTCGTCGTCTTCGAGCGCGTCGGGTTCGTCGCAAAGTAAAGAAAAGCCACCTAAAGAGAAGAAAATCAAAAAGAAAGATACGCCTAAGCGGAAGTTTTTAGATACTTTCTGCACGAACGTCACCACAAAAGCTAAGAAAGGCGAGCTTGACCGCGTAATCGGCAGGGAAAAAGAAATTAACCGCGTTATGCAGATTTTGGCGCGCCGCACCAAGAACAATCCATGTTTAATTGGGGAGCCGGGCGTGGGTAAAACCGCCATTGCCGAGGGAATCGCCAAGAAAATCGTAGAGGGGGACGTGCCGTTCCGCCTGCAAAAGAAGGAAACCTACCTGCTTGATTTGACCGTGCTGATTGCAGGAACACAGTTCCGCGGACAGTTTGAGAGCCGCGTGAAGTCACTCGTGGAGGAAATTCGCAACGACGGCAACGTAATTATATTCATTGATGAAGTGCATAATCTCGTGGGTACAGGAGATTCTGACGGGACAATGAACGCCGCGAATATGTTCAAGCCCGCACTTTCGCGCGGGGAAATGCAGGTCATCGGCGCGACGACGTTTGCCGAGTATCGTAAGTATATCGAGCGTGACGGCGCATTGGAACGCCGATTCCAGCCTGTGACTGTTGACGAGCCGTCGTTGGACGAAACGATTGAGCTGTTGAAAGGAATCAAAGAATACTACGAGGCACACCATAAAATCAAGATTTCGGACGCGATGTTGCGTTCCTGCGCGATTCTGTCTGAGCGGTACATCTCCGACCGCTTTCTGCCCGATAAAGCGATTGATTTGCTTGATGAGTCGGCTGCTTGCGCGAGTATCCGCAATAATGACCTTAATCTTTACGAGAAACTCAAAGCAGAAAACTTGGGGTTAGATAAACAGGAGAGCGATATTATGTCGCAAAGCGATATAATTGACTACGAAAAAATCGCAGAATTGAAAACAATGATTGCACGTAATCAAGAACAAATTGACAAACTTGAACCAATTGTGTCCAAACTCGAAATTACTGAGAATGATATTTCCACGGTAATTGAGTTGTGGACGGGCATTCCTGTGGCAAAAATCCTCGAAACGGAGTTCCACAAGATTGTCAACTTAGAAGACTCGCTCAAGCAAAAAGTTATCGGACAGCGTGAAGCGTGTGAGCTTGTGGCGGCGGCAATTCGGCGTTCACGAGTGCGGTTATCGGCGCGTAAACGCCCTGCATCGTTCATCTTTGTTGGTCCGACGGGTGTGGGCAAAACCGAGTTAGTCAAGGTTTTGGCGAACGAGATGTTTGACTCCGTTGAGCCGCTGATTCGTATTGATATGTCCGAGTTTATGGAGAAACACAGTGTATCGCGCATTATCGGCTCACCGCCGGGGTATGTGGGGTATGACGAGGCGGGGCAACTTACCGAAAAAGTCCGCCGCAAACCTTATTCGGTGGTATTGTTTGACGAAATAGAGAAAGCTCACCCCGATGTCATGAACGTCCTGTTGCAGATTTTGGACGAGGGTAAAGTCAATGACGCGCACGGACGCACAGTGTCATTCGAGAACACGGTGATTGCTATGACGAGTAACGCGGGTTCAACCGATAAGTCCACCGGTGTGGGGTTTGACAAGACCGATGGGGATATTTCCACCGAAAAAGCCATGAAAGCGTTAAAAGATTTCCTGCGCCCCGAGTTCATGAGCCGTGTGGACGAGGTGGTCGTGTTCAAGCCGCTTGACTTGGAGAATTACGCGGCAATTGCGCGGTTGATGTTAGAGGAAATGCGCGAACCGCTCAAAGAGAAAGAAATCGAACTGAACATTTCTGACGACGTTTGCGCGTATATCGCGCGGAAAGCGTTTGGCAAGAAGTATGGCGGGCGGGACATTCGACGTGTAATTCGTGACGAAGTTGAGAACGCAGTGGCAACAATGATTGTGGAGGGGTATAGCAGCGCAGATAGCGAAACTGAACCCACAATTACCGTAGTGAACATTCAAATACAAGATGAGCGAGTGTTCGTCAACTAATGGCAACCTCCAAAAAACTTCGCCGCATTTTCGCGGCACAGGCTTTATCCGTCATTTTTCACAAAAATACTCGTTAATACACAAAGTATTGCCTGCGTTTTTTGTGCAAAAGCAGAAGAAGAGCAGCAGTGCGGCTGGCTCTGCCAGTCGGCAGGCTGCTTGACACTCAATTAAGCACGAAAAAGTCTGCACGGCGAAAAATGCACCGAGGTTTTCGGAGGTTACCTAATAATATGGGGGGCATCAGCAATGTCTACTACGCCAAAGCGTAAAACCGCCATTATTACGGGCGGCACGGGTACAATCGGGCAGGCTATGGTCGAGATTATTTCTAAGCGGTACGACGTGGTGTTCACATATCACCACAATAAGAACAAAGCGACGGAGTTAGAGCAATTGTACAACGCCAAGTCGTATCGTTGTGATATTACGGACATCAACGTGGCGAAAAAAATCGCCGCTAAGCATGATTGTGACTTGCTTATTAACAACGCTGGAATCGCTCAGGTTAAAATGTTCGCTGATATTACTGAGCTTGATTGGTACAAAATGATGGACGTTCACTTGACCGGTTCGTTTTACTTTTCGCAGGCAGTTTTGCCCTCCATGGTGTCTAAAAAAAGCGGCTGTATCATTAACATTTCGTCTGTTTGGGGAGTGAACGGCGCATCGTGTGAGGTGCATTACTCCACTGCGAAAGCGGGGTTAATCGGCTTCACAAAGGCGTTAGCTAAGGAGTATGGCCCGTCGGGGGTTCGGGTGAATTGTATCGCACCGGGCGTGATTGGCGGCGGTATGAACAATAGCTTGTCGGCTGACGTGATGGACAGCCTGAAGGAGAATACGCCTCTCGGACGTCTCGGGACAGCTAAAGACGTGGCGGTCGCGTCGTTGTATTTAGCGGGCGCAGAGTTCGTGACCGGGCAGATTTTGGGCGTTGACGGCGGTTTTGGGTTGTGATTGTACATAAAATGGCGCGTATGCGGGCTAATATATAAATCGGAGTGAGAAAATGACAATACTGCTAAAGGGCGGGCGCGTTGTTGACAGCGTAACGAATCGTGATGAAGTTTGTGATGTTTTAATTCGTGACGGGGTTATTTCCAAAATTGGCACAGATATGAACATTACAGATTGCGAAGTCATCGACTGTGGTGGTTTTATAATCCTACCCGGCGTGTGCGATATGCACGTTCATCTGCGCGACCCCGGTCAGACGCACAAAGAAGACCTCGTTTCGGGGACGAATGCGGCGGCGGCAGGCGGCGTAACGTCGGTGGTGTGTATGCCCAACACGTCGCCCGTGATTGACACGCCCGAGCTTGTCCGTGACATTATTGCGCGTGCGAAAACGTGTAAAGTGAAAGTACACCCCTGCGCGGCTATTACTAAAGGGTTACAGGGTAAGGAGCAGACGGACTTTCGCGCGTTGAAACGTGCAGGTGCTGTCGCCGTCTCGGACGACGGAATGCCTGTCATGAACTCCTTCCTCATGTCTAATGCGGTGATTAACGCGTCTAATGCGGTGTTGCGGCTGATTTCCCATTCGGAGGATTTGAGCATTCGCGATACGCGCGAGAGCGAGAATATAGCGATTGAGCGGGACGTTGGGATTGCCGAATCCACATTTTTCCCCATACACATTGCTCACGTTTCGACCAAAGAAGCGGTGGAGTATATACGAAACGCCAAGAATTACGGCGCGGCAGTCACCTGTGAGGCGGCACCGCATCATTTTACGCTGACTTGTGAAGAATTGGACAAGCGCGATGCAGATTATCGCATGAATCCGCCGTTGCGTGAGGCTGCAGACGTAGAGGCGGTGATTGAGGGATTGGCGGACGGCACGATTGACTG
>WRJN01000112.1 GCA_009778605.1 Oscillospiraceae bacterium
AAAGCGGAAAAGCAACTAAATAACGACCATTACGGACTAAAAGATGTCAAAGAGCGAATTTTGGAGCTGTTTGCCGTCCGCGCACTTAAACCCGACGTCAAGGGGCAGATTATTTGTTTGGCGGGCCCGCCGGGTGTGGGTAAAACATCAGTGGGCAAGTCTATTGCGAAAGCACTCGGGCGCAGATTCGAGCGTATTTCCCTCGGCGGCGTACGTGATGAAGCGGAAATTCGCGGACACAGAAAGACTTACATCGGAGCAATGCCCGGGCGAATCGCTACGGCGATTAAACAGGCGAAGTCTATGAACCCTGTGATTCTGCTTGACGAAATCGACAAAATGAGCAATGACTGCAAGGGCGACCCTGCGTCAGCGATGCTCGAAGTTCTTGACAGCGAACAAAATACCGCATTTGTTGACCATTTCTTGGAGATTCCCCTTGATTTGAGCCGTGTTCTGTTCGTCACCACCGCTAACAATACTGATGCGATTCCCGCGCCATTGCTTGACCGAATGGAAGTCATTGAGTTAAGCAGTTATACGCGCGTGGAGAAGTATAACATTGCCAAAAAACATTTAGTCCCTAAACAATTAAAAAAACATGGGCTGACTGCCTCTAAAGTGAAAATCGACAAACAGGGATTATACACGCTCATCGACGCTTACACCAAAGAAGCGGGTGTTCGCAAACTTGAGCGAAAAATCGCGGCATTATGCCGAAAAGCCGCTAAAGAAATTGTACAAGGCGGCGATATTGACACCGCTAAAGTGGTGAAATTTAATTCGCTTAATCTTCCCGACTACCTCGGCGTGAAAAGATACTTGCCTGAACAGATTTCGGCGGCGCACGAAGTAGGCGTTGTCAACGGATTGGCGTGGACGTCGGTGGGCGGTGTGCTTATGCCGCTTGAGACGGTTGTTTTAGAGGGCACGGGTAAAATCGAGATTACAGGCTCGTTAGGTGAAGTCATGACCGAGTCAAGCAAAATCGCGGTAAGCCTTGTGCGCGCATTCGCCGAAAAATACGCCGATTTTGCCGATAACAAGACGTTTCATAAAGACAAAGACCTGCACATTCACGCGCCCGAGGGGGCGGTTCCCAAGAACGGACCTTCGGCGGGAGTTGCCATGGTGACTGCGATTGTGTCAGCACTGACAGGTATTGCGATTCGCCGCGATGTTGCCATGACAGGCGAAATTACGCTGCACGGAAAAGTTCTTGCTATAGGCGGGTTGAAAGAGAAGTCTATGGCGGCGTATAAGGCAGGAGTCAAGACAGTTCTGATTCCTAAGGAGAACGAGCCGGATTTATCCGAGGTTGATGAGGCTGTTCGTGCGGCGATACGGTTCGTGCCTGTCGAACGGATTGAGGAAGTGTTAGAGGTGGCTTTGGTGCAAGGAGTGCGTGAACTCGCTAATCAAGCAGTGCCGCCGATTGAGGCGATTGAAGCAGTCGTGATTGACAAGGATAAGGTATTACAAGAACCGCCAATCAGGAAGAGAGGACGACCAAGAAAAAGCGTATGAATATAGATAGCCTACGAAAACAAATCGACGCAATCGACAATGAAATACTACGCCTTTTTTTGGAGAGAATGAACATTTCCAAGGAAATAGGTGCTTATAAGAAAGTGAACGCGTTGCCCATTCGTGATAAATCGCGCGAGAACGCAGTCATACAGCGGCTTTGCGAGAATATATCCCCCGAATCACGCGAATACGTGACGGCACTCTATACGTTCATATTTGATGCAAGCAGTGAACATCAAGAAATATTTTCAAAAAACCCTTGACAAGAAATGACAAATGTGGTACAATGTTATTAAAATTTTTTTAGGGGGAAAGAAAAATGAGGAAACTTTTTGGTAAAAAATGGCGATAGGGGGGGGGTAAACTAACTGCCCTCTTGTTAGCACTGACGATGTGCGTGTCACTCGTTCCGTTGACTGCAGTTGCGGATAGCTGGATGGACGAGTATTTCAGTGTGTATTGGGTGACTGATGATTTAGCCGAAGTACAGTCTAAAGACGACGGGTTGTACGGTCTTGTTAATGTGGACGGCGAAGTTGTACTTCCTGTTGAGTATGACCTATTGTACGCCTTCCAACTTAGGGAAGAACCCTACTTAGCGGAGGTACTTAAAGACGGATTGTGGGGTCTTATAAACATAAGCGGCGAAATTGTACTTCCTGCCAAGTATGACGAAAGGATAGATATATCCTACTTTCAGTACGAACCCTCCTTGGCAACTGTAAAAAAAGACGGATTGTATGGTCTTATCAACAAAGACCTTGAGATTGTACTTCCTTTTGAGTATGACAGAATAATAATCGACTCCGCCTTGATACGAGCGGAAAAAGGCGGATTGTGGGGTGCTGTCAACGCAAGTGGCGAAATTGTACTTCCTTTTGAGTATGACGCGTATCAATTATTGGGTACAGCATCAGACTATTTGTTTGGCATAAAAAAAGGCGAAGAGTTGTGGGGCATTATCAACGTAAGTGGAGAAATTGAACTTATTTGCGGCATCTGTTTTAAAGCTAAAAAAGGTAAAAACCCCTGTGTGTGCAAGCCCGATGTCACCACCTGCAAAGACTGCGGCAAGAACCCCTGTGTGTGCAAGCCTGATTTAATCTGTGAAAACTGCGGTTACTACTCCTGTGATTGCGCTTCTGCCTTAGAACCCAACTGTGAAGCATGCGGCAAATACCCCTGCGTGTGCTATGGCTTAGAACCCAACTGCAAAGACTGCGGCAAGAACCCCTGTGTGTGCAAGCCCCTTGACCCGAACATCAACTACACAGTCGGCGGTAAGTACGGATTCGGGCGTGTGACGAACGGTTCATCGGACGCGCCGCAAATGGCGGACGCGTTAGCGATTCTGCGGTTCTTAGTCAAGCTGTCATCGCCTATCGGAACTGACGCAAACTCACGCGCGGCGGCGAACATCACTAACCCGGGCGCAGGCGACCCCAAAATGGCTGACGCGTTGGCACTTCTGCGATTCTTGGTGAAGTTAAGCAGCCCGCTTGACCCCTACTACCGCGGCGGTAAGTAAGGACAGGTCTACTATATCAAATACGAAAACTGCACTTCTTAATAGAAGAAGTGCAGTTTTTTACGATTCCAAAATCAAGTTTTGAAGTCAAACAGCCAGCCCATGTTCACCATAGTCGGGAAAACTACTTGACCGCCGTCAAAACCGTATAAAGGCGGCGAGTCGGCATATAATCCCGTTCTTGCGGCATCGTTCGCGATTTTCGCGATTCTTGCCCCGAAACCACCGTTTCGGTCAGAGAAAAGCCTCTCCAAACTACCGTCCTGTGCCGCTTTTTGCAACGTCGCCATATTACGAATTGACATTTCGCCGTTAGCGGAAAGCCCTATGCCCACTCTCGCTAAAGTTGAGCCGAAATTCCTGTTCATAGCCTTAATATCCGCGATAAACCGTTGAGAACCGCCGCCGCCTGCCTCGCTCGCGCTCTTCAACGCACGATTGAGCGTGTCAACAAAGTTGGTCACCGACGAAACTGCTGCACGAGTGTCACCCTCAATGGAAATCCGTGCCGTACCTGCGCCTTGCAGATTCGCACTCACCCCCGCCGCTAAAAAGATATTGTTAGACTGACTCGTTCTCTCGGACGAACCGTCTACGCGATACACAGCATTTTGCGACTGCCGCGTAGCATTGTCGATACCCATAGCCGCCGCAAGACCGCCTGACGTGTCGCTCACCGCGAACGCCGCATTCGTGCCTGTGGCATTGCCCGTCAGCGTCAACGCACTTGTTTTCGCGGTTGTGCCTGTTGCGGCAACGGTACTCACTGAAGCGGTGATTCCTATTTTTCGGCTGTTAATCGCCTCCGCCATTTGCCGTTGAACAGATTCGTTAGTTGCGTCTGCACCTACGTTGATTTGAAAGTTATGCGTTTTTCCGCCTGATTCGATTGCAAAACTGAACGCACCTTGCCCGAATACGTCACCTGCGTCCAAGGCAGAGCCCGCGTTCGCTTGTGAAAGTGCTGTTTGGCTCACTTCAATCTCAATGGGGCGAGTTGACAAAGCACGTAACGAAGTCGTCAGTGCCGACGAACTGTTCACGTTCGCAGTGGCAACGCTGTCGTTATCGGTCACTCCTTGAAATTGTGCAACCGAACGATTAGGCTGAAGCGATTGCAACGTACTTTGTAGAGCAAGCCCTGCATTGCGGATGTCTTCGTTGGTGAATGCAGGATTAACCGCATTGCGCCATCTAAACCCCAAGTTCATCGGGGCGGAAGCTGACGGCTTTTGCGTAGTGGCGGTTGAGGTTAGATTCCCCCAAGGCATTGTAATGGGTTTGCCCGATAGGTACGCCGCAGTCATGTTGTTAATTGTCATAATGATTCACCTCCGCACATTTTCTGATATATTTATCAGTATATCACAATATATTTCATTTGTCAATGATTTACAGAATTTTTTTGTCAATGGGGTTGACAACTGCGTAAGAGGTGGTATAATAAGTATAAGGAATGTTTTACAATGAATGGAGTAAAAAACTATGGCAGTAAAGATTAACTCAGCGTTTTTGAAAGGTTTTGTACGAGAGGACGAGCTGTCCAACATTGCGCCGCTTTGCGAAGTCGCGCACAAAGCATTGCACATGGGGACGGGTGCAGGGAATGACTTTCTCGGGTGGTTGAACTTGCCGCGAGACTATGACAAGGACGAGTTTGCACGAATCAAAGCCGCCGCCGCGAAAATGCGCGCGAACAGCCAAGTCG
>WRJN01000113.1 GCA_009778605.1 Oscillospiraceae bacterium
GAAATTAAAATGCGGTGTCTTTGCGGTCAATTTTCCGCCATACTGCGTTGAAAATACTCGAAATGCACAAAGCATTTCTGCGTTTTTCGCCTTGTCTGACGAAAAATTGCCTTCGCAAATCCCCTCGCATTTAATTTCGCAAGAGGTCTAATAATTCAATCACCGATATAACGCCGCTCGGCGAACTCACGGATTTAGAGTGGTTATCTTTAGAAAGTAATCCTGTCGTTGATATAACTGCGCTCGCTTCGCTTACAAAATTAAAGTGCTTATATTTAGATGACAACCTAATTACTGATTGGTCACCTGTAGCTCATGTTGGATTTGTTCAGCGTTTACAACCCAGACATTATGACACCGATTGGGAACCCACTACCGATACTGACACCGAAACTATTTCAATTACTGAAAACGAAACTGAAGGAGAATAACAATGGCGAATAAAAACACACAAATCAAAGAATTAGAAAAAGCGTTGCTGTACGATAAAAAAAGCACGTTCAAGACGGCGACTGCGGATGAAATCGCCGCCGCCGAGTCGTTCTGTGAGGACTATAAGGCGTTTTTAGACGGCGGCAAGACTGAACGCGCTGTTACCGCACAGGTGATTACCCGCGCGGAGGGGGCAGGGTTCACGGCGTACGCCCCCGACAAGAAGTACACGGCGGGTGATAAAATCTACGTCAACAATCGCGGTAAAGCGGTCACGCTTGCCGTTATCGGCAGTGAGCCGTTAGACAACGGCGTGAGCATTATCGCATCGCATATTGACTCGCCGCGAATCGACCTCAAGGCGAATCCGCTGTTTGAGGACGGCGGCATGGCGTTCTTCAAGACACACTATTACGGCGGACTCAAGAAATATCAGTGGCCCGCAGTGCCGTTGGCGTTGCACGGCGTAGTTGTCAAAGCGGACGGCAGTGTAGTACAAGTTTGTATCGGTGAGGACGACAGCGACCCCGTTTTCACGGTTACGGATTTACTTCCGCATTTGTCCGACGCGCAGTATAAACGCCCCTCAAAAGAGCTTATTAAGGGTGAGGAGCTTAATATTTTAGTAGGCTCAAAGCCGTACGTCATTGACGACAGTAATGAAAAAGAACAAGGCAGTGTTAAGTTGGCGATTATGAAGTTGTTGCATGACAAGTACGGCATTGTGGAGCGGGATTTTGCGTCGGCGGAACTCTCGGCAGTCCCTGCGGCGAAAGCGCGGGACGTGGGGTTTGACCGTTCGCTCGTGGGCGGCTACGGTCAGGACGACCGCGTATGCGCGTACACGTCTATGGCGGCTCTGTTGGATATGCAGGGTATACCCAATAAGACGGCGGTGTGTGTACTCGCCGACAAAGAAGAAGTAGGCAGTTACGGCAACACCGGGTTGGGTTCGGATTACCTCGCGCATTTCTTAGAAGATTTGGCGGCGGCGCAGGGTGTGAACGTGCGGCGTATGTACGAGAAGTCAAAATGTCTGTCAGCAGACGTTTGTGCGGCATTAGACCCGACTTTTCCCGACGTCATGGAGAAAAATAACACCGCGTTCATGAATCACGGCATTGTGTTAGCGAAGTATTTCGGTTCGCGCGGCAAATCAGGCACGAATGACGCGAGCGCGGAGTTTGTGGGCGAAGTGGCGCGATTGTTCAACGATTGCGGCATTGTGTGGCAGACAGGCGAGTTGGGCAAAGTTGACGCGGGCGGCGGCGGAACTGTCGCCATGTTCGTGTCGCGCATGAACATTGACACCGTTGACGCGGGTGTTCCCGTGCTGTCCATGCACTCACCGTTAGAGCTGACTGCTAAGAGTGACGTGCATATGGCATATCGCGGGTTTACGGCGTTTTATGAGAGATTTTAAGAGATGAGGAGGTACGATTATGACAATAGACCTCTTGCGAAATTAAAATGCGGTGTCTTTGCGGTCAATTTTCCGCCATACTGCGTTGAAAATACTCGAAATGCACAAAGCATTTCTGCGTTTTTCGCCTTGTCTGACGAAAAATTGCCTTCGCAAATCCCCTCGCATTTAATTTCGCAAGAGGTCTATTTTATAAGGTGTTTGATGACAGAAAAGTTGTGGAAATTCACCGTATAATCCATTCTGCGCGAAATATTCCGGAGATAATCCAAGAGGTTTAATCATGAACGTCTATTTATACCTGCCACCCTCCCCCCTCAACCCCGCCGCGCAACATCAACACGCGCAACGACTCCTTGATTACGCACTGCAAGCCGAGTATGGCGTAACACTCGACGATTGCGGCGAGATTGCACGCACTGCGTTAGGCAAACCGTATTTCAAACCAACCCCCCTCATTGCGAACACGCAAAACCGGCAAGAGCCGGTTCACTTCAGCTACGCACATTGCGCCGATGCTGTTGTCTGCGTAGTCGCGCGCGAAAATGTCGGCGTGGATATTCAGGCAGTGACTACACCAAAACCCGCCGTAATCAGGCGGGTCTGTTGTGTTAGCGAGCGTGACTCTGAGGCGGTCATGACTGCGGAGGGGTTCACGGAAATGTGGGTTCAAAAGGAGGCATACGCCAAATTCACGGGCAAGGGATTGACGGAAGGGTTCAACACAATCGACACGACGGACAAGTCACGGTTTTGCCCTAAGCGTGTTTTTCGTTACGAAAACTTTTGCATTGCGGTTTACTCTACGTTCAGAGGCGCAACGCGTCCACAGGTGCAAGTCGTGCAGCTTTGATTGCGGGGTACGCGCCGAACAGTCCGCCTAACCCTACTGCTACTGCGATTGCCGCGAGAATCGGCGTGGGGTTTAGCATGAAAGCAATACCGACAACGCGGCAACCGATTGCCGTCACTCCAAGCCCTGCCGCCGCGCCGATTATGCTTCCTGTCGCGGACAGGGTAACGCTCTCCCACAGAAATTCTTTGGCAATGTCAAAATCGCGCGCGCCGATGGATTTTTTAATGCCGATTTCGCGCTTGCGTTCGCCCACGCTCACTAACATTGTCGTCATGACCGTCAGCCCCGACACCAACAATGATATGCCTGCGATTAGTGACAGAACCACAGTCACCGTGGCAAGAATGTTTTCGAGCCCCTCACGCTGTTGCAGGAGGTTGGACACGATAACCCCCGAGTTTTCGCCGCGTTCGGCAATGAGCGAGTCGTTAATCGCGTCGATTACCGTTGCAGTGGAGGCGTAGCCCGAGTCAGTCAGTTCGCTTTCGACCATGACGGCGAGCTTGTCATAACCGCTCCTGCCCGTCAGCATCTGCATAGTCGTGAGGGGGATATACACGAATTGGGGGATTAACCCTGACAATGCCGATTGCAACGTGCTGATTCCCGATTTCGCAACGCCGACGATTTCAAATTCATGTTCCATGCCGTTTAGATAGATTCGCACCGTCTTGCCTACTACGTTTGAGCGTCCGTAGGCGGCGAGCGCGATTTCTTCTTCAATGACGGCAACCATGCTCTTGCCTGCCATGTCCCCCGTGGTGATTAGTCTGCCGTGTAACGCCTCAAGGGATATGATTTCGCGCGCGTCGGCGTTAATCCCCCATGTGAAGCTGTTGATTTGTTCGTCAAGCAGTGTCGTGCGGTTGATACACGCCATAAGCGGCGTTGCACGTTCAACCCCCGAGATGTTGGCGACAGTCTGAATATAATCCTCACTGAGGTTGGACGTTATGGCGACGTTTTCGTTTTGAATAATGATGGAGTTAATACCCATTTCCTCTAACGTACGTGTGACTTCGCCCCGCCCCGCGTCCCCTGCCGTCGAGATAAGGACGACAGCGAATACTCCCACGGCAATCGCCGATATAGTCAGCAGCGATCGCGTTTTAGCCCTGAAAATGTTAATAAAACAGTTTTTGTTAATCATCATTGCCCTCCGAATCTTGCGCGTCAGGGCGCGCCGCCAATGCGTTCTCGCTCACCGAGTCAGGGTATACGATAATCAAGTCTTTCTCAGTCAGCCCTGCCAACACCTGCGCGCCCTCTGAAAGCTCCGCGCCTGTTACGATGTCCCGACGCAGTACCGAGTGTCCGTCAAGAATAAAAACGTATTCGCCGACTTCGTCCTGCATAATCGCCGAGTAGGGGACGATGTGAATTTGCTCTGACTCGCCTGTTTTAATATCCACCCGTGCGGAATTACCCGTGCGAAGCTCTCCGTGCTGTTCTCCTTGGTCGGGGTTTTTGATTTGCAAGATGACTTCTACTACCGTCTCTTGCAAATATTCCCCCTGTTGAGTCACTGCCAACGCGCCTATATCAAAAACCGACGCTTTGTATACGCCGTCATCGAATGCCGCGCCGGACAGCGTTGCGGTCTGCCCGATTTTGACCTGCCGAATGTCCCTCTCGTCGATATTCACCGTCACGAGCCAGCCGCCGTCGTCTTTTTGTGTAATCACGCCTGTCCCTGAAACAATGCGGTGGTGTTGCGTAGGGGTGAGGCTTACCGTTTCAACTGTGGGCAGAAAGCTCTCCACTGCGCCCGGTATGTTGAATACCGCAATCCACCCTGCTGTCAAAATCACGGCAAGCACTGCCACTTTAATGATGATTGACTTAATGTTGTTTGACTTTTCCATATATAACCTCCCACAATTAAAAATATAGCTGATTAGACCTCCGTGTAGGTCTATAGGCAAACTCCGAAAACCTGTTTCGTGTAATCGTCGAGATGAAAATTTCGTCAGACGAGGCGATTTTTCTGCGAATATCCGTTGATATTTAAAAACACGTACCAATAACCATTCGCGGTCAAAT
>WRJN01000114.1 GCA_009778605.1 Oscillospiraceae bacterium
TGCCGTCAGAGGGGTTCAAGTCCCAGAATCTTATGCCGCCTGTTCTGTTGTCGTATGTAGGTGCTTTTGTAACCGCGCCTACAGAAGTCGCCAATGTCGCCGCCATGCTTGCTGTTACGGCAATTGCGGTAATAACTGCCGCCAAAGTTTTCTTTTTCATTGTTATTCCTCCAAATAAAAATTACTTAATTTTAGAACCTGTTTGTTCATGATTTTGCAAACCGCGAACATAACAGACCATGTTATTATAACACATTACTTTCAAATATGCAACCATAAATAATTGCCAAAAAAGCACGAAGTTTATGTAAGGAACGCTCCCTATTTTGTCTAATATGACTAAAATCAGGACGCGCGCACTACATATTGTACAAAAAAAGAGGCGATTTCTCGCCTCTTTTGACATATCAGTCAATCTCCACCATAATCTTTTCGTTGACTTTAACTGCGCCCGCGCGCATAATTGTACGGATTGCCTTAGCGATTCTGCCTTGTTTGCCGATTACGCGCCCCATATCATCGGGAGCGACATTGAGTCGATACACCGTAATCCCCTCGGCGTTGACGTCATCAACCACAACTTTAATGGCGGATTTATCCTCTACAAGACCCTCGACAATAGTCGTCAAAAGTTCTTTCATTTTGATTTACTCCTGTTCTCTTTCCAAATAGCGAACTCCCTTATATACTCGCTCTATGTCTTTTTCTTCCATTGAAATACAAATCAGAGCAAGATGCGATGGAATTTCTTCAGGTGCTTCCTGCGCCAGCAACAGCCCCATAAGCTCTCGTCGCAAGGAACGCCTCGCGTTAGAACTCCTCACAGACTCCCTCACTTAATCACGCCCTTGGCTTTCAGCAGACGTTTAGTCGTGTCGGTGGGTTGCGCGCCTTTGGCAATCCATGCAGTGACTTTCTCTTCGTCAACATTGACGACTACAGGATTCTTGGTGGGGTCATAATACCCGATTTCCTCAATGAATCTGCCGTCCCGGGGGAAACGCGAGTCCGCCACCACGATTCTGTAAAAAGGTGCTTTCTTAGCCCCCATTCTTCTCAACCTGATTTTTACTGCCATTTCTCTTCTCCTTTTAATACTTTACTGTTTATTTACACGGTATTCTACCGTTCAACACTTATTTCTGCCCTTGTCTTGCGCGCCGTCAGGCTTCGGAGCGGCAAAGCCACTCCTTGAGCCCTTGTCTTGCTTCGGAGCGGCAAAGCCACTCCTTGAGCCCTTGTCTTGCTTCGGAGCGGCAAAGCCACTCCTTGAGCCCTTGTTAAGCTTCACATCTTAAAATCATTCATGTTCATGCCCGGGGGGAGCCTCAATCGCTTGCCGCCTTTGCCGCCCTTGCCGAACTTGCCGAACTTGCCCATTTGCTTGAACAACTTCTGCATCTGCTCCATTTGTTTCATGAGCTGATTTACGTTTTCGACTTTCGTCCCGCTGCCTGCCGCAATCCGCTTTTTGCGCTTCGCGTCAATGAGCGCGGGTTTCTCGCGTTCCGCCGCCGTCATGGACTGGATAATCGCCTTGGAGCGCACTAACGCGCGTTCGTCAATGTCCTCTTCCTTGATTTTTCCCGCAATCCCCGGCATCATGCCTAACAACCCCGATATACTGCCCATCTTCTCGATTTGTGCATACTGGGCGAGCATATCATTATAATCGAACATATTCTTCTGGATTTTCTTGAGAAGTTTCGCTTGCTCCTTCTCGTCATACGCGCTTTTCGCTTTGTCAATCAACCCAATTACGTCGCCCATACCTAATATCCTTGACGCCATACCCTCGGGTCTAAAGGGCTCAAGGTCGTCGATTTTCTCGCCCACGCCCGCAAACTTTATTTTTTTACCCGTAACACCGAGTACCGACAATGCCGCACCGCCGCGTGTGTCGCCGTCCAACTTAGTCAAGATTACGCCCGACAACTCTATTCGCTCATTAAACGCCTTAGCAGTGTTTACTGCGTCCTGACCAATCATAGCGTCAATGACAAGCAACACTTCATGAGGTTGCGTTGTTTCTTTAATGTTCTCCAACTCCGTCATGAGCGTGTCGTCTATATGCAACCGCCCTGCCGTGTCGATAATCACCACGTCATGACCGTGGTCTTTGGCGTGTTTCAAGCCCTCCTGCGCGATTTTCACAGGCTCACCCTGCCCCATGTCAAAGACTTTCGCACCCGCTTTTTCCCCCACAATCTTGAGTTGGTCAATAGCGGCGGGGCGATACACGTCACAGGCGACTAAAAGCGGTCGGCGGTTCATGCCTTTGAGGTACTTAGCTAACTTGGCGCAGTGAGTCGTCTTACCCGCCCCCTGCAATCCGCACATCATAATGACCGTAGGCGGTTTACTCGCGAACTCAATCAAGCGCGGATTCAACAACTGTTCTTCCGACTTTAATTCACGTTTCGGTTCACCGCCGAGCAGTACAATCAACTCTTCGTGCACAATGTCAATGACTTGCTGTGCAGGTGTGAGGCTGTTCATGACGTTCGCGCCGATACAGCGTTCAGTGACGTTCGCCGTGAAATCTTTCGTTACTTTGAAGTTGACGTCCGCTTCAAGCAACGCAGTCTTGACTTCGCGCATAGCCTCGCGCACTTCTTTTTCGCCGAGCTTACCGCGCCCTTTGAGCTTCTTGAATACATCGCCGAGTTTCCCCGATAATCCCTCAAACGCCATTACGCCTCCTACTATATATAGCTTACATCGTCAAGCTCCTAAGAGCCATTGTTTTGCTTAAATCTTGCCCTTCATTTCGACTAACAACTCGTCTATTTGTGCGAGCATTGTTTTGTTACTCATGTCTGATTGTAAAACCAAACCCTCTAACTTGTCTATGTCGCTTGCCAACGCCTGAAACTTACGTAATAGCCCTAACTTTGTTTCATATTCAAACAGTTTCGATTCGGCTTTGTGGATACACCCCATCACCGCCTGCCGCGTGACGCGCGTTTCTGCGGCGATTTCGCCTAACGAGAAGTCCTCCCCGTAGTACAGCTCAAGCGTAACACGCTGACGGTCGGTCAAGAGTGAGCCATACATGTCAATGAGGATATTCACATTGAGGTTTTTGTTCACGGGCTTTTTCATAACAGACCTCCATAGCCGGCATTGATGTAAACCGAAATCGCTTTACATCACAACAACTATTATAACCGCTATTTTCTGCTTTGTCAAGTGTTTTTTGTAAAATTTCATGATTTTTTACCAAAACACTTGACATAACGCAGGAATATACTGTATACTATAACTATTATAGAGTTAATCGACTATATATTTAATAGAGTATCGGCATTGTATTTGTAGGAGGGAATCATGGAAAACTTCACCGAAACACCTGAAACAGAATTCGATAAAGCAGACATCGACGCCAACAAGACTTACGCAATCTTAGCGTATCTCGGCATATTATTCTTAGTCCCGCTGTTAGCGGCACCCGAGTCGCCCTTCGCGAAGTTTCACGCCAATCAGGGCGCGGTTCTTTTTATAGCGTCAATCATCTTAGGCGTAGGCGGCGCGATTGCTTCCGCAATCCTGAACTTTATCCCCATAATCGGAGGTTTATTCGGCTGGTTAGTCACCACCGTTGTATTCGTGGGAGCCGTACTCTTCATCATATTAGGCACTATAAACGCGGCGAACGGGCAAGCGAAAGAACTGCCTGTCATCGGCAAGTTCAAACTGATAAAATAGTCATGATTTAAGCAGCAGCTCAGGCGGCATAAGAAAAAATGTAGGAGAAAAAATCATGGCTGTTTATTGTAAAGATGTGTCGAGAACATTCGGCGAATACCTTATCATACCCGGCTATTCCTCCAAAGACTGCGTGGCGTCAAACGTATCGCTCAAGACCCCTGCGGTGCGGTTCAAGCGCGGCGAAACGCCGTCGGTGACGCTTAATCTGCCCTTAGTGTCGGCGATTATGCAGTCGGTATCGGACAACAAGATGGCGGTCGCTCTCGCGCGCGAAGGCGGATTGTCGTTCATATACGCATCACAGTCCATCGAATCGGAAGCGGAGATGGTCGCTAAAGTCAAGAGCTACAAGGCGGGATTCGTGGTGAGTGAGGCGAATCTGTCCCACGATATGACCCTCGCGGACGTACTCGCGCTTAAACAGCGCACAGGGCACTCCACCATGTCAGTGACGCAGGACGGCACGACGAATTCCAAAATGGTGGGGATTGTTACAGGCAGGGATTACCGCATATCGCGTCTCTCGCCTGATACACCCGTTTCAGCGTTCATGAAACCTTTCGCGGAATTGCACACAGGACAAGAAGGAATCAGCATTTCTGAAGCCAATGATAAAATTTGGGAACATAAAATCAACTCGCTGCCCATTATTGACGAACAACAACGGCTCAAATATTTCGTGTTCCGCAAGGACTATGAACAACATAAAGAAAACCCCAACTCGTTGTTGGACGGCAACAAAAGCTACATGGTCGGCGCGGGAATCAACACACGAGATTATGAAGAACGAGTCCCTGCATTAGTGGAGGCAGGCGCGGACTTGCTGTGCATAGACAGCTCGGAGGGGCATTCCGAATGGCAGAAAATCACCCTTGATAAAATCAAAGGCAAGTATGGCGACAGCGTTAAAGTCGGCGCGGGCAACGTGGTTGACAAAGAGGGATTCAGGTACTTAGCAGACAACGG
>WRJN01000115.1 GCA_009778605.1 Oscillospiraceae bacterium
GTCATAGCCGTTCGCGTCATTATTTCAACAACTTAGCCGCCGATTCGTCCGCGATAATCGTGACCTCGGGGTGCAGTTGCAGTATTGATGCGGGGCATTTTGGTGTAATCGCACCGTTGACCATTGCGGCGACCGCTTCGGCTTTAGCCTCGCCGAATACCACCATCACAATCGCGCGCGCCCGCATAATCGTCCCGATTCCCATAGTAAGTGCGGCTTTGGGAACGTCGTCCGCGCTGTCAAAAAAGCGCGCGTTGGCTTGAATCGTACTCTCGGTGAGTTGAACACAGTGAGTAGCATTGGGGAACGCGTCGCAGGGTTCGTTGAACGCTATATGTCCGTTATGACCTAACCCGAGTAGCTGTAAGTCAATGCCCATGCGGTCAGACACCGATTGTTCATATCGCGCGGATTCCTGAACAAAGTCCTTGGCTGTACCGTCGGGGAAGAATGTATTCGCTGTGTCGATGTTAATTTGCTTAAACAAGTTTTCATTCATGAAATAGCGGTAGCTTTGAGCATGAGTAGGTTCCAATCCACAGTATTCGTCTAAATTAAACGTCGTGATTCCTGCGTAGTCGGTCAGCCCGAGCTTGTGCGCGTTAATCATCTCTTCGTAAACCGGTAATGCCGATGAACCTGTAGCGAGACCAAGCACACTAAGCGGATTTTTTATCACCTGTGCATTGAACATTGCTGCCGCGCTTTTACCGACCTCTTCGATGTTTGTGCATACTTTTACAACCATATGAACAACCTCCGTTATTTCTCCATGATTAAATATTCATCTCGCCCTGCGCCGACTGATACATACTTTATCGAACACTTGACTTCTTTTTCGATGAATTTTATATAATTCAATGCCGCGCGAGGCAAGTCCCCCGGTGTACGACACTTCGTTATATCCGTTTGCCACCCCTCCATGTACTCAATCACGGGGGTTGCGCGCGCAAGCTCCCCACCGATGGGGAACCGCTCACGTATGACGCCATCTATATTATATGCGACGCATACGGGAATCTTGTCAAGATTAGATATTACGTCTAACTTCGTCAGTGCCAACTCGTCCGCGCCCTGAACGCTCACACCGTAGCGACTCGCCACCATGTCAAACCCTCCAACGCGTCGCGGTCGCCCTGTAGCCGCGCCAAATTCACCGCCTGCTACGCGCAACGCCCGGGCTTCGTCGCCGAACATTTCTGCCGCGAACGGGCCTTCACCCACACAACTCGAGTATGCTTTGGTGACGCCAATCACCCTGTTCAAGCGCGTTCCAGGGATTCCCGCGCCAATCGGGGCGTACGCCGCCAAAGTCTGCGATGAGGTTGTATAAGGGTATATACCGTAGTCAATGTCACGTAGCGCGCCTAATTGCGCCTCAAACAATATATTTTGCTTGTCGTCAACGGCTGTTTGCAACAGTTTTGACGTGTTCGCTATGAACGGCTTGATTACCGCGCCATACGTCCGCAACCACTTCAAAGTTTCTGACAACTCCACTTTATTGTATCCAGGGTAGCCCTTTAGTGTAAGATTTTTCCACTCTAAAATATAACCTAACTTGGATTCAAACTCCGACGTGTTGCCCTCAATTAGTTCGAGCAATTCGCCTACACGCAACGCTTTTTTCATGTACTTGTCGCCGTATGCGGGGGCGATTCCGCGCCGTGTCGAGCCGTATTTCTTGTCAGCTAATCGTTCTTCTTCAAGAATATCGTGCATTTTATGGTAGGGCATACAGATGAACGCAGATTCGCTTAGTTTAAGATTTTGAGGGGTTATATCAACGCCTTGAGCGCGCACCTGTTCGATTTCGCCGCATAAATGCTCAATATCCACCACCATTCCGCAACCCATGATGTTCACCACATCTTTGCGAAAAATCCCAGACGGGAGCAGGTTCAGCTTGAACATTCCCATGTCATTGATTACCGTGTGACCCGCATTGTTGCCACCCTGATAGCGGCAAATTATGTCAAAACGGTCGGACAGCATATCCACCATGCGTCCTTTTCCCTCATCACCCCAGTTGATTCCCGCAATAGCAGTCAGCATTATAATCCCCTCTCACACGCTAATATCCACGCTAATCCCTAATAAATCTTTATTCTTTCTCAGTACGTTTTCTTTTACGTCGAGCAAAAATTCCTGTGTTTGCTGTCTTGCGCGCCCGGTATACTTCTCGGGGTTGAGCATTTGCTTGAGTTCGTCTTCCCATAATAACAGCGCGAACGCCGTGTCCGCCTTGATTCTGTCGATTAGGTCGTTCTTGCCGCCGTTAGTCTTGACGTTTTTAGCCGCCTCTAACGAGTGTACGCGGATACGTTCGTGCAAAACCTGCCTGTCGCCGCCTTTTTTTACACAGTGCATGAGAATATGTTCACTGGCTAAAAAAGGTAACTCTGCGTCTAAATGTTTTTTCATTGTTTTGGGGTAAACAGTCATACCGCCCGCTATATTGATGTACAGCAGGAGAATAGCGTCCACGCCCAAAAACGCCTCAGGTATGCAAATCCGTCGGTTGGCGGAGTCATCTAACGTGCGTTCAAGCCATTGCGCGCTTGCCGTGAATGCAGGATTGAGCGCGTTCACCGTGACGTGCCGCGATAGAGCGGTGATGCGCTCACACCGCACTGGGTTGCGCTTGTACGCCATTGCCGACGAGCCGACTTGACTTTCCTCCGAAGGTTCGTCGATTTCCTTTAAGTGTGACATCAGGCGTATATCGTTGGAGAACTTTGCGGCACTTTGCGCGATTCCCGACAGCACCGAAAGGGTGTAATAATCCACTTTGCGGGAATAAGTTTGCCCGCTGACCGGGTATATGTCCGACTCGTTGAACCCGACTTTCACTGCGATTTTTTGCTCAAGTTGCTTTACTTTGTCATGGTCACCGTCGAACAGCTCAAGGAAACTCGCCGCAGTCCCCGTAGTCCCGCGGCAGCCGAGAAGTTTAATGTGTTCGAGTGCGTAATCAAGATGCCCTAAGTCCATAATCAAGTCTTGAATCCACATGGTTGCGCGCTTGCCGAGCGTCGTAGGCTGTGCCGCCTGAAAGTGTGTGTATGCCAAGCAGGGAAGTGCCGTGTTGCGGTTGGCGAACTTGCACAGAGTACCTATTAGATTGACTAACAGGCGTTTGATGTGTAATAATGCTGCGCGTTGCAGGATTATATCGGTGTTGTCACCCACGTAGCAAGACGTCGCGCCGAGGTGTATAATCGGCTTGGCGGAGGGGCATTTGTCGCCATAAGTGAGGATATGCGCCATCACGTCATGACGCGTATCGGCTTCATAGCTTTCCGCCGCGTCATAGTCAATGTCGGATATGTGGGACTGCATTTCCTCAATTTGCGCGGCAGAAATGTCTAAGCCTAACTCGCGCTGGCTTTCTGCTAATGCGACCCACAGCCTGCGCCACGTCGAGAATTTATAATCCTCCGAGAAGATGTATTGCATCTCCTCACTGGCATATCGTTTGCATAGAGGGTTCACGTATTGATGATGGGTGTTATTCATGAGCATTATCTCCCGAATATTGTATGTATAAGGTATAGTATACTACAAAAAACGCTTTATGTCAATGCTTTAACCAAAATTTTGATTCGTTTACAAATATTGCTTGACAACAGGTCTTTTTCGTGGTATCATATATTGTTGTAATAGTTATGTAAGGAGGTTGAAAAACATGAAAATTGATGTTGCTTACCTTGAGGAGTTGTCGTATCTTACGTTTGCTGACGAAGAAAAAGTCACCGTTGCGGGAGATTTAGAGAAGATGCTTGCACAGGTTCATATTATTACTGAAGTTGACACAAACGGCGTTGACGAGTGTGTTCACCCGTCTGATTGTGTCAACGTGTTCCGTGAAGATGTGGTTGTACCGTCGTGTGACCGCGCACTTCTTTTGCAAAATGCCGCGAATCACGACGATGAAATGTTTATTGCACCTAAAACTGTAGAATAAAGGAGTTTGTGAAGGTTGAAATTAAATCCTCCTAATTGGAGTGAAATATTTTCATGCCACGTTGTTGGCGGAAAGGTATGGTCTAAAATATGAATAAGCAAGTATACCGCTGTTATGTTGAGAAAAAGCAAGGGTTTGATATAGCTGCACAATCGCTTCAGAAAGAGTTGTCGGAGTTTGTCGGGTTGAAAAGCGCGCAGGTGCGGTTATTTTACAGATATGATGTTCAGGGTATTCCCCAAGACCGTGTGAATGGCGTGTTCGGGGAAATCATTGCCGCGTGGGACGATGAAGTCTATGCTGAAGCGTTACCTAATACAGGCGATTGGCGCGTCCTGCACGTTGAGCCTGTACCCGGGCAGTACGACGCGCGCGCTAATGCGTGTGAGCAAGCGATTCAGGTGTATCTCGAGGGGGAACGTCCTATAGTTAATACAGGTAAGGTTTATGTGATTGACGGCGTGTCTGAGCGTGAGTATGAGCAAGTCCTGTCCTATCTTGTCAATCCCGTTGAAGAGCGCGTTGCCTGTGCGGACAAGCCTGCGACACTTGAGGACGATACGTCAGTACAGCCTGCGGACGTGGCAGAAGTCACCGATTATGAGGCGTTGGGGTTGGCAATGTCTGATGAGGACGTGGCGGCGGTCAAGGCGTATTTCGAGAGTGAGGGGCG
>WRJN01000116.1 GCA_009778605.1 Oscillospiraceae bacterium
TGCACAAAGCATTTCTGCGTTTTTCGCCTTGTCTGACGAAAAATTGCCTTCGCAAATCCCCTCGCATTTAATTTCGCAAGAGGTCTATTGATTGAAGCCTGATGCGACTTCGTTGCCGTCTTCATCAAACACGCCAAACGTGAATTGACCCGGGAACATAGGCGCGCCGATTGCGATTTTAACCGCGTTAAGCGTGATACAAACCGCTTTCGCCTCATACTTGTTTACGAACTCGGGGAAGCCTTCGGGATAGTCAACCGTAACTTTCAAGCTGCCTTGACCGTCGTCCGTGATGGTGATGATGACGGGATACGTCCTGCCGTCGGGCGTCCAGCCGTCACCGGGTTGGCTTGTTTCGCGAATGGTGTAGCGATACACGCCCGGTTGGGTAAAGCATATATCGTTGAAAATGATGTTGGATTCGCTATAATCGTCCAAATCTGCCATGTCGCCGTTGGTGTAGCCGATGTCGTAGTTGTTGTAACCTTGCGTCAACGGAGTCGTCCAGCGCGTACAGTGAATGTTCGCCTCATACAGCGCGTCGTCTTGCGGGTCGCGCTCATAGGCGGCGACAGCTCTGTTGTTCGCAAACGTCACGTTCTGCCCGACTTTGAGCTTGCTTAGTATATCATATGCAACGAAAACGCCGCCGCCGTCTCCGCTTGTGGCGATATTGCCCGATACAGTTCCGTCAGTTATGTTGACTTCTCCGCTACCCACAGCAAAATAAACACCGCCGCCGTTGTTTTTCGCGATATTATTGGTAATCGAACCGCCTTTGATGTTGATTACACCGTAGCCGTAGTTGAAAATGCCCGCGCCGTCGTCAGCCGTATTTCCCGTGATTTCGCCGCCGAACATTTCAAACTTGCCGTACTGGTTATCAATACCGCCGCCCGATACCGAGAGCCATGCCTTGCTGTGCGGCGCGTTAAGGTTTACGCGCGCATTGCCCGACATACTGAAGTAAGCGTCTTCTCCGTCGTTGCTCACGCCGCACCCCGAATTTGAACGATTCCCTGTCACCGCCGCATTCCCGCTCATCAAAAACGATGTTTTGACATGGCTGCCGCCGTCATTGGTAACGCCGCCGCCCGAATATGCGATTCCTTTTTGTTCAATATAGGTGAAGTTAGCGTCTGATTCGTCAGTGCCGCCGATAACGCCGCCGCTCATGTGAAACGACGCGCCCCTCTCGTTATACACACCGCCCCCTGATATTGTGGCGTGGTTGCCGCGAATTACTGCGCCGCTGAGCATGGACAGTTTCGCACCACCGCCTGTGTTGAAAACACCCGCGCCTTTTCTGAATGCGGTGTTGCCGGCGTAGATTTCGCCGCCATAGTTGTTTTGCAGGGTTGTGCCGTCGCGCAATTCCACAACACCTGCGTTAAAAATGAGCGTCCCGCTAATCGTTTTCGTGACGCTTTTGTTACCGTCGATTGTGATGTCGTTTAATATCAGCGTCCCCGACGGTTTCACGTTGAACAGCTTGTCGGTATTGGACGGCGCACGAGTCAGCGTGTACCGTTCACCGCTCCCCGAACCTGAGCCTGTGGAAGAGATTGTGACGGTTTTGTTCTCAATCGTGACCCCCGAAGTCATGCTGAAAGACTTAGTGATGACAATTTCCGCAGAATCGTCCGCACCTTTCAACGCCCCACTCAAGGCGTTCATGTCGTTTACGTAATAAACCATAACGTAATTGCCCCTTTCGTGTTAATGTTTTAGAACGTGTACCAATAGCCGTTCGCGGTTAAATTCCGGCGAATTTGTCACGCTCAGGCTATTGTTACACGTTCTTATATTATGTCGATATGTCGAATTTTGTGAAAAACTAAACCCCCACGATTGTGGGGGTTGGTATGAGCCTGTTTAGTATCACTCAAAAATATCGTTTCAGCAGACCTTGGAACGCCATACCGTGGCGAGCTTCGTCTTTACACATTTCGTGTACGGTGTCGTGGATTGCGTCAAGATTGAGCTGTTTGGCTTTTACGGCAAGGTCTTTCTTTCCCTGCGTCGCGCCGTGTTCCGCCATAACGCGCATCTCGAGGTTTTTCTTGGTCGAAACGTCAACCACTTCGCCTAACAACTCGGCGAATTTCGCAGCGTGTTCCGCTTCCTCAAACGCGATTCGCTTGTATGCCTCAGCGACTTCGGGGTATCCCTCCCTGTCCGCCTGACGGCTCATAGCTAAGTACATACCCACCTCGGTACATTCCCCCATGAAGTTTTGGCGCAAACCCTCAATGATTCCCGCGTCAACGTCTTTGGCAACACCGATTCTGTGTTCGTCGGCGAATGCAAGCCCATCATCAGACGCCTCATTGAACTTGACCGCAGGTGCTTTACATTGCGGACAGTTTTCGGGAGCCGCCCCTCCCTCATGAACGTAACCACAGATTGAACAAACAAACTTTTTCATTTTGGCTATTCTCCTCTCGCTTAAAATATTTTTATATTATACCATAAAATTACAGCAAAGTCAAGCATTTGCATGAATTTTCCTTGACTTTGTTTCAAAATCGTGATATGATAGTATGCAAGAATTATAAATATAAAGGGGTACATAGAAATGGCAAAGACTAAGACTACTAAGCAAGCGGCGGTTAAGACGACGGGTGAGGAGCGCAAAAAGGCGTTAGCGTCGGCGATTGCACAAATTGAAAAAGACTTTGGGGAAGGGTCGGTCATGTTCATGAACGCCAAGAATCGCATGAACATTGAAGCTACGCCTACGGGTTCGCTCAACCTCGATTTGGCACTCGGAATCGGCGGTTTGCCTAAAGGACGAATCATCGAGATATTCGGGCATGAATCGGGTGGGAAGACCACCGTGTCACTCCATGCAATCGCAGAGGCGCAGAAATTAGGGGGGACTGCGGCGTTCGTTGACGTTGAACACGCCCTTGACCCTGTGTACGCGAAGAAACTCGGCGTAAACGTAGACGAGTTGATTGTGTCACAGCCTGATACAGGTGAGCAGGCACTCGAGATTATGGAGCGGTTAGTGCGTTCGGGCGCGATTGATTTAATCGTGTTGGACTCGGTTGCGGCTATGGTGACGAAAGCGGAAATCGAGGGTGAAATGGGTGATACGCACGTCGGGTTGCAAGCGCGGCTGATGTCGGCGGCAATGCGTAAACTCACCAGCATTATCGGCAAGACCGGCACGGCGGCAATCTTTATCAACCAAGTGCGTGAGAAAATCGGCGGTTACGGTAATCCCGAGACCACGCCGGGCGGGCGCGCGCTGAAGTTTTATGCGTCGGTGCGTATTCAAGTCAGCAAAACCAGCGAGAAAATCATGGACGGCTCAGAGCAAATCGGCGTGCGTACGAAATGTAAAGTCGTCAAGAACAAAGTCGCGCCGCCGTTCAAAGTGTGTGAGTTTGATATGATTTACGGTGTGGGCGTGTCAAAAGTGGGTGAAATTCTTGACCTTGCAGTGGATTTGGAGATTGCGCGCAAGAGCGGTGCGTGGTTCTACTACGGCGATATGCGGCTCGGGCAGGGGCGGGAGAACGCCAAAAAGTATCTGCTTGAGAACGGCGATTTGATGGACGAGTTAGAAAAGCTCATTCGGCAAAAGTTTGACGAGGCGGCAGAATTGATGGACGAAAAGAATGAACCGAAAGAATCTAAGGAATCGGGCGAAGCAGAGTGTACAGCCACTGTTGCGGACAAGCCTGCTGTCGCAGAGCCGAAAAAGCCAAAACCGAAAAAGACAGCAATCTTGATTGAGGGTGAAGAAAACTTTGAGGAGTTCTCGCCTGATGAGTTGTGAGAGGGAGTGACCTATGTCTAACATAACCGTTGCCGTCGTATCTCTCGGCTGTCCTAAGAATCAGTGTGATGCGGAGCTTATGCTCGCTAAAATCGCCGACGCCGGCTACACACTCGTGAGTGAGGCGGGGCTTGCCGATGTCGTGATTATTAACACCTGCTGTTTCATACAGTCGGCAAAAGAAGAAGCAATTGAGGAAATCCTCGAGGCAGTCTCCCGCAAATCCGACCGACGAGCCGCCACCGGCAAGTCCTCAATGGTCACAAGCTCCACCGTTTATGAACCCGGTTCTGACCATAAAATAATCATCACAGGCTGTATGGCGCAACGCTACCGCAACGATTTAGCCGCCGAATTCCCCGAAGCGGACGGCATTGTGGGAATCGGGCACAATGATGATATTGTGCAGGTTATCACCGACGTTCTGCGCGGTGAATCGGCGCAACAAGTGTTGCTCAGCGAACCTGAACGGCATAACATGGAGGGCGCGCGACTTCTCTCGACAATGCCGCATTATGCGTACTTACGAATCGCCGACGGCTGTGACAACCGCTGTTCTTATTGCGCCATTCCGCTGTTTCGCGGAAAATTTCGTTCGCGCGCCGCCGACAACATTATCGCAGAGGCACAGTCACTCGCTGACAAGGGCGTAAAAGAGCTCATTCTCATCGCGCAAGATGTGACAAATTACGGAGCAGACCTCAGCCAAAACGACAATTTGGCGAATTTATTGAAACGCCTTGCACAAATCGACAAAATAAAATGGATTCGTTTGTTATACTGTTATCCACAGCGTATTTCTGATGACTTGATTGATGTTATCAAAAGCAATGACAAAGTTATA
>WRJN01000117.1 GCA_009778605.1 Oscillospiraceae bacterium
CTCGCACATCATCGACAACGAGTATTCGGTGAACTTGTGGCCTTTTAAGGGGGCGTTGGCGGCTTATTCTCAAGAACAAGGCGTGAGCGATTCGCGTTTTATCGTCATTCACGAGCAGGAGCGTTCGGAGCGTGAGCGGGAGCAGTTGCGTGAACTGAAGGTCAACGGCGAGGACACGTTACCCGAGGAGTTGTTGGACGCTCTTGAGGAAGTGGGCGCGGCGATTACGTTGTCGGGGTTTTACACAATATTCGGACAGGCGTTCGAGGGGTTTGACGTGATTGAGGCGATTACGGCGACGGAAGTGGACAAAGAATCGCGACCTAAAACGGAAATACGGATAGTAACCGTTGAAATAGAGTATTACAATGAAAATGAGGGAACGAGCGATGAGAATTAACAAGCAGTGGTTAAGAAGAATTACGGCGGCGGCGTTGGCGGCAACGATGCTGTTCACAGCGATTTCGCTGACGGGGTGTAAAGGAGATAAGCGCGCCACGCAAGGTAATATGGGGGATTGGGACTGGAACGACCTACAACCGGGCGACCTCTATGCCGAAATAGCCATTCGGGGGCATGATGATGTAATGCGGTTTATTTTATTTGAGGAACTCGCTCCAAATGGCGTCAAAGCCTTTGTGAAAGCCGCCGAAAAAGGTTATTACGGCAATCGGTCATTCCACCGTGTATTAGAGGATATACTCATTCAAGGCGGCGCGCATAATATGGACGGTACCGACATAGCTATTCCTGATGAAGACCGATTCGATGTCGAACCGCACGCGAATGCGCGGAATTTCTTTGGCGCGTTAGGGTTTGCGGTGGACGAAGAAGCAGGCGGCAATTACCGCCAGTTTTACGTTGTCACGACAGGTGCGGAAAAAGTAGACTTCGAGGCGGCAGTTACCGGCGTTGAGCTGAAAATTGAGAGGTTAGATGAACTTGAAGAACGCACTGAAGAACAAGATGAACAGTTGAAAGCCAATAAAGATATGTTGGAGCATTTGAATAAAATCCCTGATAATGTCAAGAAACGCTATGAGGAGCTGGGTGGTTATTACCTTTTAGATGACAACGTGACTGTGTTCGGGCAAATCATTTATGGGCAGGAGCTATTGCGCGAGCTTGCGGCAGTTGACGTTGTGGCGGGTAATAAAGCCGATGACGATAACGAATCGTTAAACGGCGGCAGACATTCGCGCCCCGCAGAACCCATTTTTATTGAATCGGTCACGATTGTTCGCGTCGCGGCTGAAATCGACGAAACTGAAACGCAAAAATCCAACAAAAAGTAAACGATTGCCAAACGAAAAGTTGCGGAGTAATTTCCAAGCGACTGCTTTAGTGACTTGTGTATAAAAAAACGCGCGTTTTCCTATAATAATATAGTGAAAATGATGATTTTTTGAGAAACACTTCCTTTTTATAAGAAAGTGTGATATACTATTAAGGCACGTTTACGGACGGTGACTGAAATGACTGATAGGGGTAGGGGTACGAAAATTGGAGCAATTCATTATAAATGGGGGCAAGAGATTGCATGGAAGCGTGAACATCAGCGGGGCGAAGAACGCCGCTGTTGCGATTCTTCCTGCGACAATCTTGGCGGGAGGTGTGTGCGTTCTCGAGAACGTCCCGCAAATCAATGATGTTACGATTGACTTGCAGATTCTGCGGCATATGGGCGCGGACGTTAGGCTGTTGGATAAATCTACAATAAGAATAGATACGAAACATATAAAAAACACGGCGATTCCGTATGAGTTGGCGCGTCATATTCGTGCGTCATATTACTTTTTGGGCGTACTGCTCTCTAAATTTAACCACGCGAAAGTGTCCATGCCTGGTGGGTGTGACTTGGGCGACCGCCCCATTGACCAACACATCAAGTGTTTCAAGTCGTTGGGCGCAGAGTATTCCATTGAACACGGTATGGTGGAAATCACTGCGGACAAGCTAATCGGGACGCAGATTTACTTCGATAAAGTAACCGTCGGCGCGACGATTAACGCGCTGTTAGCCGCTGTCAAAGCGGACGGGTTGACTATCCTCGAGAATGCCGCCAAAGAGCCACATATCGTTGACTTGGCGAATTTCCTGAACTCTATGGGCGCGGACATCATGGGGGCAGGGACTGATGTGATTAAAATTCGCGGCGCGAAGACGTTTCGCGGAACTGATTATACTATTATCCCCGACCAAATCGAGGCGGGGACGTATATGGTCGCAGCCGCCGCTACCAAAGGCGACGTGACTATTAAAAACGTGATTCCCAAACACTTAGAACCGATTACATCGAAACTCCGCAAAGTTGGCGCGAAAGTAATCGAAGATGACGACAGCGTGCGCGTGATTGGCGCGCAGGAGTATGAGCGCACCAACATCAAGACAATGCCGCACCCGGGGTTTCCTACGGATATGCAGCCGCAGTTTGCGGCTCTGCTGACGCTTGCGCGCGGCACGAGTATCCTCACTGAGGGGATTTTCGATAACCGTTTCAGATACGTTGACGAGCTTCGCCGAATGGGAGCGGACATCAGCGTTGACGGAAAAGTTGCGGTGATTGAGGGCGTCGAGCGGCTGACAGGCGCGCCCGTGAAAGCGGCTGACTTACGCGCAGGGGCAGCGTTGATTATCGCAGGGTTGAGCGCGCAAGGTGTCACGAATATCGAAGAAATCCAGCATATTGAGCGTGGGTACGAGGAGATGGAAGTCAAACTCCGTGCCATCGGCGCAGATATAGTCAAGAGGACGGTTGCCGAAGTTGGGGCAATTGCGAAAGTTGTATAGCGCTTCTCGGGAATTAACCACGAGTGGATTTGCCGAGAAACAGATGTGCGTTAAATTTCGAGGAGGTCTAATGATAGTTGCACCGTTGTGTAGTTCAAGCAGTGCGAACTCGACGTTTGTCGGGACAGCGCAAAGCGGCGTGTTGATTGACGTAGGTTGTAGCTACAAGGCACTTCGCGGATACTTGAATTTGTCAGGGATTGAGTTGTCTGCAATCAAAGCGGTCTTGATTACGCACGAACACGGCGACCATATCAACGGTTTGCGTGTTTTCGCCAAGAATAAAGAGCACATCAACTTGCCCATTTATGCGCCGTACGAAACACATTCGGAGATTTTGCACAAGGGGTTGGATAATCCCGACAGGTTGTTTGGCTTAGACAAACTCAGCGAAACGCCTGTTGACTTCGCAGTGGCGGCGTTCCCGACTCCGCACGATTCAGCAGGGAGCGCAGGGTACGTCATCACCGATTCAAGCGGGTATAAAATCGCGTACATGACGGATTTAGGGGAAGTCACACCACAGGTTGAGGGGGCAACACTCGGCGCGAATTTCGTGTTCATTGAGGCGAATTACGAGTCGGACTTGTTGCAAAAAAGCAGTTATCCGCAAGCCACTAAAGACAGAATTCGGTCACGTCGCGGGCATTTATCCAACGCAGACAGTGCCGAATACATAGTGAAGTTGGTGGAGAGCGGCGCGACGCGGATTGTGTTGGGGCATTTGTCGCGGGAAAATAACACGCCGCAAACGGCGTGGGACAGGGCGGCGAATAGGTTAGCGACGGCAGGTTTGCGCCATGACTACGATTTCACGCTTGACGTGGCGCGTGTTCAGACCGCAGGGTCTTGTATGGCGGTGTAATTATTCGATTTGTATGATTTTTTATTTCACGGAGGTTATGTTTACATGAAAAAGTTCTCAAAGTTATATGTTTTTTTTGCTATCGCAATCGTATCGTTGACCATGAACGGCTGTTTCGATACGAATAAATTCGGCAAAGGCTGGAACAACGTAATCATCGGGTTGGGGATTGCTGCTGCGGTGATTTTGCTCGCGTTTATCGCGTACGCGATAGTGACGACGTTCTATAAAGGTAAAGTCGTCATGGTGAAAGTCCTCAAGAAAAAGGAAACACGGGTTTTGCGCGGGAGTACAATCGGGCGCGGTACGCCGGGGTATAAGGGACAGACCGACCTGTCACGCAGGGCGCGCCGTCAGAAAACGCGTATGCGGTACAGTAAAGTCGTCGTGGAGCTTGACGGCGAAAAAAAGACGCTTAGGTGCAACGACGTTGTCTTACTCGATAAGTTAGTCGTGGGCAAAATTAACAAGATTCGCATACGTTTCGGTGAGATTGTGAAGATTCAGAAGTAAGAAAGTATTGGAAAAGTAATACAGTGACTGAACTCTCAAATAAGGGGGTTCGGTCAAATAATTTACAAAACTTTTGCAAAAGTGCTTGCAATACGCGCAAATCTATGGTACAATATTTCTAATTAAGGTATTATTAAGGAGTGTGTGTCATGATAAAACCTGAATTGTTCATGTTACTTGCAGGGCTGAAAAAGCATATCGAACGTAAGCAATGGGACGATGTGGAAGAAATCGTAACCGATACGCTTTGGGCAGTTGCAGATGAGGACTGGAAAGACAGACAGAAAGCGAAACAAGGGATTAACTAGCAAAATGCGGGATAACTATATTAGACCTCTTGCGAAATTAAATGCGAGGGGATTTGCGAAGGCAATTTTTCGTCAGACAAGGCGAAAAACGCAGAAATGCTTTGTGCATTTCGAGTATTTTCAACGCAGTATGGCGGAAAA
>WRJN01000118.1 GCA_009778605.1 Oscillospiraceae bacterium
CCCCTTTGTGCCGCTACTGTAATATCAAGTATACCATACTTTTGTTTAGTTTACAATAGTTTTGTAAAGTTTATTTTTCTATTGTAAAGTGTAACTAACTATTGTCATTCAACAATCATTATCTCTCGCTTCATTGCCGCGTTGACGCGATACACGTACCGCACAAGCGCGCCCACGCCGTCCGTGTCGGGGAAATACTCCACCTGACGCGCCATTATTTCTGCACTGTCTAACGCGAGAATGAAGTTCGCCTCGTATAATTCGATTTGTCGGTCAAGCTGTTCGCGCGCGACAGTCGGCGATTCGATGACCTCAACACGGTCACGGAACGTGTAATCCTGCTCCAACACGCGCAACGGTAGCGGGAACCCTAAAACTTTAGGCGTATACACACGCTCAGAATAGTCGATATGGTCGGCGCAGGGGTTGATTTGCGTTTCGCCGCCGAATCGCCGCCCGAGAAATACAATAGACGTATTGTTCATATGCCGTCCATTTTTGGAACGATGGGTTACTGAGAACGGCTGGTAGAAATCCACTGATTTCGTCGTCTCGATGAGCAGAACGGCATCGGCATGAACATAGGACACTTCGCCCGACTCGCCGGGAAGCGGCACAATCCCGCTCACAACGACGTCACCCGCGACAATCCCGCTGCCCTCTTGATACAACAGCTCGCCGCGATACACGTCGGCGCGAATGAGCTGCCCCGACAGTTCGGAAACTACATTAGTCGGGCGGCTCTGCGGAATGTCCTCTTCGTCAGCTTCAAGACGTTCGCTAACTTTCACGTTTATGCGGCTACCTGAACGCTCGATACTTGCCCACGCCAAATCGTCCACACCGATGAGCAGTTCTAACTCGGCAAGATTGCCGTTGTATGCGTGTATGCCGATTCCGGGGCGAATCCCGCTCTTGTCCAACTGCTCGAGTATGCGATACGTCCCGACTTGCTCGTTCCCGCTGACGTTCACGTCCCAAATAAAGTTTGACATCAGCACGATTATCCCGAAAAAAGCAAGCAACCCGAATAAAATCCCGAATCGGTTGCGGTGTCGCCGTATGCGAAAGTATATGCCACCGCGCTCGATTACCTTAGTGCGAACACCAAACGTACGCGCTTTGCGAGATATTGCGGGGTAATTATGCGGTGCGGTCTTAAGCGTGTATATGTCCGATTCTGCCGTAACATCATAAATACAATGTTCGCTATTTACTAAATCGTTGATAAAATCGGCGCAATACACGCCGAATGCTGTAAATGTTACATAACCCATTTTCACTCCGGTCATTCTGCGGCTTTCGACTCCGATGACCTCCGCGCGGCAGGAAGACCCTGCCTGCTTGGCATTTTTCATTTCACACCCCCAAACTCGATACCCTGAACTGTCCCTGACACTGTTACGCCGTTAGTACCCCAATTACGCAGTTTCAGCTTGTCACCCGTAATCGTGACGCGATTATACACCTGCTCAAACACCACAATATTACCGTCACAGCTCACCACTCTGCGACAACCGTCCGCGACAACTTCACACTCCGTAGCGGTTTGCGTGATTTGCAATGACGACTGTTGACTCAAACGGTTTTTCTGCTTTTCGTACCCCATTGCAAGCTCTTTAATTGTCAATTTGTTCATATGTCCCCCCTACCTCTCAATAGACCTGTCCGTGAACCTACTCGCGGCAGATTTTTGGCGAATTTCCCACCACACGGCGTTAAAATTTTTTACAAGGGCACAAAGCCTTGTCGCAAAATTTCGCCTTGTTTGGCGAAAAATTCGTTTCAAAAATCCACTCGCTCAAGGTTCACGGACAGGTCTAATAATATATATGCGCTTGTCGGACAAGAATTGCAAAATTTTTTCTTTTTCCCCTTGAAATTTCGTGAAATATGTTATATACTTATAAAGAATAACAAGCAAGGCAAGGGGCTGCGGTTCTGTTTGCCCGAAGTTTAAGGAGATTGAGAACATGAAATACGGATTTTTCGACGACACAGCCAAGGAATACGTGATTACTACGCCGCGCACGCCCTATCCGTGGATTAACTACCTCGGAACACAGGGGTTCTTTTCGCTGATTTCCAATACCGCAGGGGGGTACAGTTTCTACAAAGACGCACGGCTCAGGCGTATTACCCGCTACCGCTACAACAACGTCCCTGTTGACATGGGGGGCAGATACTTCTATATCAACGACGGCGGAACGGTTTGGAACCCCGGTTGGTCTCCGACGAAAACCGAGCTTGACTCGTATGAGTGCCGCCACGGTCTCGGTTACACCAAGCTGACGAGCAGCCTCAAAGGAGTGAGCGCGCAGGTGCTTTTCTTTGTCCCGCAAGATTTCGACGGCGAAATACAAAAAGTCACGCTCACCAATAACAGCAAAAACGGCGAGTTTAAGAAACTTAAACTGTTCAGCTTTGCCGAATGGTGTTTGTGGGACGCTCAAGACGATACCACCAACTTCCAGCGTAACTTCAACACAGGCGAAATCGAAATTGACGGCTCTACTATTTACCACAAAACCGAGTATAAAGAACGCCGTGACCATTACGCGTTTTACTCCGTCAACGCTAAACTGTCGGGTTTTGACACCGACCGCGAGAGCTTCACGGGGCTGTACAACGGCTACGATAAAGCGCACGTTCCGTTCAAGGGTGTTGCGTCTAATTCGGTGACAGACGGCTGGTCTCCTGTTGCGTCGCATTTCATCGAAATCGACTTAGAGCCGGGCGAGAGCCGCGAATTTGTGTTTGTTCTCGGTTACGTCGAAAATGAACAAAGCCAAAAGTTCGCACCGGACTTGACCGCCGAAAGCAAAATCCACACATCGGGCAAGAAAGGCTCAGACTACTCCAAACGTAATATTATTAACAAGACTAAGGCGCAAGAAATGTTGAGCAAATGCGACACAAGCGAAAAAGCAGATAAACTGTTCGCGGAGCTGAACGCGCATTGGGAGGCATTACTCGGCAAGTATATCGTGGACTCACCCGACGAGAAACTCAACCGCATGGTCAACATCTGGAACCAGTATCAATGTATGGTGACTTTCAATATGAGCCGTTCAGCGTCTTACTTTGAGTCGGGCATTGGGCGCGGCATGGGGTTCCGCGACTCTAACCAAGACTTGTTAGGGTTCGTGCATCAGATTCCGTCACGCGCGCGGGAACGTATATGTGACTTAGCGGCGACAATGTTGGAGGACGGCGGCGCGTATCACCAGTATCAGCCGCTGACGAAAAAAGGCAACCACGAGTTGGGCTCAAACTTCAACGACGACCCGCTGTGGATGATTCTCAGCACCGCCGCGTATATGAAAGAAACGGGCGACTTCTCCATTCTTGACGAGGTAGTCCCCTACGAAAACCGTGACGAGTTAGCCGACACAATCCTCGACCACATTAAGCGGGCGTTCAATCATGTTGTGAACAAAAAAGGGCCGCACGGTCTGCCGCTCATCGGGCGTGCTGACTGGAACGACTGCTTAAACCTCAACTGTTTTTCCAACACGCCGGGCGAGCCGTTCCAAACGACGACTTCTAAGGACGGCAAAGTCGCCGAATCGGTGATGATTGCGTGTATGTTCGCGTTCATTGGCCCTGAATACGCGGCAATGTGCCGACTCAAAGGCGACGAAGCGGAGGCAATGCGCGCCGACGCCGAAATAGAGACCATGCGTAAAGCGATTTGCGAACACGGATTCGATACAGGAAACCCCAACGGTGAGGGGTGGTTCTTGCGCGCGTATGACGATTTCGGGAACAAAATCGGTTCGCATACGTGTGAGGAAGGTAAAATCTTCATTGAGCCGCAGGGATTCGGAGTCATGGCGGGGCTGTGTGATACGATGACGATGGACGCCGTAGACAAGTATCTCAATACCGACCATGGGCTTGTACTCAACAACCCTGCATTCACCAAATATTATATCGAATACGGTGAAATCTCGACCTATCCGCCCGGGTACAAGGAAAACGCGGGAATTTTCTGCCACAACAACGCGTGGATTATCTGTGCGGAAGCGCAAATCGGCAGAGGTGATAAAGCGTTCGAGTATTACTCCAAGATTGCGCCTGCGTTCCGGGAGGAAATCAGCCATGTTCACCGCACCGAGCCGTATGTCTATGCACAGATGATTGCGGGGAAAGACGCGAGCCGCCACGGCGAGGCGAAGAATTCGTGGTTGACGGGTACGGCGGCTTGGAACTTTGTAGCGGTGTCGCAATATATCCTCGGTATTCACCCGCAGTATGACGGGCTGAAGATTGACCCGAGTATTCCTAAGGAGTGGGATGGGTTCAAAATCACGCGCGCATTCCGCGGAGCGACGTATAACATCACCGTCACGAATCCTGACCACGTTTGCAAAGGTGTAGTCAAGATGACAGTAGACGGCAGCGAAAAGCTGGGCAACGTCGCGCCTGTGTTCGCTAACGGCGTGCATGAGATTGAGATTGTGTTAGAGCCTGTTTAGTATCTCCGAGTGAGTGAAATTTTGAAGCGAATTTTTCGTCAGACGAGACGAATTTTCGCAGTAGGCTTTGTGCCTTTCAAGAAAATTCAACGAAGTATG
>WRJN01000119.1 GCA_009778605.1 Oscillospiraceae bacterium
TAACCGACTGCGCTTGTGGCAAGCGGAACCCATTAGCGGACAGGAGTTTGACTTTGATGCGTTCAACAAGCAGGACTATTCGGGGGCGTTTCGTGCCGGTAATGAAGCGGAGGCGATTTCGGTTTGCCTGTACCCTAATGACGATACCGACGACGGCAAACGTCTACGGCTCAAACAACAATATTTCTTCGCTAGCGCGTCTTTGCAAAGCATGATTCGCGACTTCAAAGCGGCTACGGACAAACCCGATTTCTTAAAATTCGCTGACAAATACGCGATTCAGCTTAACGACACACACCCCGCTGTCGCAGTCCCCGAGCTGATTCGCCTGCTCATTCTTGAGAACCTCACGTTTGAAGAGGCGTTCAAGGCTGCGACGAACACGCTCTCATACACCAACCATACGCTCCTCCCCGAAGCACTCGAAAAATGGTCGGTGGACTTGTTTTGCTCAGTCATGCCCGAAGTGTACCCCTACGTGGTTATGGTGCAAAACGAGTTACGGCACACGTTGTACAAGAAAGACATTGACATCGACGGTGACGGGCGCATTTACAGCATCATTGACAACAGCACGATTCATATGGCGCGAATGGCGATTTTCGGGACACACACGACTAACGGCGTCGCGCAGTTGCACACCGATTTGCTTAAAAGCACCGCGCTCAAAGAGTGGCACACACTCTACCCCAAGCGGTTCATCAACAAAACTAACGGTATTACGCAACGGCGTTGGTTAGGGTTGTGTAACCCCGAGTTGTCGCAATTCATTACCGAGCGAATCGGCAATAAATGGCTCACTGACTTGTATGAGTTGAAGAAATTAGAATCATACGTCAATGACGGCGGCGCGCTCAATCGCCTGAATGAAATCAAACGTAGTAAAAAAGAACAGCTTTCGTGGCACGTCAAGTTCCACGAGTATGGCGCGGAGCTTGATTTGGACAGCATTTTCGACATTCAAGTCAAGCGATTGCACGAGTATAAGCGGCAACTCCTGAACGCGCTGGCGATTTTAGATATTTACTTCGGCATTAAAGACGGCACGATTAAACGGGAAGATTTCGCTCCTATGACGTTTTTGTTCGGTGCGAAAGCCGCGCCCGGATACGTCCGCGCTAAAGGAATAATCAAGTTTATTAACGAGATTGCCCGATTAGTCAACAATGACCCCGAAGTGGGCGGCAAGCTCAAGCTGTTGTTCGTTCAGAACTACAACGTGTCCTACGCCGAGAAACTCATTCCGTCTTGTGACATTTCTGAGCAGATTTCGACTGCTGGAACGGAGGCGTCGGGAACGGGCAACATGAAATTTATGCTCAATGGTGCCGTTACTCTTGGGACGTATGACGGCGCGAACGTAGAAATAGTCGAGAAAGCGGGTATGGAGAATAACTTCATCTTCGGTGCGCGCGTTGAAGACATTGTTAAAGCCGCCGACGGTTATAACCCGCGCGAACTTTACGACAGCAATCCGCGTATTAAGCGCGTGTTAGACACGCTAATCGACGGTACGTTCACGGACGAAAGCGGTTTTTTCTTCAAAGAGCTACACTCGGCGATTATCGGGCCTGCTTCCTACGGCAACGCTGACCATTACTATTTGCTCCTTGATTTTGAGGACTATGTTGCTGAAAAGCTCAAAGTCAACCGTGCATATCAGAATCGCGAGGAGTGGGCGAAGATGTGCTTGTTAAACATCGCAAACGCAGGTTTTTTCTCCAGTGACCGCACAATCAAAGAGTACGCGAAAGAAATTTGGAAGGTTTGAGAGCCTGTTTAGTATTCCACTCGCTCAGGCTATGAACACAAGCTTTTAATGTATTTTAACTAAGAATGGTAAGGTTATTTCATGACGATTTTCTACAAACTCGAGAATCAAATGTACGTGAACATCACCAATCGTTGCGGGTGTGACTGTGTGTTCTGTATTCGCAACAATGGCGACGGCGTAGGCGATGCGGATACGTTGTGGCTCACTCACGAACCCGCGCTTGACGAAATCAAAGTGGCTTTCGACGCGCAAGACCTGACAGATGTGTGCCAAATCGTATTCTGCGGCTACGGCGAACCTATGGAACGCGCTGACATTGTTGTTGACGTGTGCGAATATATCAAGAACAAGTGTGACATTCCCGTACGGCTTAACACCAACGGTCTTGTGCAACTCATCGACCCTGCGTTCGACACACGGCGGCTCAATATCATGGACGCTGTTTCAATCAGTCTTAATGCGGACAATGCCGACGACTATAACCGCGTCACGCGTTCGTCATACGGCGACGGCTCATTTGATGCAATGTTGACGTTCGCGAAAAACGTCAAGGCTCTTACGGAGGTTTGTTTCACTGTTGTTCAATTCCCCGATTGTGAAAAGTATTGGAACGAAACGGCTTGCCGAAACTTAGCCGATTCATTAGGAATACCGCTACGAATTCGGGCATATTCGCAGTGATTTTCGTGCAATTCTTATAATATTGCACATTTCTGCAAAAAATTTCGTAAAAAACCTTGCAAATTAAGTAAATATGTGTTATTATAAAACCAATACTTAATTTTGATAAGAATGTATTCGAGAAAGGAATTACAGCAATCATGGCAAAAAATAAAGCTAAAAAAGTTATCCCTGCGGTTACTGCGGCAACGCCCGTTAAAACCGCAACACCTGTAGCGGCGAAACCAGCGGCAGCTACTCCCGTAGCGGCGACTACTCCTGTAGCGGCGAAACCTGCGGCGACTACTCCCGTTGCGGCGAAACCTGCGGCGACTACTCCCATTGCGGCGAAACCAGCGGCGACTACTCCCGTTGCGGCGAAACCTGCTGCGACTACTCCTGTAGCGGCGAAAAAAGCAGCTCCTGCGAAAGCTAAGCCTGCGACAAAAAAAGCGGCGGCTAAACCTGCGGCGAAATCCGAAACGACTCCCGCAAAAAAAGTGGTACGTGCTAAAAAAGTCGAAGTTGATGCAACCGATAAAGTCAAGACAGTCCTGTGGAAAGCAATCAACAAATCCAAAGCGAAAAAGATTGACCGCACCATTGCGATTCAAGTGTTTGGCGATGGGTTAGATACGTTTTACATCGCTGTCAAACAAGGGCATAATGAACCTGTAGAAATTGAACGCTATTTCTACGACAACAACAGCGGTCATCTGCATAGCACAGCCGCCGAGTTGACAAAAATGGCATCAGGAAAGTATGACTTGATTGCCGCAGTAAAATCAGGCAAAATCACCTACGACGGCAATCTTGCGGCGTTGGTGAAATTAGCGGAATTGTTCTGAGAACGGCTGTTAGTACGTGTTCAAAACAAAAACGCCTCACTTGTTGGGGCGTTTTTTGAAATTAGGAACCAAAATATGCACTCTTATAGCGGTTTGACTTATTGGATACTATATAATTGTGAATATATTTTTTATCAGACAAGGCAATTTTGACGCGAATATCCGTTGATATTTAAGGAAAAATTAACGCAGTATGGCGAAAAATATATCGTAAAGATATGGTATTCAATAAGTCAATCCGCTATAACTTGCAAAACTCACAATAACTTCTCCACTGCAAGCGCAATCAGCACAATACCCGCTAACCATGAAATGTTGAACGGTAACTTATCAGCGGCTTTGTTCCCCAACCAACTGCCGAGTTTTAACGCGACTAACCCCATCGCCAACGAAAATGCAATAACTGCCCACGCGTTGACGCCCGCTAAAGCCGCACCAAAACCCACAGCTATTCCGTCAAGAGAGAGCGATAAGGCGAGTATTGCTGCCTCCCGCGCAGAAATGCTTTTGGACACATCAGCATCAGCGTCTTCCGGGGAAGCGTATGCCTTAATTATGGTCATATAAAAACCTTAATCCAATAGCCATATTTCGCACCTGCACTAACGTGTAGGTGCGTTTTTATATGAGAATCTAAACAGAAAGGACGCAAAACAATGAACCAAGTGCATTTTTTCGGAAGGCTTGTTGACGACCCTCAGTCGGGTTTTACCTCAGGTAACACAATGTACTGCCGTTTTAGAATTGCAGTGAACAGGAAGTTCGCAAAAGACGGTGATGTACAAGCTGATTTTTTCAATGTCATTTCTTGGAGTAAGCAGGCAGAGTTTGTCAGTAAATTCTTCAAAAAAGGTGAGCGAATCTTTGTCCACGGCGAAATGCGTAATGCTGATTACACCGACAAAAACAACGTCAAACATTATAGCTCGGAAGTGTTGGCGAACAGCATTGCATTTTCGGGTGACCCTAAGAAACAAGAAGTTCAGGCAGAGCAAATGCAATCTGCACCAATACCACCATATCCGACAGTTCCTGCAGAAAACATGGGAATGCCGGAATGAAATCGTGCCACAAATATAACTCAAAAAACTACTTCATTATGCCGAATGAGGCAATCGAAATGTATCGAACGCGTAAAATATCGGCAATCGACATTACGGTTTATGCGGCACTGTGCAGTCTGCGTCGTAGGCATTGACACAAAATCGACAGCACCGACTAACACAAACGCAACTGATGCAACGCCGACTTCGCCGATAAATACATCATC
>WRJN01000120.1 GCA_009778605.1 Oscillospiraceae bacterium
ACATGAATAACAACGTGTTTGACGATTACGAAGTTTTATTGCTTGTACATGAGGTGGATTCTGCGAAAAGCAAGTATGGCAACGACGGAGTTGTTACGTTATCGACCGAGGCGTATACGGGAGTTGTGGCGGTGGCGGTTGGTAATAAATTCTTGACCGATTTTGATTTCACGAGCGGTGGTAATCGCGGGGAACAATACTATTACAGTGTGATTGAAGTCCACAACGGCGATATGTATGGGGTTGTTGACCGAAACGGTGAGTTGTTGTTATGGCAGGAGTTTGAAGATTTGCTCATCATAAGCGAAGTTACGGCGTTCGCTAAAGTTGACGGCAAGTACGGTATAATCGGCTACGGCGAATATGAACCGCCGCGAGAGTGGGTACTTGACTATACTCCGTTTACGCCGTTCGCCGCGCCTACAATGCCGACTTTGGCGCAGTTCACGCGCGGCGACTGGTCGTGGCACGTTCCTCCCGAAATCAGCTATGAAATCAACTATTGCGATTCGTGCGGCTTTTCATACCCTATCGAAAACGTGAACAATGACGAGTGGTGGACGGTTCCCAACACCCGCATAGACGAGAAAATGGGTATGCCGACGTTCGGCGCGCCTGGCGCACACGGTTATGGGGGGACAAGTTGGGTCTATGACCGCGATTTGGATTTATTCGGCCGATATTACAGCGGCGACGGCGGATTTGAATTAGTGTTGCTGCCGTTCAGCGAGCATGACAAGTATTTCGCCGACGAAAATAAAGACTACATCAGGGTTGTTGAACGTATTGATTCAACCAAAAGAATCAACTATAACGAAAATGATGGCGATTGGTTTTTTGCTCAAGAGGCGTATTCGGGCGAATACGCGGTATTTCTCAATGGCGATTTTATCACGGAGTTTATCTACAGCAATAATAAATCACCTATGGCAAGGACGATTCCGCATTTAGCGACGGTGGTTGACAATCGCGGCAAGTACGGCATGATTGGGGCAGACGGTGAAGCGTGGGTTCCTTTCGTGTTTGACGGACTTTTCGTAATTGACCCCTGGACGGCGTTCGCGAAACAAAACGGACGCTGGGGGATTATTGCGTTCAACGGAACAGCCCCCGGTAATCGTACGCAGTTGGGCATTCCTGCACCAATCAAGGTGAGCGGCAGGTTTAACGCGGTGTGGCAAGTTGTCGAGGAATCGGGCAAGTACGTCATCACGGACAACGAGGAGAATCGTTTCGTTGACGTGCGATTTGACTTGATTGAGAATCACGGTTTGGGTACGTTCAAGTGTTACGTCAATGACACCAACGAAGTGTATACTATTGAGCATAACAAATGGGCAGATGAGGAAGTGCCGTGGTACGCGCTGCATCTCAGGTCAATCGTGATGAACATGACGGTTGATTTACCCGATATTGGCGTTATTGCAGTACCTGTGGCTTTTTCGGCAGATGTGTTGTCACGAGACGATGTACAATCAGCGGCGCAGGCGGCGTTGGCGCACACGTCGGTGAATGACGGTTCTGTTACGGCGGTGCATACGATTGTTGTGGAGGCGTACGATTCAGAGGTAGCAATTGTTAAAATGTACGCGACAGTGAACGGTTCTAAACGTGCGGTGATTGTTACTTTAGAGCGTCCAACAGGGCTATGGAGCGTTGCGGAATTGTAAGAGCCTGTTTAAAACAGTCACATAGTATACGCGTACTATGTGACTGTTGTTGCTGTTTATCATATTATGAGTTTGAAATCAAGATTTATCGTCTCGGCAACTTCGCCGTCGCGAATGTCAAACATCCACGTTAAATCAACCGACGAAACTGATGACATTGTAGGTGAAGCTTCAATGTCGTCGTATTTATAAGTTGAATCCGTTCGCAAATACACGCGGTTGCCGATGATACACACATCTGTTACTATTGTATTCTCAAGTTTCCCACCGTAAAATTTAGTCGGAATTTTCCCGATTTTCACGGCGGTATCACTGCCGTAAAGCGCGAGCCAAACTTCGTTGCTGTAAAACGGCGCGCGAATCAGAACATTTTCTCTTTCAAAGAGTTTCCGATAATCAGGCTCACTGTGGCGTTTTAATATAAACGTGCTGGCTTTGTACCACAGGTAGTATTTATCATAAAAGTCTCCCATGTTGAACACCGTCACGGTATCAAGGTCAGGGGACGTACCGTCTAACTTGACACGCGCTAGCGTGTCGTTGCTCTTATTGAGGAAATACACCCAGTCGCCGATAACATCATATGCGTCATATGCGTCAAACGCCGCCGATAATCCATAATCTTTGGGTCCGGGCGTCAAGGCGGAGGAGTTCGCTTTTGTGAAAACAAGATAAAGCTCTTTTTCATCACTGCCGTCCGTCTTTATAGAGCTTCTCCATGTGTAAATGGGGTCGGGTTTGACTATATAATCATAGGTTTTAGAGAAGTAAATCCTGCCTTTGTGAATCAAGAAATCACCGCCCGACGTTTCTTCAACAAGAACTTCTACGCGTGAGTCAGCTTCATTGACGCGGCATATGCTTGCGTTATTAAGCGGCGCGCCCTCGGGAACATCAGGTGGGGAATTATACCGCTGATAATACACCCAGCCGTCCCCGGGTATCACAAAGTTATACGCGGTGTGGACGTTCGATTCTAACAAATCATACGTTAACTCTTCACAATCCAATGCAACGCCTATCGTACCAACACGGCGTTTAACTAAGTTGTGCCATTCATCTGTGTAGCTCCATTCGGTGGAGTAAACCCAACCGTCGTTCTCGGCAATAAAACTGCCTTTGTGGACTGCGTTTTGCCGCGATTTGAGGTATTCGGACAAACCGTGTTCAGGCGTATCAGGCTGTTCAGACGTATCAGGAGTGTACACCAAAACATCGCCTAATCCATTAGGTGTATAACCCAACGCGTCAGTGACCTGTGCTACGTGTTTTTCATACAGCTCCATGTCTTTGACATGAATGGTGACACTCGTCCAGTTGACGCTCACGACCATTTCGTCATCGTCGGAGGGATTCTGCAACATAAACCCGAATTGGGTTATACCGCCGCCCACGAATCTGGTAGCTACTTCAAGGTCAAAATTCACGTCATAAGCCTTTTTGTCGAACATATATTCTCCGTCGGGGTTGTAATCCGAAACGCCGTTCCCACATTCACGCGCGAAGTCATCAATGTCCCAAACTGCACTAAAGACGTGCTCGTTCCCAAATTCGTAGTTACCATATTCGTCGAATTGCACTATATGGTTGCCGCCCCAGTTCTTGCCATGGTCCCAACCGCTGTATCCGATTAAACCTCCGCTTTGTGCAAACAGTTGCAGTTGGTCGGGCTTGGGTTTTTCGTTAGGGCTGTCTAAATAGAAATACGCTTTTATTTTGGAGATGTTTTCCCAGAACTCGCCGTTTTGTGAAATGATTGTTGCATACTTGGCATCGGGGTCAACTTCACACACCCGGTTTGTGGGATTTTGGTATTGGAATCCTGCAATGCGTATTGCTTCCCAGCCTGTGCGGTCGGGGTAACTACCCCAAGTAGTTGCCGTTTGCGGCTCAGCAGTGTACTCCACCGAGTTAAACGCCATTACGCCAAAGTCAATCTTATCTATGCGCTTGTCGGGGCGACTCGGGTCTATGTCGGGCGTGACAGTTTCGCAGTCTATATCGACGGAGGTGTCAGTGTCAACGTCAATGAGCGTTTCGCCGCCATATGCGTCTTCATTACTGAACCAACCTTTGTGCAATCCGTATCCGCCGACGCTGAACGCTACTGCGAACGCAGTCACCGCCGCCGCCATTCTCAACATCGTTCTGCGCGGACGTGCCGCGTTCTGTCGCAGGACTTTTTCCGTCACACCTGCCCGCACTTGCTCTGCGGACATTGACGAAGTTACGCTAAACAAATCTTTATAATCCATAGCTTGCCTCACTTTCTATTCTATCGCTTATTATCGCTTGTTTAAGCTGATTACGTGCGCGGTTAAGCTGTGTTGTCACTGCCGTTTGCGTCATCTTGAGCATTCGCGCAATCTCATTGGTGGAATACCCCTCGTAGTAGTGCAGATAAATCACCGTGCGGTATTTGGGCTTGAGACAGCGCACATACTCGCCTATGTTAGTCTGTTCGCTGTCGTGGACATCTGGCGCGGCAAGGCTCTCGTCAAAGTCACTGCGGTTGCGCCGCCAGAGTGACTTGAGCAAGTCTTTACACTCATTCACGGTCACACGAATGAGCCACGCCTTTTGAGCCTCGTCGTTCACGAATGTTTTTTTATTCCGATACAGCTTAAAGAACACGTTCTGCACAATATCGTCCGCGTCGTGTATGTTCTTGACGTACCCGAGTGCAACTTGGAATACTGTGTTTTGATGTGCAATAATGCTGTCGGCAAGATAATCATGATTACTGTCGTTGGAGTTCATCGGGTTGCCTCCTTATAGAGCCTCTATTATCGGTAATACGATTGAGCGAGCGTAATTGTCA
>WRJN01000121.1 GCA_009778605.1 Oscillospiraceae bacterium
CCGCCGCGAGTGAGCAGATGAGCGGGCAGTCGAGTATGTTAGAAGAATTGGTGAGCAAGTTTAAGTTGAAGAAGTAGTCGGCAAGTGATACACGTTCTAATAAAAAACCGTGGTTTTAACCACGGTTTTTCTTTTCTTCTTCGCCTTTTTTCCATTCCTCGAATGTTCTTTTCACTGCCTCAATATCTTCGGTTTCCATGTGTGCTTGTGTTTGGTAAATCTGTGAGCGTGTGTCGCCTGTGTATTCCGCTACAAGAAGCCGGTATAACCCGGTTCTTTCGGCGTGACGTGTTTCGGTTTGAGCCATGATTCAACCTCCTTTTTGCTTCACCAAACTATCATAACATATTTTATAGAAGTTGTCAAGCGCGGTTTTGTAAAAATATTTGCGGAAGCGAACAGTCAGAGCCTATCGAGGTGGGTTGTTTACGCAATTGTCGCACATTCCGCACTTGTTCAACCACCGCGTACTGCATAAGTCCATACCCCAGCCCCAACGCGGGACTTGTTCGTCGTTGATTCGCTCAACTCCGTCAATGGCAAGTTCTCCTTTTCGGAAGATTAGCGCACCGCGCGGTGATTCAGCATCGCCGTTATCGTACAATTCCACTATAAGTCTGCCGTTTTCGATACGCAACGTGTTGTTTGTGCCGTAATAGTCCAAGAAATGCAGTTCGTCTTCGGCGTAATCGTACACGAATACACCGCTTGAGTACAGCCCCGAAGTCCACGAGTGCATACCGACGAAAACGGGAACGCCGTCGCCGCGTATATCCGCCACGAATAACCCTACAGTCCCTAACGTCGGGAATTCGCGTTCGTTGTAGTGCACGTCAGTCGCGATAATGCGGTTGACGTTTTTGTCACGCATTTCATCGTAGCTGTGGTGGATATACGTCCAGTCAAACTTCCACCCCAATTCGTTAAGGGATAGCGTTGTTTCGCCTGTTGTTATGCCTTTGTCTGCGTCATGCGTTTGGTCAAAACTCCACAAAAATGGTTCAAACGCAGGCGGGTCGGTATCGTAGTATGTGGTGTCGTAGTAGTCATTGTCGGATAAGTCGTAATTGCGTTCGTCGGCAAAGTAGTCGGCGTCGGCTACTGCTTTATCAGCGTTATTGCCGTAGAAGTTGAACAGAGCGCCTACGCCAATTGCGAATACCAAACACGCCGCCAATAAGCCGCCGTACAGTTTCCACGGGCGCGTTACCGTTACGGTGTAGTCCCCCGATTGGGGCATTTCTACCGTGTATTCGTCTTGGGGTTCGCGGGTCTTGACTTTGCTTAACAGCTCGTCATCGCTCATGCTCGGCGCGACGTTCAGCAGTTTTTTTATTTTATTCTTCATAGCTGATTCCTTCCTTGACTAAGATTTTCTTGAGGCTTTCCCGCGCGCGCTGTAGCTGTGTTTGTATAGTGGAGTGCGGTTTGTCTAACAATGTCGCGATTTCTTTAGCGGTGTATTCCTCGAAATAGTGCAGGTAAATCACGGTGCGGTAGTGCGGTTTTAGTTGTTTGATGTATTTGCTTAGCTCGAGCTCGCTTATGTCGGGCTGTTCGGGCAGGGCTATGCCCTCGTCTAAATCGTTGCGGTTTTTGAGCCATGACGATTTTAGCAAGTTCTTAGCCTGATTGACCGTTACGCGAATCAGCCAGAATTTCTCGTCTGATTCGGTGGGGAATCCGCCGTCGTCGGGGCGGTCTTTGAATCGTGTACACAGCTTCAAGAACACCTCCTGCGTGATGTCTTCGGCGTCGTGGACGTTTTTGACATAGCCGATGGCTACACGGTACACTGTGCCGTGGTGTTTTGCGATTCTGTCGGCGAGCTTGTCGTACACCGTTACCACCTCACTCTTGGACTTTGGGCAAACGGAGCTTGCAGCTCCTTGCACTGCGCGGGGTTTGGCAAAGCCAAACCGCCTTGCGTTAAGACGTCTATGTTATATAAACAATTAAGTTATGCGATTATGCTCAATTTTGAAAAATATTTTTGTTGGTTTAATTTTATTGTACTTTTGCGCGTGCAAAAGTACCAAAACACGCCGCTCATGCGCCGCGGCGGCTACGCCCGCCCTCAGTGGTTAAACATTCGTTTATATTCGACGAATGTTTACCACAGGCGCGGGCGGTTCAAGGCGTTTTGAGGCGTTGTCACGATTTCGCAACCGCTCAAACGCAGCACTTGTACCCGTGTTTATTCGGTGTTAATCCTGCACAGCAACGACAGTTTCGCAAGAGGACTGCTAATGGTAATGTATCAAAAAAATTTTTTATAAATCGTGAGCGGTTTTGTTCCGCTCAATCGTGTTATAAGTAAAGGATTGTTTTATTTGAGGAGATTTTACTTATGAAACGTGTTTTAGCTATGTTGGTTGCAGTGGTTATTACGGCTGCTGCTGTGCCTTTTGCGGCAGTCGCCTTGGACTTGCCTCCGCCGTCATTTACGCGGCAGTTGACTGTCAGCGAGTGCGAAATGTGCGGCGTGACGAAAACTTGGCGCGTTACGACCATGACGGTAGTCACGTCGGACGAAACGACGGTTACTACGCGGACAGCGGCTAAGTATCCTTGTGCAAACTCACACCGATTGACTACGCAAGTGACCGCTTTTGTTACAGTTTGCGAGCTTTGCGGATTGCCTGAGTGTGACGGTACCTGTGAGGTTTTGCCGCCTGTCGGTACGGCGATTACGTTAGACGCTCACGGCGGTACGGTCACGCCCACAGTCGTTTACACCAATGCCGACGGTGTGTTGGCGGGTGTTCTGCCCATTCCGACGCGTGAGGGGTATCTGTTCCGCGGCTGGCGGTTAAACACGGACGGTAATCTTAGTTTTAGCCTTGACAATACCGGTAAAGCGCGCAGCGGTAATGTGTTCACAGAGCCTGTGACGTTCTACGCCGCGTGGGACGAGGCAGGTGAGCGAAACATTTACACCGCTACTCTTGACGCGAACGGCGGCGAGTTTTACGCAGGCGCGCCTACAAGCGTGACTACCGGGGCTCTTGAGCGGCTCATCAGCCAATCGACGCCTACGCCAACGCGAGTCGGGCATTATTTTGACGGTTGGTACACCGAGCGCGAGGGGGGGACGCGGGTCACGACTTCCACCACATTGTCAAGCGATACGAACTTATATGCGAGATGGTCGCCTATCAAGATTGCGTGGAACGCCAATGGCGGCGCGCAGACGGACATTCCCGCAAGTGAGCTGAACGCGGACGGAACTCTTGCCGAATTAGCGGCGGTCAGCCGTGACGGATTTAACTTCGAGGGGTGGTACACTCACCCCATTAAGGGGGAGAAAGTCACCACAGATACGGTGTTCACGTCTTACAGCGTTTCGAGCGTGAACGTGCCATTGTATGCGCGGTGGACGTCGGCGATTCCCGGGACGTTTACGATTACTCTCGACGTGTGGCGCGAAAGCATGATGCTGAACGAAATTCCGTTGGACGGCGCGCGAATCAGCACCACCACAGTTGCCACCGATACCAACGGTAAAATAGTCGGCGATTTGCCTGTTCCGACATCGTATTATTATGACCACAGCGGTTGGCGAACAGAGACTTCTTGGTGGAACGCCAACCACGTCTTCACTGAAGACAGCTTGATTTTTATTGAGTGGTTCCCGCCTTTGCCTGCTTGATATAGCAAGTCGGGGGTTGTTACACAACCCCCGATATTTCTTTTAACAACACTTCGGTGAGTTTGGCGTAGTAGAGCGGCAGGAGCGCGTCCATGCACCCTAACATGAATAGGTTGGGGTTGTTGATTGCCGCTACGTTTACGCCGTTACTCGCGCTTTGTGAGTATACCCATCGTCTGAACCATTCGCCGTTGAATGTCGGTTCGGTGCGCTTGGATTTCGCCGCCTTCATATTAGCCTTAAACGTCTCAGCGACGATTCCGTCGCGGTCGTTCGCGCCTTTGCTCAGACACGCCGCGAATAAGTCTGCAAGCAGTTTGTCGTTGGATTTGGGCGATGTCACGCTTCGTCGCAGGAACGGCGCGCGCACGGCGAACGCGTAGAACATTAAATCGGTTAATTGACCTAACGGCTCATTTCGGGCAGAGAAACGCGGGTCAGGGCGTATTCCGAGGTTGCCTACAATGTCGGGGTTGCCTATATCGGACAGCGATATTTTGAACACGTCTTTCACGTTTATGTCATAAAATCGGTTCTCACTGATTGTGCTGAGGTAGCCCATTGTGCCTTGTAAACACCGCGCCGCACGTTCAATCGTACCGCTTAGTCCTTCAATTTGGTATGAGTTGTCTTGTTTCAAATTTAGACCTCCAAAAATCGCTTGACATATTGTGGTATCTATGGTATTATTATATTAGACCTGTCCGAAAATCCGTTCGCGGCGATTTTACACACGGATTTTCCGATATACTGCGTTGAGTTTTCTTGTAATGCACAAAGCGTTACTGCGAAAACTCGCCTTGTCTACCGAAAAA
>WRJN01000122.1 GCA_009778605.1 Oscillospiraceae bacterium
ATGCGCCCCTGCCCGATGATGGAGTATCCGTCCCGCCCCAACCCCGTCCCCATGAACAACGTGTTAATGTCCTTGAGGCGCGATTTTCTGCCGTTAATGAGGTATTCGCTGTCGCCTGTACGGTAGAGTTTGCGCGTAATTACAACTTCGTTAGCTGCAGAAAGCTCGGGTGCGCCCGACTCCTCCGTTATGACCGCCGCAACAGGTAAATGACCGTCGGTGTTGTCGATTGTCAGCGTGACTGTGGCGAAACCCATAGCCTTACGCGTCTGCGTTCCGTGGAAAATCACGTCCTCCATAGCCGCGCCGCGCAGAACTTTCGCGCCCTGTTCGCCCATGACCCAGCGAAGGGCGTCACTAATGTTGCTTTTTCCGTTACCGTTGCTCCCGACAACTGCCGTTGTCCGCGAATCGAACGTCAGCGTCGTCTTGTCAGGAAAGGACTTAAACCCTTGAATTTCTAACGTCTTAAACCGCATAAATTTCTAATTCCACCCCTGCCTTTTCTTTAATCTTATAGGTAAAGCCCAACTGTTCCAATTTAGTGCGATTCTCTCCCTTATGCCCCGAAATTTTGCTCATAAAAACGCGGTCAGTACACACTTGAAACCGTTTCGCGCCACTGTCTTGCATGAATGCCGCCATGCGCTCAAAAAAGTATCGGCTCATAATCAAATCCCCCACAATGGGCGAATAACTCCCGATTATATCATCAGGGTTGAACCGTTCGGGCGGCGGATTCAACCCGATTCGGATAACACGAATCCCTGCTTCCGTGAACCGCCCGTAAATCTGCGCTCCTAACGAAACAGTCTGCTCAAGCGTGAATGTCTCATGCCCTAATTCACCGAGGCGCGTACCGCGAAATACCACCGTGGGGTAGATTCGCACTGTCGCGGGCGCGCACTTGATGATTTCGTCACAGGTATACAGCGACTTATCAGGCGTATCACCGTACAGCCCCGTCATCATCTGCAACCCCAACTCAAATCCCTGCTCACGAATAAGAGCTGCCGCCGTACGTACTGCCGCCGAGTCATGCCCGCGATTATTCGCACGTAAAACGTCGTCATCCATGCTCTGCGCCCCTAACTCGACAGACGTGACGTTTCCGCGTTTAAGTTGCGTCAAGACCGCTTCGTTGATGTAATCAGGGCGTGTAGAACATCGAATACCAATAAATAAATCGGGATACTCGCGAAGATACTCGTTCGCAGTCGCCAAAAGCTCCTCGCGATAATCCCAATCGAGTGCCGTAAACGTACCACCGAAAAAGGCGATTTGCGCTGTCATGCTCTTACGCCGCAACGTGTCAACGTGCCTGTCCAAAATCTCACGCACGCTTGCCCGCGTGACGGAGTTTTCCTTCTGTGTAATGGCAGCCTTGTTGCAAAACGAACACTCATGAGGGCATCCCAAATGCGGAATGAATATACTCGCGTTAGTACGTTTTTGTCTTACACTCCGAGAGACTTCGGCTTGCGCCTCGCTCCCTGCGCGGAGTAGGGAAACCCTGCCTCCTTGCCGTTCCTCACTCATACTTCGTAACCTCGCTTGAGCAACGCCGCGCGCGCCGCTTGTTGACTCGCTTCTTTCTTGCTGTGACCACTCCCTGCACCCTCGACTTTGCCGTTAATTACGACATTAGTGAAAAAGACTTTTTGGTGAGCCGCGCCTACTTCGTTGACCAACTCGTAGTTAATTGTACTGTCGGCGTTTTTCTGCACTAACTCCTGCAATATTGTCTTGTAATCCCCCACTACAGCGAGCTTACCGCTCTTGAGCTTGCGGTTATCGGGCAAAAACGGTACAATAAACGCCTTGGCGCGCTCAATGCCGTCTGCCCCTGAATCAAGGTAAATGGCGGCAATCAAAGCCTCGAACGCGTCGGACAAAATGGACTTGCGGTCACGCCCCCCCGTATTTTCTTCGCCTTTGCTTAACGCCAACCGCTCCCCTAACCCGATTTTCTTCGCATAGTTGTACAGCGCGTCCTCACACACCAAATTCGAACGCAATTTCGTCAAATCTCCCTCGGGTTGGTGCGGTAAATTATCGTACAGATACCGCGCCACGACGATTGACAACACACTGTCTCCGAGGAACTCCATACGCTCATTGCAGAAACTGCTCCCCACTGATGAATGTGTCAACGCCTGTTTCAACAGAGCGCGATTCTTGAAGTTATACCCGATTACCCGCTCAAACTCACTCATACGCTATACTCCTATTCGCTCAGTGCCGCTTGAATTTCGGCAATCACGCCGCCCTCCACGAACTCCGCCGCCTGACGAATGGCGTTCTTAAACGCCTTAGCGTCACTTGAGCCGTGCGCCTTAATAACAGGCTTTGCTGTCCCGAGCAGAGGGCTCCCCCCCACTTCGCGGTAGTCAGTTTGACGCCGCACGTCCTTAACGCCGCTCTGTGACAGCAAATACCCGACTTTTGACGCAGGCGTTCTCTCAAAAATGCGCTTGAGTGACCTCTTCATAAATACACCCATTCCCTCGACTGCTTTGAGGTAGATATTTCCCGTGAACCCGTCCGTCACAACCACGTCACACACGCCGAGCGGCACGTCCCGCGCTTCTACGTTACCGATGAAATACATTGGCGTCTCTTTGAGAAGTTTGTACGCCTCTGTCTCTAACTCTCTGCCTTTTTGAACTTCCGTACCGATATTGAGCAACCCCACGCGCGGTTTGCTCACACCGCAGACTTTGTTCATATAAATGCCGCCCATAATGGCAAACTGCAACAGCATTTCGGGGCGACACTCCAAGTTCGCGCCGCCGTCTAAGAGGATATACTTGCCGTCAATATTGGGCATAATCGGTGTGAGAGCAGGGCGTTTTACGCCTTTAATGCGCCCAATCACCATAGAGCCGCCCACCACCAACGCCGCCGTACTCCCTGCGCTGACAATTGCGTCCGCCTCGCCTTTCTTGACTAAATCAAGGGCGACACCCATAGACGTCCCTGACTTAGCCGTGCGAATATCCATGGGATTATCCTCGACTTTGATTACACCGTTAGCGTACACAAGCTCAATATTCTTACTCGGCAACTGCGCTTTCTGAAACGCCGTCTGCAGCTTGTCCACGTCGCCTGTCAGAACTACTTTAACGCCGTATTCGCGCACAGCCGCCGCCGCCCCTTGTACAACTGCGTCGGGCGCGTGGTCGCCCCCGAATCCATCAACAACGATTTTCACACGCACTTGCGTGATATAAACAATACACCTGTGTATGGTTTATCTCACGTCTCCTCCTTCTTATTTAAGTTTTGCTTAGCTTTTTGTAAGTCACTTAAAGCACGATGCGCTAATTTTTCGTATCGTTCCTGTTTATTCTTGATAGTGAACGATAATGGAGGCAACAGCCCCATATTCGCCCCCATAGGCTGAAAATCTCGCACACTTTCATCGCTTACGTACCGCATAAGCGCGCCAATCATGGAAGTGTTCGGCAACTCACCAAAGCCGAGCTTCCCCATACACGCCAACGCCGCCACAATGCCGCTTGCCGCTGACTCCATGTACCCCTCAACTCCCGTGATTTGCCCCGCGAACCTCACGTTATCCGCGCCGCGTAATCCTAACGCGCCGTCAAGCAGTCGCGGGCTGTCAATGAACGTGTTACGGTGCATGACGCCGTAGCGGACAAATTCCGCATTTTCCAACCCCGGAATCATTGAGAATACGCGCTTTTGCTCCCCAAACTTCAGATTCGTCTGAAATCCCACAAGGTTATACATCGTCCCGCCGCTGTTCTCTTTGCGGAGTTGCACGTTAGCGTATGGGCGACATTGCCGCGTTTTTTCGGCGTTCGCATTATCGCGGACATTCGGGTGTCCGTCGGGGTAACATATCCCCACAGGCTTCATGCAACCGTACCGCACCGCGTCAATTCCGCGTTTCGCCAACACCTCAACAGGCATACAGCCCTCGTAAACGGCGATTTCATCAACGCCATGCAACGCGGCAGACTCCGCAGTAATCAGCGCGTGGTAGAACCGCTCATACTCCTCACGAGTGAACGGACAATTAATGTAGTCGCCGTCGCCCTCGCCTTTGTTGTAGCGGTCAGCGACAAATGCGCGCGTCATGTCGATACTGTCGGCGGTGACAATCGGCGCGGCGGCATCGTAAAAGCTGAGCAGTTCGCTACCGCCAAGCTCACCCAATGCGCCAATGATTGCGGAAGTAAAACCGTCACTCGTGAGAGGCCCTGTTGCAATAATCGCGTCACGTTGGGGGAACGCCGTGACTTCGCCGCTGATGACTTCTATATTAGGATTGGCAGTAATGCGCCGCGTAATCTCGTCCGAGAACGCCGCGCGGTCAACTGCCAACGCGCCTCCTGCGGGAACGCTGACAAGCTCTGCCACGTCTAACGTAAGTGAGCCTGCTTTAGACAGCAAGCGCATTTCCGCTTTAAGCAATCCCCCGGCGGTTGAGAGCCTGT
>WRJN01000123.1 GCA_009778605.1 Oscillospiraceae bacterium
GAAAATACTCGAAATGCACAAAGCATTTCTGCGTTTTTCGCCTTGTCTGACGAAAAATTGCCTTCGCAAATCCCCTCGCATTTAATTTCGCAAGAGGTCTAATAAAACATTTAATTTTAAGGATTGGTTATGGCTAATAAAAAAGACTATTATGAAACATTAGGGCTTAAAAAGGGCGCGAGTGATGACGAAATCAAGAAAGCATTTCGACAGCAAGCCAAGAAATATCACCCCGATTTGAACCCCGACAACCCCGACGCCGAGACGAAGTTCAAGGAAGTCAACGAAGCGAACGAAGTCTTGTCTGACCCGCAGAAACGCCAAAAATACGACGCGTACGGACACGCGGGCGTTGACTCGTCATATGGCGGAGGCAGTGGATTCGGCGGATACAGCGGCTTTGGAAGCGGGTTTGGCGGCGGTAGCGTTAATATCGACCTTAATGATATATTCGACAACCTTTTTGGCGGAAGCGGCGGGCGCAGTCACTCGTCGGCGGGCGGTGCGCGTCCCGGAGCGGACATCACGCTTAAATTAGACATCAGCTTTATGGAGGCGTGCAAGGGCGTCAGCCACGAAGTTGAAGTTAATCGGCAAGAGCCCTGCGATACCTGTAAAGGTACCGGCGCGAAACCCGGAACGTCGCCGGTGACGTGTCAGAAGTGTGGCGGCGAGGGGCGCGTGCGCGTCATGAAACGCACTATGTTCGGTATGGCGCAGAGCGTTGAGACGTGTGACGCGTGTCGCGGTAAGGGCAAGACAATCGAGACCCCCTGCCCGACTTGTTCGGGGCAAGGGCGGATTCTCAAGAAAAAGAAAATCACCGTCAACGTCCCTGCGGGGATTGACCATGGGCAAACGCTGTGTATTCGCGGCGAGGGGCATATCGGCATTGGCGGCGGTGGCAGAGGTGACCTCAACGCTAATATTTCCGTGCGGCGTGACCCTGTGTTCAGGCGAGAGGGTTTTGATATTCTCTGCGAAGTCCCGCTTACTTATTCGCAGGCGGCGTTGGGCGCGGAGCTTGATGTGCCCACCATCGACGGCGTTGTGAAGCTGACTGTCCCTGAGGGAACGCAACCCGGTACTGTGTTCAGATTGCGCGGAAAAGGCGTTCAACTGCTCAAGCGCGAGGGGCGCGGCGACGAGAAACTAACCGTCGTGGTGGAGATTCCCAAAAGCCTCAACAAACAGCAAAAAGAGCTTTTGCGACAAGTGGACGAAGCGTTGACCGTCAAAAACTTTGCGAAACGCGAGGGATTCTTTGAGAAATTGCGTAAGTGGACGAGTTGATTGCAAACCATGTTTGTCACACTTTTGTAACAATATTGTAATATTTATTTTGCAAAAAAAGCCTTGACAAATTATGGTGTGTGTGTTATAATATTACAATCATAACATTTACAAAGGAGAAAGTCGATGAAAAAAGTATTAGCATTGATTATTGCTGCGGCTATGGTACTCACTTTTGTGGCTTGCAATGATGAAGACACTACTGCAACCGGCGACGGCGCAACAACAACTGCTGCTTCGTAAGCATTCGTTTGCAAGAAACACACGCGTCTCGGGTTATCCGAGACGTGTTTTGTTATACCGATTGTCTCCAATGAAAACGACAAGGGTTTGAACCCTTGTCGTTTTTTTGAACTACATATTGTTTTAACCTACCTATGCGTTGGGCAATTCGGCAGGCACTCCGAGTACGTTAGCCCTGTTATTTGGGCACTGTTGGGCACGTTGGCGTTGATTGCGGTCTGGATATAGTGGACGCTCACCTTGCCGCCTTCGATTATGATTCTTGACTTGCCGGGGACTGAGCCGCCGTGTAATGCGATATTTGAGATACCCACCGTGACGTTGGAATTCTTGAGGAGGATACCGTGCCGCCCTCTCACACCGCGTTGGCTCGCCTCGACGTTGAGCGTCGCGTCAATGACTTGGACGATTTCGGAGGAGTTGATACCGTGGTCAGCCGCTTGAATGGTAACTTTACCGCCGTTGATATTCACGTTGCCTGTAGCGCGTATACCCACCCGACTGCCTTGGACAGGGTGTCTGCCTTCTTTCCAGCCGCCGCCCACTTTCATGTCAATCGTGCTTTTTTGGAGCGTGACGTTGACTTGAGCGTGAAAACCGTCTTTGGGCGTGTTAATCTTAACAGTGGAGTTTCTGATGATGATGTTGCCGTGTTGATTACCCGCCGCACGAATGCCTTTGTGATTAGTTTTGATGTCTAACGTCGCGCCGTCGATGGTGACCGAGCGGGTTGCACGTAAACCTGCCGCGTGTGCGGAGGCGATTTGGACGTTCGCGCCGCCTTTAATGGTCATCATGTCACCGCGCGTCGCGATTCCGTGTGCGAACCCTGCATGAACAATCAGTTTGCCTTTGCCAGATATTTCAAGGGTGCAGTCGTTGGTGAAAATCGCGCCGTGGCGTACGAACGGGTTGGATTCGTCATCGCCGAGTGCCTCTTCGATTGCGTCACGCTCGTCTTCATCAGGGCGGGCTTTGCGCGTGTCGCGTACGGTGCTGGTACCTTTTAAGTTCAGTATGAGTTTGTCTACTAATTTAGACGTACGAATCGCGGGTCCGGTGGGGTTGGTGAGTTCAACGCCGTCAAGCGTGAGCGTGACCGTTCCGCCGGGGAAACCGTCATTCGAGCCAACGGCGATACCCGCTTTGCCTGATTTGCCCTTGATTGTGTATTCACCGGGGCGACGAATTTGAATGATTTGCACACCTTGTCTATTTGTGTAAACCTGAATATCTTTAGGGTCGGCGTTGACTTTGGTTTGCGCCTCAGTGTTGCCAATCGTGACCGTGCCTGTATAACGCGGAACGTCGTCCGGCGGGTTCGGAGGTGTAGTATAGCCCGGGGTAGTGTTCGGCGGCTGCGTACCGGGACCGGGTGTAGTCAGGTCGTCTTTGGTATCGGTATCGTCGGGGGTATTACCGCCCAACGTAGGGTCGTCGTCGTCAAGCACAGGAATAACCCACATTTTTTCATCGCTGAAATAGATGTACCGCTCACGCTCGGAGTCGATAATAGCACGCAGTTTTTCACCTGTCTCCAAATCAGTGAAGACGGCTCTGCCTTTTTCGTTCCACGTAATCTTGATTACGTCAAGCCCTGTTGCGGGGTGCATGAGATAATCGTCAACCCGAACCAAGCGCACACGCCCGTCATCGGGGTCTTCAATAACCGCTTCGTGGTCGGAGGGGTTATCGGAATCGTCAAAATCAAGGGTCTTGGTGTCGGTTCCGTGGACACAAGCGTCGCAACCGTTACACCCGGTAGTCGTGAACAGAAATACGCTCGACATTAAGGCGAACATGAGCGCGAAGCTAATCACGGCATAAGTAATGTTTTTTTTATTCTTTTTCATAAGTAAACACACCTTTCTGTGAAATTTAATCACGTCTTATGTATAGGGAGGGGGACATCGCACATTTTTGCACGATGCCCCGTACTATATAGAGTTTATTTTGCGGAGAGGTACTACATTTGGACGCGGTTGTCGCGTTTTTGCAACATCAACGTGATACTGAGGTTACCGTTGCGCGTCCGCAGTTCGTCAATCATTGCTTTTTCGTCCACGCCGTTGCGGAGGTTGATGGAGTAGGACACTTCATACGTCGCGCCGAGGTCAACTAACTTGACGCGCATAATGTCCCATGACAGCGCGTATTTTTGGAAAATCGGGTCAAACATTTCGTGGTAACTGATGCTTTCGGGGACGTTAATCCGCAAAACTTTAGGGTCACTTTCGGCCTCGCCGTATTTCGCCGCGTTTGCCGCGAACAGGATTACACAGAGCATGAGAGCCATGACGATACTGATAAACACACTACCCATACCGCAGCTTACGCCGATTGCCATTGCCACGAATACGAACGACAGGTCTTTGGAGTTCGCCGCCGCACTTCGGAATCGCGTGAACGCGAAAATCCCCGCTAACGAGAACCCTGCAAGGTAGTTGGTGCTGAGTACGAACATTGTCGCCGCAATAACGGGCGGCAGAATCATGAGCGTAATCGCGAAGTTTTGTGACGGAGTACCCTTTTTGGTGAGGGTTTTGTAGGTGTAGCTGATGAGGAACCCGAGTAAGAATGCGACAACTACGATGATGGCAAACGTCTCAATATAGTTTTGCACATACCCGCGGTAGTCTTTCCCGATGATGTTGCCGAAGGGCGTGACTAATGCCTGCAACTTATCGGAAGCCGCCTCCTGACCGCCGCTGGGGTCGCCGCCGAAAGGATTTTCTGACAACAATAAAGTGGACAAATTAGTAAGCATTGAATTAGTTCTCCTTTAGTTACTGTTTTGTATTTTCACCTGCTTATAGCCTGTTTAGTATCTCGCTCGTGGCGAAATTTTGGCGAATTTTGCCCTTTCAAGCGGGCAAAGCCCGCTCTCATTGGGCTTCCCGCCATACTTCGTTGAATTTTCTT
>WRJN01000124.1 GCA_009778605.1 Oscillospiraceae bacterium
TCAAGCTCTTTGACGTTTTCGGCGAATCGGCTAATGTCAACATCAAAGGCGATTACGCCGATAAACACGCCGTTACGATAGGTCTTAACCGACAGCGAAATGACGACTTCGCCTGTCATGGCGTCGACATAAGGCTGCGTAATGGCGACTTCTCCCTGCGGAGCCTCCATGGATACGATATACCAATCCCGCTCAGTCGGAATGTAGGGGAGCAGATTGCCTTCATCATCAAGAAAGCCGTCCACGGGGTCGGTAGGGTCCCAGAGGCTGCCATCGACATATACTTCGTCTATGTATCCGTAAACGTCTCCAATATTAGTAACACGCGTGTTGTTGCGCTCCGCCAAACTTTCGGACATCGCCACGAAATAGTCAATAATCCACTCGGAGTTGTCCTCCCCCGGAACGAATCGGTCAGCAACAGTAAGCGCGGCATTGATGATGGTGACTTCCGCCTCAATCATTTCCGCTTGAATGAGTTTATCAGCTTTATCCATTGCCCACTCCGCGTTCACGGATATGTTGCGCTGCAACATTCCGTAAAGCGAAATAAAGCTGATTGTTACCATTAAAGCAAACGCTAAAATCACAAAAAACAACTGGTGAATATTCTTTTTAATGACACCGAAAAACTTCATATATCTGCCCCTTGCATACATAATCTGCATATACAGACAAGTATAGCAGATTTTCGGCTCTTTGTCAAGTGTTATCCGAGCGAAATATGTAATTTTCGGAAAAAGGCACTCAGCGAACGTCGCAATGAATATTAACCGTTGATAACAACCTGCAAATCTTGGACGGGTCATCGTATACGCGTATACCGTACACACAACCGTTCCGCGTTCCGTGAATTTTCTCGACCTCACTCTTGATTCTATAATTGGAAAGCTGGCGTTTGGCTTTATTGGCTTCAGTGATGGACTTTAGAGTGATGACTGTTGAAGTTGAATTCATGCTCATACACACCTCCCCGCTTGTGGTATTACTCCGCAACTCTATGAACACGAACGGCTATTGGTACGCGTTCTATAGCCATAGTATGCAGGACGAGTAATAAAAGTTCGAGTGTTATAAGTGAAAACGCCTTCGCAGTTCCGCCGCCATGTTGCGCCCCTCGAAGATTAACAGCGCGGCGAGGGAAATCAGGCTGACCGCCACGCAGGACATCGACGGAATCGTAATCGTACACAACCCAGTTACAATAAAAACCGATGGGATTATGCCATAGAAAATCAACAGGACTAAATAGATGATAAAATCGTCGGTCTGTACTTTCAATACGCGCACGAGAATCGTCGTGGCAGCAATGACTGACATGAACGTAATGGGAATTACATAGTCAATCGACCAGCCGCGCCACCCCGTAAACAAATCCCACCACACGGCGAGCAGGCACACGATGTTCATTTGATACGCTAAGTTTTTGAGTATATTATGCCGTTTACGCACCCCCACAATCAATCCGAGCCACATACACGCCACGCCCGCGACTGCGAATAACGACCACCGATGTCCTCCCAACACATAATTCACCGCAATCGCAATAACCACCGCCGCAAATGAGCATAGTTGCAACATTCGGTACAGGAAAATGTGCTTGTGTTTAATCAGCGGTACGAACGGATATGTCATGTCTTGCGTTTTGCTGTCGGTATCGGGCGTCAGCGCGTGTTGACACAGCGGACAGCGTGCGAAACTGCCGTTCACCGATACATTGCATTTTTTACAGCTTTTCATGTTTTGACCACACCTTTTTAATTTTCCTTGAATTTCGTTTATTTTTGTTTACTTAAATCATTAGCAGTGATTTCGACTGCTAAACCCATATCGGCAAGACCGCGAAAAAACCGACACTGTACGTCTTTACTTACAAAAGGCGACGTGAACGTGATTGTCAGCGTGTCCTCGTATGAGCAGATACACACCTGCGCGCGCTCGGTAGGCGTGAACAGCGAAAACTTGTTAATCAACGGCTTAACCTCGCTCGGCATGGTGATTTTTCCTATGTTGGAGAGTTGCGCCGTCACCATACGAACGCTCATGTGATAAACCGATTTCATGACGATGTTTTTGAGCGACAGCGGCACGATTCGTATAAACGGATTGTGTTCAAACGCCAGCATTTTATTCATGCGGTGTCGAACATAATCGGGGTTTAGTTGCTCGGCAAAACACGCCTTTACGCTGGCGATAATGTCGGTAAGAGTCGTACCGTCTCGGTTGAAGTCATGCTTAATATACATCATACCGAAGAAGTTGCGGTTGGATTTCGAGTCAAAATAATTGCGTAGATTGACCGGCACGGTGATAATCACGGGGCGTTTGCGTTCACGAACGCTCATTTCCCCAAAGATTGCTTGCATGAGAAGGGCGGTGACGAGTGTCGTCATTGTCGCGTCGAGATTATGCGCTTCGCGGAGAAAATTCGATACGGAGAGCGTCCCCTCAATAATATTAAAACGCCACTCGGGTTCTTTCGCTCCGCGAAGTTTGTGTGCAGTGGGCATTTTTGTGCGTTTGACGTGTTTGGGTTCATTGCCGTAATACTTGTTGAAACTGTCGTTCATTTTTTGCGTGTCCGACGCATCATAGTCAATCTCGCCCACGTCGAACTGCGTTTCGGGGTGAGTTATTTTGAGGTAGTGCGCGACGATTGTTTTGATAAACTGCACCGCGCCTGTGCCGTCGGTGAGTGCGTGATAGATTTCCACGTTGATTCGCTTACCGTACCATGTCACTTCAAACAGCAGACCTTTGCGCTCAAGATAGAACATACTGCAGGGAGGTGTATCTTCCTCATGAACGCGCGGCATTATGTCGCTTTGCTCGAGGTAGTACCAAAACATACCGCGTTTGAGCGTACAGCGAAACCCCGCGAAATCATCAATCGCCGCGTCTAATGCGGACTGTAGCGTTGCAGGGTCGATGGCGTCGTTCAGTTCGCAACTAAAGCGGAACACTTTCGTGTCCGACTTGCTGCTTGTGGGCGGGAAAATTTTAGCGGCGTTGTCTAACTTGTACCACGCCTTTGGTTGGGAATCAATCATACCAATCAGTATAACACATTTTTCACGCAATGTAAAGGGGTATTGACTTTTTACAAAAAATGTGATATAATTACAGCTATCAAATATTATGGAGGTTCAAATTCATGGAAACAACTACAGCGGAATTCAGTATCGGGTTAGATGTAATCATAGAAGAGTTCGGGCTTGAAGTCGTCTATTGCCCGGTGGATGACACAAGCACTATAGCCATCGAGAATAACGACATTAACCGCCCGGGGCTACAGTTTGCAGGATTCTACGAATATTTTGACAATACCCGCATACAGATAGTGGGGAAAGCCGAAACTGCGTATATAGACAATCACAGCAGCGAAGAAAAAGCAGAAATTTTCGAGAAACTTCTGTCTACCGGCGTACCTGCGCTGATTATGGCGCGCGAACTCGCCGTATACCCCGAATTGTTGGAAGTTGCAAAGAAACATTGCGTTCCGATTTTGGCGACGGTGGAAAGCACATCGGTGTTGTCCTCTAAAGTCGTGGCGTTCCTTAACCTCAAACTCGCGCCGAGGATTACGCGGCACGGCGCGTTCATCGAAGTCTACGGTGAGGGTATGCTTATAATTGGCGACTCGGGCTCGGGTAAAAGCGAAACCGCCATTGAGTTAATCAAGCGCGGGCACCGTTTTATCGCCGACGACGCAGTAGAAATCCGCAAAACATCTAATATAACATTAGTGGGAAGCTCCCCCGATAATATTCGGCACTTCCTTGAGTTGCGCGGAATCGGGATTATCAACGTCCGCCAGTTGTTCGGGGTGGGCGCGGTTAAGTTAGCCGAAAAAATCAACATGGTGGTGGAGCTTGAAGCGTGGGACAAAGACAAAGTGTACGACCGTATGGGGATTGACAATAACTACATCGCCATTCTCGGCGTGAAAATCCCGCATTTGGTGATTCCCGTCAAACCGGGGCGAAACTTAGCTATTCTCTTGGAAGTCGCCGCTATGAACAATCGCCAGAAAAAGTTAGGCTATAACGCCGCGCAAGACCTCTTGAAACAACTCGGGCTGAACTCCGAGGGCGTTGAAACGGTCGTTGACTGGGATTAGCTAAACAAGGGCTCTTAAGGAGTGGCTTTGCCGCTCCGAAGCCTGACGATGCCCACTTATAGTCGATTAACTCCAAAATAGTCTCGCCTTGTCTGACAAAAAATATTCTCGCAAAAACAAGCCCATTTTGAATTTAACCGACTATAT
>WRJN01000125.1 GCA_009778605.1 Oscillospiraceae bacterium
TACTGCGTTGAATTTTCTTGAAAGGCACAAAGCCTACTGCGAAAATTCGCCTCGTCTGACGAAAAATTCGCTCTCAAAATTTCACTCGTTCGGAGATACTAAACAGGCTCTTACTGACTCGGCGGTTTACGCATGAAATACGCCTGCGGATGTTTACAGACGGGGCAACCCATCGGCGCAGACTCACCCGTGTGAATGTGACCGCAGTTCATACACTCCCATTGCGTGTCGGCGGTTCCCGTGAACACCGCGCCGCCGTTGTATTCGTCGTATATCTTGCGGTATCGCTCCTCGTGGAACGTCTCAATCGCGGCGACTTCGCGGAACAGTTGTGCTATATCGGCAAAACCCTCGTCGTCGGCGATTTGTGCATAATCAGCATACATCACGCTTTCTCGATGTTCGCCGTCTGCCGCATCAAGAAGGTTTGCGCCCGTGTCGGGAATATCCTCGTTGTGGAGTTTCTTAAACCAAATCTTGCCGTGCTCCATTTCGTTATGCGCCGTCTCCATAAAGATTCGGTGGATTTGCTCATACCCCTGCGCTTTCGCTTTAGCCGCGTAATAGGTGTATTTATTACGCGCCATGGACTCGTCGGCAAACGCTGACATTAAGTTCGCCTCTGTTCTGCTGCCTTTAAGGTTAGCCATTTTTATTACCTCCGTTTTTGCAATAATTTTGTTGACAAGTTCATTGAAATATGGTACAATTAAGTATTATTATACCCGAAGGAGTTTGGTTTATGATAAGCAACGTAAAAATATACGACCTGCCCGAATCTGTTAAAGCCAGCAAGTACCCTATGGCGGTTGATACCGAGAAATGCAACGACAACATCACCGAAACGGTCAAGAAGTTAGCGATTTCGCCCAAAGGCGAAGGTCACGACCAGTTCTTGACCGGAATCCGCGTCAACTTTGACGTTACGTTCACGGTCAAGTGTTGGACAGAGGCGGAACGCTATCGCTTTCTTGAGTTCGTGTCCAGCCAGTCAACCATGCACAGAATCGCAAAGTTTGAACTGTCAGAGCAGTATAACGAATACGTGGACGCGCGTATAATCGCTGTCATGGAAGAGCTTAAAGAACGCTATAACCAAAGCGGCGATAAAGAGGACTATCTGAGATTGCTTTACTCCAACCCCTGCGGGTTCAAGCTGACGGCGCGCCTTACCACCAACTACCGCTGTCTAAAGACCATATACACTCAGCGCAAGACCCACCGCCTCCCTGAATGGCGAGAGTTTTGCCGCTGGATTGAAACCCTACCCCACGCAGACGAGTTGATTACAGGCGGGGGGGCATTGAAAGGAGACCAACTATGAAAAGATTAGCTGTATTGTTGTTAGCGTTGTCGCTTACTCTCGCAGGATGTGGCGTTGAACCTCAAAACACGTCTGACGACCCTGCCGTTACGACGATTGAAGAAACAGACGATGACTATGTTAGCGGCGATGACACAGGCGACACCTACACTGACACACCGACTGAATACAGCGGTGACGTCACCACTGCGCCGACTACGCCTGAACCCACACCCGACGAAACAAGCAAGACTAAACCGAACACCACGCCGACGCCTCCGAGTACCACGCACACATCACGGACGCAAACGCCTACTTCACCTCCGACTAAGCCGCCCACTACAACCCCGACTAAACCGCCCACTTCGCCCCCGACTAAACCGCCCACTTCACCCCCGACTAAACCGCCCACTTCACCCCCGACTAAACCGCCCACTTCACCCCCGACTAAACCGCCCACTTCACCACCGAATACTGCGCCCGTGTCCGTTGTTACTACCGTAAACGTCAGCGGAATGACTTGTGCCCATTGTGCTTCTGTGGTGGAGAAATCGCTGTTAGAGCTGGACAAGGTCACAAAAGTCGAAGTGGACGTGATATTAGGCAGGGTTAAGGTCACGCATGATTCGTCAGTTAGCGATTCAACGATTAAAAACACGATTACTGCGGCAGGATACACAGTTTCTTAAAAGTTTTCTTAACAATATCGTAATATTTCGGTTGCTTTAGTGTTACATTCGTATGTTACACTATTAAATAACGAACTAAAGAAAGGATTATATCTATGTGGAACAAAATTAAGCGTTGGAACAGAGGGGGCATTCTCGCGATAATTGCCTTTTTCTGTGTGACAGGGTTCATTATCGTTGACGAAGTGACCTTCAAGAGGCAAGCGGACAACCTACGCGAAAGCGCGGACAACTTTGCGGCAAGCATGAAAGCCGCAGCAATGACACCCGACCCCGACGAAATGACGCAAAAGTACAAAGACGCAGTGAACGAGTTTATGGTACACCAAAAAAATGACGTAAATAAGGAAACATCAGCCAACTTGACAGGGTACTGGATGTACGACAAGTCGGAATTAACACGCTGGGGTGACTTTTCGCGCATCCCCGGCACGATTACCAACTATAAGTATGACTTCAAGAAAGTCACCGTCAGGAAAACCGGTCCGGGCATGGGTTCGGTTGAGGTGTCGTACGAGCTGGAGTTTGACTTAACTATCCCATACGAAATGTTCAAGTACGCTGACGCCGATAATGACGAATACAAGTATGACATTTATCGCGAGTACGGCGACAACTACCGCATACATTTTGAGTTTCCCGGAGTAAACGGTCGGGAATACACAGTACAAAGCGTGACCAAACCCCAAATCAAACAAGACACTGTCATAAATGTCAAAGGCGAAGGAACCGCACAATACAATGTGCGCCGCGTAAATGGCGAGTGGCGGTTTGACGGCATGGGCGGTCACTTCTATGGGGACTATAGCGACTGGGATTATCCCGATTATATTGATAAACCCGAAACAAACGACATCGAAACAGACGAGCCTGACACCGATAACACAGACGAGCTTGATACAGACAACACAGACGACACGGACGAAACTAACCAACCCGATACTAACGCGAACGGAGGTGCATTATAATGGAGAGCGTATTAAGCGTACAAAAGCTGAACAAGTGGTTCGGTAATCGGCACATATTAAAGAATGTGTCATTCGATACCTACGCAGGAGAAGTTTTCGGGTTCCTCGGGCCTAACGGCGCGGGTAAAACCACCACAATCAAGATTGCAGTGGGGCATCTGTTCTTTGACGAGGGCGAAATAACCATCAACGGCGTTAATCTCAAGCGAGATTTCGAGAAAGCACTCGAATCCGTGGGCGGAATCGTCGAAAACCCCGAATTGTACGGGCACATGACGGGAATGCAGAACCTGCGCCAGTATGCGCGTATTCGCGGCGTCGGACAGGAACGCATTGACGAAGTGGTAGAACTTGTGGGAATGTCCAACCGCGTGGGCGACAAAATGAAGCGATACTCGTTGGGTATGCGCCAGCGGATTGGGCTTGCTATGGCACTGTTGAGCCGCCCGAAACTGCTCATTCTTGACGAGCCGACCAACGGGCTTGACCCTGCGGGTATTCGCGAACTGCGTGATATACTCAAGAAACTCGCACATGAAGAGCAAATCAGCGTCATGGTATCCAGTCACCTTATGAGCGAAATGGAACTGATGTGTGACCGCGTAGGCATTATCAACAACGGCGAGCTGCTCTTTGTGCAGACTGTTACCGAAATGATTGCTTCTGTACGCAGTCCGTTTGTGTGTTACCGAATCAAAACCGATGACGCAGCAAAAGTCATATCATTAATCGACAACGTACCTGCCAATCGCAAAGCAGTCATTGCGCCTGACGTTCTCGAACTGAACCTCGACACGCAAGGTGCTGACGACATCATCAAAATCGTCACTCAAAAGATAGTCGGCGGCGGGCATATGCTGTTCTCGGTTACACCTGTGGAAGAAAAGAGCCTTGAGGACGCATTCCTCGAGATTACACAAAAGCATTCAGCGGGAGGTGGTCAAATTGTCTAAATTTATTGCACTCGTCAAGAACGAGACGATTAAGTTGTCACTTAGAATGGGGACAATAATCTTGTTGATTATCGCGTTTATCGCCAGCGCGGGAATCTGTGTGTTGTCGTGGATTTCTATGAACATCGAGGATACATGGTACTACGAACGCGACGATATGTACTACGTCAAGATGAACTTAGAAGAGCTCAAGAACAACAAAACTAAAAAAAAAGACGAAAAAAAAAAGAGGTCGGGGGAAATAAAAAAAGCAGAATTGGAGGTTTGCGACGAACACAACAAAAACTTAACATTTCTTGGGGGGTAAGTG
>WRJN01000126.1 GCA_009778605.1 Oscillospiraceae bacterium
CAGTTGGCGCAGCCGGAGGCGGTGTAATGGCTTGTGCAGGCTCGTCAGCTTTAGGAGCGGTCTCGACAGACGCCGCCGCTACAGGGGTTCCGCACTTCCCGCAAAACTTAGTTCCCTCAGCATTTTCGGCACCGCATGAACTGCAAATCAACATAATATAATGACTCCTTAATAAATTACAAAATTAAACACAGTCTATTATACAACAGAATTGCAGATAATTCAACAGATATTTTACATTTCGTGAAAATTTTGTGCAACTTGTACAATAAATCGCTTAATTTCAACTGCAAAGTTGTTCTAATTCTTTGCGAAGCCGTTTGATAATCCGTTTTTCGAGGCGGGAAATGTAGCTTTGTGAGATGCCGATTTCGTCAGCGACTTGTTTTTGCGTTTTCTCCTTGTGATTGTTCAAGCCGTAGCGCATCTCCATGATTTGGCGTTCGCGCGGGTTAAGGGAGGCAATTGCGTCCAACAGCAGATTCCGCTCAACTTGATTTTCGATGTTTAGGTTCACCACGTCGTTATCGGTGCCCAAAACGTCAGACAGGAGCAATTCATTGCCGTCCCAGTCAATGTTCAGCGGCTCATCAATCGAAATTTCGTACTTGTATTGGTTGCTCTTACGCAAGTACATGAGGATTTCGTTCTCAATACAGCGCGACGCATACGTCGCCAACTTGATGTTTTTTCCCGGGCTGAACGTGTTTACTGCTTTGATTAACCCAATTGTGCCGATTGAGATGAGGTCTTCGATTCCGATTCCTGTTGACTCAAACTTTTTGGCAATGTACACCACAAGGCGCAGATTATGAACAATCAGCGTTTCGCGCGCCGCATGAAAGTCAGTGGACAACATCTTGAATGCTTCCTCTTCCGCTTCTTTAGACAGCGGCGGCGGAAGTGACTCGGCTCCGTTTATGTAGAAAACGGCTGAATTCGCTCCGATGCCCTCGCGGGCAGATTTGAGCCTTAGGCTCTCTTGTCTTGCTTTTTGGAAAAGACTTTTTAATAGCTTTTGGAATTCGTACATGGCTGTTCCCTCTTCTTTATTTATATTAGTAGCTTGGGGTTAAAAATCGCGTGTGCGGTTTTGTCGCTGTCAGTGATTCCGATTAGTGCGTTGACCGGCTTGCTCACGTTGCTCTCGCTCTTGATGACGATGTTGCTTGCGCGATAAACCGAAATCAGCCCTGCCGAGTCAATCGTGTTGTAGGGCAATAACCGCGGAAGTCCTGCGTCGGCGGTTGCCAACCCTGCCGATTTGCTGACTACGATTACGGGCAATCCCGTGAAATAGTCGGTGAGCATATTGCCCGAATCGGCAATTGCGTCTAATTCCACGGCTTTTCCGCTCATTGTTATGGTGATTCGATACGCCTTGTCACCTGCGTTCTTGACGTCCATGATATAGCGGAGCAGTCGGATAAGTCCGTATGCGAATGCAGTCGTCACAATCAGTACAGGGAGTGACACGTCAAAATACACCACGCCGCCTGTCCACTCCATGCCTAACGGTGCGGCGAAAAACCACAGCATAAGTGTGAATCCCGCAAACACCACGTTGACAATCATGAAAAACAGTGCGTTCTTGAGGAAGTCACGTCGATTCCCCCACCCAAACGCGATAAACACAATCAATCCGCCCACTGCGATTCGCAAAACTGCGTTAATCACTAACAGCAACGTCGGCAAAAGAATAATCAACGAGGATAACCCGCCCGCCACCGAACCGAGGAGAAGCCGTCGTCGGGTAACGCTGCGGTGCAAGAATACCGCCGTACCTCTCAGCAGGAAATAGGTTATGTAAATGTTGATGATAACAAGAAGGTCAACGTAAATCGTACTCATGAATACGATTATACAACGATTATTTCGCAAATTTTGCCGAAAAAAGACAGGCATAAAAATTTTGTTTGACTTTTCGTTGTAAATGTGGTATGATTGGCTGTATGAGTAAGAATGTTCAAAATAAGAAGCATACCGCCTTCAACATCGCCTACTGCGGAATATCATCTGCGCTTGCTGTCATTGTCATGTTTGTCGCCATTATTCCCGCGCTCGCCTACCTCATGCCCGCGCTCGCGGGAATGATTGTTTGGAGCGTGTCGGCAGTCGTGCGGGGCAAGAATTCCGTTAAGTGGGGGGGATTGACTTATGTTGCCGTGTCCGTTCTGTCGCTGTTTTTAGTCCCCGAAATAGAGGGTAAGACGCTCTTTATCCTGTTGTTTGGGTATTATCCGCTGTTGCGCGAAAAGATTGAGTTTATCAAGTATACTGCTGTTAAACTGCTTATTAAAGCGGCGGTCTTTAACATCGCCGCTGTAGTCTTCTACTATATAACCATTACAATTTTCGGAATCGCCGATATGTTAGACGGGTTGGACGATTTCGGCAGGTATGCCGTATACGTCCTGTGGGGTATGAGCAACGTGGCGTTTGCGTTGTATGACATTGCGTTGGGGTATCACTTTCGGCTCGTTCGTGAGCGATTCAAGCCGTTAATTGACAAAAAGATTAAATAGACCTCTTGTAAAATTAAATGTGAGGTTCAAATGACTAAACATTGCCAAAAAAAATTTTTTTAAGCCCTTGCTTTTTGTCAAAAAAGGTTGTATACTAAGGTAAGTAAGAATTTATTTAGGGAGAAACAAACATCATGAAAATACTCATCGAAACCTCGGCAAGGCACGTACATCTCACGCGCGAAACGATTGACACGCTTTTCGGGGCAGGATATCAACTGACCAATATAAAGAATCTGTCACAGCCCGGGCAGTTCGCCTGTGAGGAGCGCGTGACGGTTGTGGGTTCAAAGAAACAGTTGCCCAACGTGTCTATTCTCGGGCCTGAACGCCCTGATGACCAAGTTGAGCTTTCGGCGACAGACGCGCGTTCAATCGGTGTAGGCGTCATGGTGAGGGAGTCGGGCGATTTGGCGGGTACACCCGGGTGTACGTTAATCGGTCCTAAAGGGGAAGTCACCATTTCGCAGGGCGTAATTGTCGCTAAACGACACGCGCATTTGATTCCTGCAACTGCTGAAAAATACGGCGTCGCGAATGAGCAAATCGTCAGCCTCAAGTTTGACACCGACGGCAGAAGCGCGGTTTTAGGCGATGTTGTAGTGAGAGTGCGCGAAGATTTCGCCGACGCCGTTCACATTGACACAGACGAATCCAACGCGGTATCGGCAGTGCCGGGTATGCAGGGCGAGATTATTATATGAATAATTTTCGCGGAGGTTGACAGATGAATCGTATTGAAGATAAGTTTTGCCAAAGTTGTGCAATGCCTATGGGTATCACCGACGAGCATTACGGAAGAGAAGCTGACGGAACAAAAAGCGAAGATTATTGCAGTTATTGCTATGCAAACGGTGCGTTCAAAAAAGACGTTACGATGAAGGAAATGTTGGAAATTTGTGTAGGATTCACGGTGGACAGCCTAACGACCGAGAAGCAGGCGCGCCGTAAATTAGAGCGGATTCTCCCTACGCTCAAGCGTTGGGCAGATGGCGATAGTGATGTTGACAGCGATTGAACAAAGTTTTGACTTTGCGCGGCGTTGTACGGATTCGGGCTTTGCCCGACAACGCGCCTGTGGCGGAATTGGCAGACGCGCCGGATTTAGGTTCCGGTGGGAAACCGTGAAGGTTCAAATCCTTTCAGGCGCAGGATACTGTCCAAAAAAGAACACTTCGCCCGTTTGGGTCGATGAGGTGTTCTTTTTTGTAGAGCCGCCCACACTATCAGGCGATGCCCCTAAAAAGAAGTCTTCTACTAAAGCTAAGACCGCTAAAAAAGTAGCGGACAATCCTGTTGCGGCTAAATCAATAAATAAGATAGAGGATTCTGTCGATAATTCTGCCAACACACCCGATGTCAGTGATGACTCTCTTGTGAAATTGCTGGTAGCGTTGGCAATTCGCGCGAAATACAGCAGTAATGCAGCGGCGATTTATGAACAAGTTAAACAAATTTTAATGAGGTGAGCAGTGAATCCAATTCTACTCAGAGTCTATAACCACTTTAAGAATAATCGCTATGAAGTTATGACAATCATAATGACCATCGAAGATGTTTCGCCGTCAATCACCATTTCGCTCGAAGACGGCATGACGGACAACGAATACAACGGCACAC
>WRJN01000127.1 GCA_009778605.1 Oscillospiraceae bacterium
CCACGTCATTCTCGCGAACTGCAGCTACGATTGAGTCAAGCAGTGTTTCAAGTTTGCGGTCACGAATCACCGCAAGCGGCTTGGCAATCACGTTCATGGAATCGCTGACAGCAAGCCCCGTGCGGGCTTCGCCAAAATCCACTGCAAGTATTTTTCGCATTATCAACCTAATTTAGTTCCGCACTGTAAGCAGAACATATCACCGCCTAATGCGTAGGCTTTGCCGCAGTTGGTGCAAAATCCCATGTTCGCAGGGTCTATGGGCGGCGCGGGTGCGGTTTCGGCAGGAGTAGACGCAGTTTCGACCGGTGCGGACTCCTCAGCTTTTTGTGGGAGAAGTTTACGCATTATTTCGATTTCTTCGTCATAACGCGCGATAATATCGCCTTTTTTCTTGTCTTTAGCGTCCTGCTCGGCTTTGAATGCGTCGATTTTATCAAAGTCTGCCTTAAGCGCGGACAGATTGCCCTCACCCTCAAAAGCGAGACTATAAGCGCGCTGACCTATTTCGCGGAACTCTTTCATCACGTCTTTGTCAATTTCGTCGATGTCATGTTGTAAAGACAACAGCAACATCTGTTTCTTGTTCTCTAAGTCGGCAATGTCCGCCATGATTTTGTTGGTGTCGATATTGTTCATTTTGTAGTAACCCTCCTAAAAGTTTATGTACTAAAGGCAACCTCCGAAAACCTCTTCCGGCACTCGCCGGTTGAAAAATTCCGCCATACTTCGTTGATTTTTCCTTAAATATCAACGGATATTCGCAGAAAAATCGCCTCATCTGACGAAATTTTCATCTCGACGATTACACGAAACAGGTTTTCGGAGGTTGCCTAAAGCATTATATCACGATTTTTCGGAATTGTCAACATTTTTATTAAAAAAGGGTTGACAAGCCTAAAAATCTATGATATACTCAATAGTGCAGTGCGCCATTAGCTCAATTGGATAGAGCGTCTGGCTACGGACCAGAAGGTTTGGGGTTCGAGTCCCTCATGGCGTGTTATGTGGCAAAAATCCTGTTTAATCTTAGTATTGAACAGGATTTTTGTTTCTTTAATTGCACTATTGACAATTGAGCGATTGTGTGATATACTTATAATCAAATTTTCGGAGGTAAAACCATGAAACTGATTTTTGCTATCATTAACAATGACGATTCACATTCGGTGTCCAACGCGCTGACACAAAGCGGGTTTCAGGCTACTAAACTCGCCTCTACGGGCGGTTTCCTCATGTCTGGGAACACGACGTTTTTGTTGTGCGCTGACGATTCACGCGTGAACGACATTATCGAGATTATTCGCGGCAACTCTAAAAAACGCAAACAGTTCGTGCCTAATGCCGCGTCATTCAGCAGTAGCGGCGACAGTGACGGCGGCGGCAGCGGTTACAGCAGCTTCCCCGTGGAGGTGAGCGTCGGCGGTGCCACGATTTTCGTCACGAACATAGAGCGATTTGAGAAAGTATAGCAAGGGCTCAAGGGGCGGCTTTGCCGCGCTGAAGCCCGACGACGCACGACAGTTGTGGAAAACAACATATACCGCTTAACTCTTAAATTTGACACTGGCTTGCGGTATTTTTACCGCCATACTGCGTTAATTTTCGATTAAATATCAGCGGATATTCGCGCGAAAATTGCCTTGTTTGACAATAAAAAATCCGCACAATCCACTGCCAAATTTAAGAGTTAAGCGGTATAACAATTTTTTAAGGAATGTTTATTCATGACAATACAAAAACTGCAAGAAAGCGGACGGTTCCCTCATGCAGTCTTGATTTTAGGCGGCGACGAAAGAGCGGTCGAGCAAGTTGTCACTTTACACAAGAGTGACCCCTCCGACACCGTTTATGTCAAAGAATCCATGCCGCCCAGCGATACCGAAAAGAAATCCAAGACCGCTACACCGCCGTACAGCTATAAAATTGACGCGCTAAGAGAAGTCGTCGCGTTGGGGAATTTGCGCCCTCAGTTCGGCGATACGCGCGTGTTCGTGTTTAATGATTTCGAGAGCATGAGTGAGAATTGCCAAAACGCGCTGTTGAAATTCGTGGAAGAGCCGCCTGAGTATAACCGATTCGTTATAACGGCACAGTCAAAGTCCAAAATTTTAACAACGATATTGTCGCGGGTTGTAGTGGTACAATCAGGCGAGGTGCAGGAGGCTGAAGTCGGCGAAATCGACGAGATAGCAGGGGCAATCATGAGCGCAATCAAGGGGCGCAACAAGAGCGTCGCCGAATATGACACGGCGGCGGCGTTCAGCCGCATTAAAGACCGCACCGTATTAACGTGCGTACTCGAGCGGTTGCTGTGTGAATTTGCGTCGCTTATGGCGGTGTCCAAAAAGCCCGAAAAGTTAATCGCGGCGTGTGACGTTTTGCAAAAATACATCAAACGTACCGCAGTCAACCCCAACGTACCCATGACTACGGCAGCTTGCGCGGCGGAGTTGCATACGGTAATTCATGTGCGGTAATTTTAAGCGGTATAATATAAAGGAGCATTTATGGCAGAGAGTAAACCCGTAACGCTAATTGGAATACGGTTCAAGGGCGCGGGAAAAGTCTATCACTTTTCGCCGGGCGAGTATCACGTTCGTAAGGGTGACAGCGTGATTGTAGAGACTTCACGCGGCGTGGAGTTAGGAACGGTCGTCAACGTCGTTCAGCAAAGCGAGTCCGTGCGCGCGTTGAAGCGCATTATGCGTGTCGCTACGCCTAAGGATTTGACGGTGTACAAGAATAATCGCCAGCGCGAAAAAGATATTTTGACAACTTTTTCTGCCAAAATCGCCGAGCATAAATTGGAGATGAAAGCGATTGATGTTGATTGCACGTTCGACGGCAGTAAGATTTTGTTTTACTTTACCGCCGACAGCCGTGTGGACTTTCGCGAGCTTGTCAAGGATTTGGCAGGCGTGTATCGTACGCGCATTGAGTTGCGGCAAATCGGCGTGCGTGATGAGGCGAAGATGTTAGGAGGACTCGGCATATGCGGGCGCGCGTTCTGTTGCAACAGTTTCTTGGGGGATTTCCAGCCCGTATCTATCAAGATGGCTAAAGACCAGTCGCTCTCGTTGAATCCTGCGAAGATTTCGGGAACGTGCGGACGGCTGATGTGTTGCTTGAAGTATGAGCAGGATTGTTATGAGGAACTTCTCAAAACCACGCCTAACGCAGGTTCGTTCGTCGAAACGCCTGACGGTAAAGGTACGGTCGTTGACGTGAACGTGCTGACAGGGACGCTTAAAGTCAAAATGATGAAAGACCCTGAAGCGTCACCCTCGGCGTTCAAAAAAGATGATGTTAAAGTCCTCAAAGCGGGTCAAAACCGCAATAGGCGCGACGATGCGTCCCTCAAAGCACTTGAGCGTAACTGACAGAATGAAACTTACCAACATTTCTGTCATTAAAGACCTCATGAACCGCCACGGATTCACGTTTACAAAGACACTCGGGCAGAATTTTCTCATCAATCCGAGCGTTTGCCCGCGAATGGCGGAAAGTCTGACAACACCTAAACCACCGAAAACCGTGTTGGAAATCGGCGCGGGAGTCGGCGTTCTCACTCGCGAACTGTCGAAAATCGCCGAAAAGGTAATAGTGTTTGAAATAGACAGAAGTTTAAAGCCAGTTCTCGCAGAAACTCTTTCCGACTGTGACAACGTAGAAATCATTTGGGGTGACGCGCTTGATTTAATAGATGATTCGGCGTTTCAAATCGAGAACGCCGAATTTGGCGTTTCTGTTTGTGCGAATTTGCCGTATTACGCGGCAACGCATATCATAATGAAGCTACTTGAAAAGGGTGCAGTCGGCGGCGCGAACCTCGACAATGTTACAGCAATGGTTCAAGCGGAGGTCGCCGAACGCTTCACCGCACAGCCGAGTACTAAGCAATACGGAATAGTCAGCGTTGCGACACGGCTTTTCGGCGAGTGTAAAACGCTTTTCAAGGTGTCGCGAGGCAGTTTTTTGCCCGCTCCGAAGGTTGACAGCGCAGTGATTCGCATTGACTTGAAAGAGCGTGATACCTTGCCTCCCGCGCACTTTTTTCGCCTTGTGAAATCGGCG
>WRJN01000128.1 GCA_009778605.1 Oscillospiraceae bacterium
GCGCGCCCTAATCCGCGCCGTAACATGAATGTTCTTACCGCCAAAACATGAATAATCGGCAAAGATTGCCGCATAATAAAGTAAATATCCCCTCTAACAAGAAAGGAATTTTACTTTATTATGAAAGCTATTATCATGGCGGGCGGCGAGGGTACGCGCTTGCGCCCATTGACCTGTTCGTTCCCGAAACCCCTTGCGAAACTCTGCGGACGCCCCGTCGTTTATTATATATTAGATTTGCTTGACAAACACGGATTCGACGAGGCTATTTTCACTCTCGGCTACAAAGCAGGGCAAATTGAGGAACTGTTTGAGACAGGGCAGTATAAAAACGTGAAACTGCGATTCTCGCGCGAAGAATTCCCACTCGGGACTGCCGGTTGCGTTAAACAAGCTGTCAGCGGTGATACCGCTTACGTGGAGGATTTCTTAGTCATAAGCGGCGACGCACTGTGCGATTTTGACTTGACCGCCGCAGTGCACGAACATCGTAACAGCGGCGCAGGCGCGACGGTTATCACAAAACGAGTGAATGACCCGCGTGAGTACGGATTAGTTTTGTCGGACGAATCGGGGGCGATTACAGGCTTTTCGGAAAAACCCTCCTATTTGAGCTGTATCGGCGATTGTGCGAATACGGGCGTGTACGTCCTGTCGCGCAGTGTCATGGAGTTAATCCCCGACGGCATTCAGTGTGACTTTGCGCGAGACGTTTTTCCGCAAATGCTCGCCGACCGCCAACACGGAGGATTGCGCGCTTACGAAGAGTCGGGATACTGGTGCGATATTGGCGATTTCACCACCTATATCCAAAGCCAGCAGGACATCTTAAACGGCAAAGTCAAGTGCTACGTTGACGAGAGCCGCCGTCACGGTAATAACCATATCGGGCGCAACGTCAGCATCGGGGAAAACACCATCGTTGATGCCTGCATCATCGGTGATAATGTGAGCATTGGCAGCAACGTCAAACTTCAAGGCGCGGTAATCCTCGACTCGGCGTTTATCTCCAACGGTGCGACGGTTAATTACGCAATTATCGGCGCGAACGCCAAACTGCAACATTCCGTCAGCGTGTATGAGGGTTGCGTCATCGGCGAGGGTTGTGTCATCGGGCGGGAGGCGATTGTCGCGGGTGCTGCTAAGGTCTGGAACGGTAAACACGTCCGTCCGGGGGCAAACGTGACGAAAGACATCAAGCACAGCGGATTCAAAGCGACATTGCACGCGCTTGACGCTACGCAGTTAAGCGACACAGGCGTGACGGGCGAAACTAACGTGGACATCACACCGGAGTTTTGTGCGCGTCTCGGTGCAGCGTTGGCAGTAACGTCGGCGAAACGTACGCCCGCCGCGCGCCGAATCGCGCTATCGTGTGAGGATAACAACGCATCAAAAGCGATGAAACTCGCCGTGATTGCGGGCGTGTCCGGTGCGGGTGCGGAGGCGTTTGATGTGGGCACGGCAACTCAACCGCAACTTCTCCACGCGGCAGGATTGCTGGATTGCGGGATTGTCGCGCGCGTCAAGTGCGGCATATTCGCACAAGTGGAGGTGTCTGCGGCGTACGGATTGCAACTCACGCGCGTGGAGGAGCGGCGATTGGAGGCGGCACTCGCACGCTCGGAATATAAAAATGCCGACTGGAACGGATTCGGTGAAATTCACTCACTGCAAGGATATTTTGAGCGAGATTTATACGCATCAATGCTGCGTAATCACGCAGGATTCAAGAGTGCGTACCGACTCAAAATCAATTGCAACAACGAGATTCTCACTTGTGTGAGGATACACTGAAACCAGAGATTCAGCGGTACGAAATACAGAATAATCCATAAAAAGATGATTCCTACGATTAAAATGATGGCATATAATCCTACCTGATCCATAAAAATAATTTGAATGATTTATAATAATGATTTGATTTCCTGTACAATGATGTTCGACTCGTTGACGTGAACAACTTCTATTTCCCTGTTTTCGTCAATCAACCCAAATTCGGATTTGCCTTCCATGAGTTTATCATGTATGAGTATCTTACCCATCGGAGCCAGACGGGAAACAGTCATTCCCTTGTCGCCCGGCCTGATATGATCGGTATCTACCACATTGACCCTGCTGTCGATCTCGGAATGGAGCGACAGCCGATCCCACGTCTTTGCACGCAATGCGTATATCAGGAACACAATAAATAATATGCCGGTACCAATCAGTGAAAATGTACCGGCCGTATTCCCGAACCACCTGTATGTGAGAAATATGCTGCTTCCAATAAGCAAAACGCCGGCAATACCTGCAACTGTAATGCCCGGCAGGACAACCACTTCCACAATGAGAAGCGCCAGTCCGATAACAATTAATAATATAATGAGCGCTACTGTCATATTTTAATTAATCAATGGTTACGCTGAGTCCTTTGTCGGTCAAACGGTCTTTCAGGGGATGCAACTCATCATAAACACCGTTCTTCACATCGCATTTTCCCTTGTAATGAACAATAAATGCGCATTGCTCGGCCTGATGAAGGTCGTGATGACAAATATCTATCAATGATGCAATAACAAAATCAAATGTATGAACATCATCGTTATGCAGGATCAAATGACGAATCTCATCCGACATAACATCTACATCATCATCAAAATCCGGGTACTGCCTGATCTGTTCCTGAATATTCATAAACTCACGATTCTTTACAACGTGCAAAGATACATATTTTTTATGAAAATGTATACAAATATGAAAATAAAATATTTCACGATGCCTGTATTTTTCCCTGACAGTCCCCAGACGTGGGCTGTAAAAAATATGGTAATCATTCAAAAACATGTTCGTCCCTTTTTAATTGAATGGAAAAATCAGGTTTATTTCCTTGTATAATTTTTGATGCGGTTGCCTTGAAAACTTAAAATACTCACCCGATCTTCATTCTTTTTTTTACCTTTGTTGCTCCATTATTGTGAATTATGATAACAAATAAAGAAAGATTAGAAAAAATAATTGAACAAATCAAACGACTAGAAAGACTAACGGAAGAGGTTCGCGAAAGAGATATGTATCCAGTTGCTTTTTTCAGTCAGGCTTTTGATATTTCGAACAAGATACAGGATGGTCTTCAAGAAATCGAAATATTTCAAATCGAATTGATCGAAGCTCATGTAAAGGAACAACAGGCACAAATTCTTTCAGAGGTTAGTCAATCGACAAGCACATTATTTCCGGAAAAGATGATTCCTGTTTCTTCGGAATTGCCGGAACAACAAAATCATTTATTCTTTCAACAGGAAATGGTTGCGCCCGTGAATGCGCCTTCGGCTGTTCAACAGGTACAGAAAGAAAAAAAAGTAATTCCTGCGTATTCGTCCGGAAGAAAAAATGGCATTGACTTGAAGAAAGTGATTACACTCAATGACCGTTTTCTTTTTTGCCGCGAATTGTTTGCAAATAACGAAAATCTAATGAATCAGATTTTTGGCGAATTGAATATGAAAGAGTCGTATGACGCCGCAATTGATTATTTGCAAGAAAGATTTGAATGGAACTTTGACGACGAAAATGTCGTTGACTTTTTAGCTATTTTGAAAAAAAGATTTACCTAATTCAGTTTTCAGTTACTCAGTTATTTGTCTTATGGCTAAACTTTGCGTCATACCTACGCCTGTCGGTAATCTTGAAGATATGACTTTTCGAGCCATTCGGGTATTGAAAGAAGTGGACTTGATCTTGGCCGAAGATACGCGGACAACCGGAATCCTACTGAAACATTACGGGATTGACAACCGCGTACAATCGCATCATAAATTCAATGAACATCAGCACGTTGAAAAAATAGCGGCGCGTATTGGCGCTGGCGAAAATATTGCGCTTGTTTCCGACGCCGGTACACCGGCCATATCAGATCCCGGTTTTCTGTTAGTCAGGGAGTGTTTGCGTCAGGGAATTGAGGTAGAATGTCTTCCCGGCGCTACGGCTTTCGTTCCGGCATTAGTCGTATCCGGTATGCCAATCGAAAGGTTTTGTTTCGAAGGGTTTCT
>WRJN01000129.1 GCA_009778605.1 Oscillospiraceae bacterium
CTGGCTGGCGGCGTTTATGTCCTTGACGGCGGCCATCATCTCGTCCATCTGGCGGCTGCCCTTCTCGGCGTTGCCCTTGATGGTGTTGGCCAGCATGGCGGCGCGTCCGGCCATATCGGCGTTGTCTTTGGTCTTCTGCGCAATATCGGTAATCGAGGAGGAAAGCTGCTCCACGGATGACGCCTGTTCTGTCGAGCCTTGGGCTAACGCCTGAGCGCCGTCGGCGATTTGCTTGGAGCCGGTGGAAACCTGAGAGGTGGAGGCGTTGATTTCGCTGAACATTTCCCGCAGATTCTCCACCATATGCTGTAATGAACCACCCATGATGTCGTTGGGCGAGACTTTCTCAATCTTCATGGACAAATCGCCTTTAGAGACTTTCTCAAGCTCCTGTGCAACGCTGTTGATATGCTCCACGAATATCAACGCGCTTTCGAGCGTCGCGCCGATTTCGTCGTTACGCGCCGCAACTCTGCGAATCGCATTAACGTCTTCAGGGTGCAAAGTAATGTCCCCCGTCGTACCTGCCTGCCGCATGAATTTGTTGAGCGGCGCAAGCGGTTTGATGACTAACGAACCTAAAATCTGCGCTATGACAACCATTACGATAATCGCCATCAAAATGCTTGAAACGATAATTAAAACGTACATTGTGCGTTCTTTAGCCGCCACGCCGTCAATCACCAAGTCAATATCTTCGTAATAGTTGCCTGTGCTGATATACCAGCCGTAGGGTTCAAACTTTTCGGTGTATCCGCGTTTCTTGAACGAGCCGTCCTCTGCGCCGGGTTTGCCGAAATAAAATTCCGAGAATCCGCCGCCCGCGTCACCAAGCTGAATGAACTTTTGTATGAAATAAGTACCCTCTTTGTCCTGCGCGTTTATACGCATCGCGCCTTCGTTAGCGGGGTTGTAATGCACGATACACAGCCCGTCCGACATATCTGCCCAAAAATAACCGTCGTTCTTGTTCGCCACGTCGCCTGTACTGCTGTAGCGAGTGTCACGCACGATTGACTTTGCCGCGTCAATTGCCTCGTCCTCGGTGATTTCACCGTCTAAAAACATTTGATGATTCACATTCAATGCGCCGATTACGGTTTGCACGGCTACTCTTATATTATCGTCAAACCCTTCTTCTGTGGTCTCAACTACCATTTTGTTGACAGCGCGTAACTCAAAAAGAAAAAGCAACGACAACGTAGTAATCATCGCTATGATTATAGCTCCTGTCGAAAACGTGATTTTCCCTCTTAGACTTGATGATTTTTTTGTATTTTGCATAATAGACCTCCTTGCAGACATTTGACATAATCCCGTCAGACATTTGATATAATACTATTATACAACAATTTTTTCTAATTTTCAAGTGTTTTTGCAAAAAAATGCGATTTCCTTTTTTTACAGTTCCTAATCGTCTGTCAGTTTTAGTCGGCGGGCTATAGGGATAATGAACGAACTTTGCACGATAACTGACAGCATGACGACAAAGAAAACAATGCTGAATAAATACTCGGCGTAGGGGAGTTTCGAGAGCAAGACGTGCGTGACGAACACAATGGACGACGCACCGCGAAACCCTGCCCACGATACCAACACAATTTCGTTGAGCGGGCGTTTGAACGTCTTCATCACCACAAACATAGTAAGCGGTCGGGCAACGAAGAACACGAAAGACGCGAACAGCGCGCCCACTCCCGCTACGCGCAGTATGTCGCTTTTCTCTAAACTCGACAATGACGGAATGAACAATACCCCTAACACGATAAACAAAATAACTTGCATGAGCATGGACAGTGAGCTGTACATTCGCGAGAGTGAGCCTTTATGCACTAATTTGCCGTTGCCGATAATCACGCCGCCCACGTACACCGCCAAGAATCCGCTTCCGCCAAATTGTGACGCCGCGCCGAACGTCAACAGGGCGATTCCGCCGAGAAGAACGCTGTACACGCTGTCAACTTCTACTTTCAAGCGGTTAATGAGGAATTGCCCGAGTTTGGCGATTATAATTCCCGACGCAACCCCCACAAGGATTTGTTGTGCGAACAGCAACGGTACGCCCGGCGTCCCTGTAGCGAGCGCGATAAACACCACCGTGAGAATGTGCGCGAAAGGGTCGTTCGAGCCCGACTCTAACTCCAAAACGTATCCCAAGTTGTTTTTTAAGTCCAACTGTTTTGAGCGCAACACCGAAAAGACCGACTCCACGTCAGTAGACGAGATAATCGCGCCCAACAACATAGCTTGATAGAACTCTAAGCGCAGTATGTAGTAAGCGAACGCGGCAGATAACATCGCAGTCATGAGCGTCCCTGCGACTGACAAAGCCGACGACATAGCTAACACAGGGCGTGCTTTTTGAAACTCGGTCTGGAAGCCGCCCGTGAAAATAATCGTCAACAGCGCGAAATCGCAAATGTGTTCCACAATCAGCATATCTTCAAACTCGAAGAATAAGCCGATAACAACGCCGATTGCGATAAACCCCACCAACGTGGGCAAACCGACTGTATTGGCGGTTTTGCACGACAGCGCGCTGATAACAAATATAATGCCGAATATGAGTACAATATCCATTTAACCTCCCGCGGTCGTTTGGCTCTTGTTTTGCTTACTCTATAATATCCTCGACGATTTCTTTAATGAGGCGCGTTTCAACGTCGGCGCGCCCGAGAAGATGTTTGATTTCGTCAATATCGTCTGACTTTATACTCTTTTCAATCATTTCAATGATTGTGGTTAGCGGTTCGCGGAGTTTCAGAGCCATATCGTCAATGATTTCGTCTTTTTTAAGCAGGTCAAAAATCGCCTCGGTTTCGTTTGACAATAAGTCTGAGCTTGCCTTTAAGTCTTTAGGCGCGAGAAGCCGCCCGATTGAGTTGTTGAGCGTTATAAGTTCTTTTCTGCCTTCGATTAACGCGATATGCGTCTCGATTCGTTTACACAGCAACGCGCCGACTACGGGCTTGTGGATATAATCCACCGCGCCGAGTTCCAACCCCTCAATTTCGCTTTCGGCATCGTCCATAGCCGACAGGAAAATCACGGGAATGTCTTTATATGCGTCCACGCTTTTGAGTTTACGCATAGCGTCGTACCCGTTCATGACGGGCATTTCAACGTCAAGCAGAATCAATTCGGGAATAACGCGTTCCAAAATCTCAAACATTTTTTCTGCGGACGGCGCGGGGTACACCTCATACAAGTCTTTGAGCGTTTTTTTGCAAACGGTCAAGTTCGCGGGGTGGTCATCAACCAAGATGATTTTCTTCTTCTCCATGTCTGTCCTCCTATAAGGCAGTGCCTAACTCTATTTTAACCGTTCGATTACTTCGTCCAATTCCATCATATCGACTTTTTCGCGCAACCATTCCACCAAATTGCCGTCGGTGTCATAATCGTGTTCCTCAAGTGCGTCCATCACGTCGTCAATACCTGACATATCATAGTTTTCGCAACACGTCCGCAATTTTGCCAACAATGCATCGTCGGGGGCGGCTTGATGCGGTTTACCGTTTTGTTCGCTGTGTGCATAAAGCCATGCGGATATATCGGTGATTAACTCTTTCGTAGTTTTGATAATGGGCACCAACTGATTGCTGAACTTTGCAAAATTCCCTGCACGCGCTGCCGCTTCCATGCTTGCGGCGGCGGCACGTAAATGCTCTGCGCGAATGTTGCTGCTGCTCCCTTTCAGTCCGTGAGCGTTAATCACACCGCTTTCGCTGATTGTGTCCGCTGTCACGCGCTGTAATTCGTCAAGGAGTTTCGGCGTATGCGTGACGAAACTTCTCATACTTGCCACAAACACGTCCATACCGCCGCCGAATGAACGCAACGCCTTTGCCGCGTCTAACCCCGGGATATGAATATCAACGTCTGCGTGTTCCGACTCGCTGTCCGTGAGTGGTTTACTTTCCCCCGACTTGCTTACTTTCACCCATTTTTTCAGCACTGCGTCAAGGCGCATGATGTCGATAGGCTTGGACAAGAAGTCTTGGAATCCGTTATCAAAGAACAGCTTTTCTGT
>WRJN01000130.1 GCA_009778605.1 Oscillospiraceae bacterium
GAGGGCGAATTTTGGTGGAATAACGACAACTATACATTGGTTGTCAACCACACAGAGCGCGCCTCACTCCTCGGGGACGTGAATCAAGACGGTTTCGTCAACATCTCCGACGCGTTGCAAATCTTGCGGCATCTCGTGAAACTCAGCAACGTCATCGACGAAACACAGCCTTTTGGCGAGGGAATCAGCGCCGCGCCAATTGACGCGCTTATGGCAGGGAACATCACGCGGCAGGGGCAGGACATCGGCGGGCGGTTAGTCATGGCTGACGCGTTGCAGGTTCTGCGTAAAGTCGTGAAGCTGTCAAACATGATTGATTAGCGTTGAATATCACGGCTTGCCAAAAATAATTTTAGCAAAACACTTGACACGCCAAAAAATATCTGTTATAATGTACTGGTATGTCAAATGTCAAGGTAATTGTAAAGGAGGCTTAATAAAATGGCAAAATGTGAAATATGCGGCAAAGGCGTCGCTTTCGGAATTAAATTGTCCCACTCACACAGACGGACGAACCGTACATTCAAGCCGAATGTCAAGAAAGTCCGCGCTGTGGTTGACGGCACACCCTGTCGCGTCAACGCTTGTACGAGATGTTTGCGTTCGGGCAAGGTTCAACGTGCCGGGCGTGACGTAAATACCGCAGTCGTTGACGAATCCGCTATTGCAGCGGCGGCAGTAGCGGCGGAGTGAAGCCGGACAAGGGTTAAGGCAGTGGCTCTGACGTTACGTAGCTTGGCAAGTTTAAGAGTTAAGGAGAGAACAGCAATGAAAAAAGATATTCACCCTAATTACGAGGCGGCAGTTATCAAGTGCGCCTGCGGAGAGGTGATTGAAACACGCTCCACCAAAAAAGAAATCAAGATTGAGATTTGCTCGAAATGTCACCCGTTTTTCACAGGCAAGCAAAAGATGGTTGACGCCGGTGGACGCGTGAGCAAGTTCAACAAAAAGTTCGGCATGGCTCAATAACCTATATATTGTGTTTTTGAGCTTGAAACTACACCCCATGTATGGACGCTATCTATAGCGTCCCTACACTACGTTGTGGAGGTCTGCGCGTGAATATTCGAGAGCGTACAATCGAATATGAAAAGACTGTGCTGTGTGAGTTCGCTTGTCGGAGCGGAGACACCGCTTGCGCGCGCCGTAATGTCGCTGAGCCTGATTGTGATATTCGCACAGACTTTCAGCGCGACCGCGACAGGATTATTCACTGCGGGGCGTTCCGCCAGCTAAAACACAAGACGCAGGTGTTTCTTTTTCCCAAATCTGACCATTACCGTACGCGTCTGACGCATACGCTTGAAGTCGCGCAGATTGCGCGGACGATTGCGCGGGCGTTACGCCTGAATGAAGATTTGACGGAGGCAATCGCGCTCAGTCACGATTTGGGGCATACGCCGTTTGGGCACGACGGTGAGCGCGTTCTTGACCGATTGTGCGGATTCAAACACGCAGAGCAGAGTGCGCGCGTCGTGGAAGTGATTGAGCGAAACGGCAAGGGTCTGAACCTGACCGAACAGGTGCGGGATGGAATTCGTAACCACGCAAGTCATGCGAGAGCCGCCACTTGTGAGGGCGATGTCGTGCGGTTAGCGGACAAAATCGCTTATATCAACCACGATATTGAGGACGCGATTCACAGCGGAGTGTTGACGAATGATGATTTGCCGCGCGAGGCAGTCGAGGTATTGGGCAACAGCAAGAGCAAGCGCATTACCACGCTGATTATGTCGGCGATTAACGCGTTTGACGGAACGATTGGGTATGATGACAGAACGGCGGAGGCGCATGACGCATTGCGCGCATTCATGTTTGCGCGGGTCTACAACAATCCTGCCATTAACACCGAGAAAGAGAAAGCCGTCAACGTCGTGGCGTTTTTGTATGAGCATTACTGCAAGAATCATGATGAAATGCCTGAGCTGTATCTGCGCCTCGCAGACGAATACGGCGTTGAGCGCGCTGTGTGTGATTACATATCGGGAATGACCGACGGTTTCGCCGTAGATTTGTTCAAGGAGTTATGCGTGCCGCGTGCGTGGGGGAGTCGATGAGGCAAAATATACATATGAATGAAAGTAAGGAACGGCAATTATGAAAAATTTACTTAATAAACTTAGCGAGGCGAATCGGGCATTGAACACCGTGAATAACACTGCGTATAATGTGCGTCGCACCAAGTCTAACGTAGACCATATAAACAGCAGTAATCAGCGCAAACAACAGGAAAAAGCCGCTCAACGCTCGTTAGAGTGGAAGTGTGCGTGCGGTAAGAAATGTACTACTAAGTTTTGCGACGGTTGCGGTGCGGCTAAGCCCGCTTGCCCGAATTGCGGAGCGGCTCCGACTGGTTCAAAGTTTTGCGGCGAATGCGGAACGCCTATGGGTGAGTGATGGCACTGCCTGAAGAATTTTTAGAGCGGCTCAAGCAGTCAAACGATATTGTTTCTGCCATGAGCGGGTACGCAGAGTTAAAGCGCGCAGGGCGTGATTACGTCTGCCTGTGTCCGTTTCACTCCGAGAAGTCGGCCTCCTGTCACGTCTACGTGGACAGCCAGAGTTTCTATTGTTTCGGGTGTGGCGCGGGGGGGAGCGTGTTTACGTTTGTGCAGCTTACGCAAAACCTCAGCTTTATGGAGGCTGTGCGTCTGCTTGCCGAGCGGTCGGGGATTCCCATGCCTGAGGACGGCAACGGCGAGGCAGGTATGGCAGAGTTGCGGCGGCGTTCGCGCATTTATGAAATGAATAAGTCGGCGGCTAAGTTTTGGCGTGACTGTTTGATTAGCGCGCCCAACGAGGGCAGTGTGTTCCTGCAGGAGCGTGGGTTGAACGCGAATACTGTCCGCAAGTATGGGTTGGGATATGCGGCGGAGTCCTGGAATGACCTCAAGCGGCACATGAACGAGCAGGGGTACGGTGATGACGAGTTGGTGGACGCGTCACTGCTCAAGCGCAACGAACACGGCAAGGTCTATGATATGTTTCGCGGGCGGGTCATGTTCCCGGTCATTGACGCGGCAGGGCGTGTAATCGCGTTTTCGGGGCGAATCGTGAGCGAGAACACAGGCGATGGCAATTTCAAGGCAGGTAAGTACGTCAACTCCACCGATACGCCCGTCTACCGCAAAGGTGAGAACGTATTTTCGATTAACTTTGCGAAAAACGCTAAGAATAAGTCCGTTATTCTCTGTGAAGGTAATATTGATGCGGTTATGCTCAATCAAGCGGGGTTCGATAACGCCGTGGCAATATTAGGCACGGCACTGACTCCTGCACAGGCGCGGCTGTTGCGGCGATACTGCGACGATGTTGTATTAGCGTATGACTCTGACGTTGCAGGGGAGAAAGCGACAGTTAAAGCCATTAACCTGTTGAATCATGAGGGAATGTCGGCACGAGTATTGCAAATGCAGGGCGCGAATGACCCCGACGAGTACATAAAGAAGTTCGGGGCGGAGAGTTTCGGCTCACTTTTGGAACAGTCGGGTTCGGCGACGCATTTTGAGTTGAGTAAACTTGAGAAAGCGGTAGACACTGACACACCTGAGGGACGCGCCGATTTGCTCAAACACGGCGTAGAGTTGCTCGCGGCAATCGAGAATGAGCACGAACGTATGGTATACGGCGGTGAGTTGGCGCGCAAGTGCGGCGTTTCGGCGGCGGGAGTAGCGGACGCGTTAGAAAAACGTCGGCGTATAAATTCGCGGCAACGTCATTCACAGGAACGCCGTGAGTTATTGCAACCTAAGGTCAAGCGCGACGCAATCAACCCCGAATCGGCGGATTATCCCGCACAGGAAAAGGCGGAACAGTGCATTATTGCGTACTTGTTTCATTCGCCGGACAAGCTCCCTGTAATCCTACGCAACCTCAGCCCGGGGGACTTTCCTACGGCTTTTAATCGAAAATTGTTTGAAACGCTCATATTAAAGCTGAATAAGCGTGTTTCAATCGC
>WRJN01000131.1 GCA_009778605.1 Oscillospiraceae bacterium
AGTGATGGTTCAAGTATGGACCATTACGTGCACCATCAGGGACTCGAACCCCGGACCTACCGGTTATGAGCCGGTAGCTCTAACCAACTGAGCTAATGGTGCAAAACGGCGATTTTGCCATAACAAGTACATTATACCACAAACGCGCACGAATTGCAATAGGCAAAGCGAAAAAAAATATCACACCCAACGCCTTTGTGCATATTGCACAAAAAAGCTCATCAATTTTTGTAGGAAAAAGCATTGACATATGCGCGCTCACCGTGGTATAATAGGAATAATCTTTTTATTTTGAAGGAGGATTCAATTATGAAAAATAGGCTGAAACGCATTTTTGCTTTACTTATTGTATGTTCAATGATGTTCTCGGTTATCGCTTGCGGAGAAAAAAACCCGGTTGATACCCAAACCAACACAACCGACACTGAAGATGACGGCACTGCTCCCGTAGTGGACCAACATGGTGAGTTCAAAGAAGTGTTTGACCGCGCAGACGAAATCGCAAAACTGCCCGTTTGGGACGAAGTGTTTGATGATGATTTCAAAGTGACTGAACCGCTCAAGTGGCTTACATGGTACGAGGTGGATAAAAACTCGCCCACAATGGCTACGTATAAAGCGGTATTCGGCGACATTGACGGATACGAACAGCCTGTTGAACGCCTTAACTGCTCGTATGAAAATCGCTACGAATCACTCAATAACTTAGTCGGCGGCGGTAATCCGCCCGATATGTTCCAGTTTGAAGAACGGTTCTTCCCTTTCGGCGCGTACGAGGGCTTTTACCAGCCTGTTGACGATATTTTTGACTTCGACAGACCGGAATGGGATAACACGCGCGACGTGATGGAACTGTTCAGTTGGGGTGGTAAAAATTACACCGCAATTACAGAGCTGACCAACTCCACCGCAAACTTGTTCTACCTTAAAAGCGTTGCGGACGGCGCAGGTCTTGACGACCCTTTCACCGTTTGGCGCAATGGTGACTGGACTTGGGAAGTGTTTGAAGATATGGTGACGCAATTCTCTCAAACGGACGAGAAATGGGGAATCATCAGCTTTTACATTGACGAAGCGGCAATCCTGTCCACAGGAACACCAATCCTTGGGTTGAAAGACGGTTTGCTTGTGAATAATATGTATGAACGTCCCGTTGAGCGCGCTTGTGAGCTGTTGAAAAACCTCGCACTGGGGGATTTCCGCTATCCTTACCACGAACTTTCCGACTTCAAAATGAACTACAACGCATTCAGACAAGGCAAGATTTTATTCTTCGGCGACGGTCCGTGGGAATACAACCAAAAGTTTGCGAAATTCGCAGTAACTGACAACTGGGACGAAGATGAATTCCGCATCGTTCCTTTCCCGAGAGACCCTGACCCCTCCGTGGATACGCATTATATGCGCGGCAAACAAGACGCGATGATGCTCGTGCGCGGCTCAACTAATAAAAACGGATTCAAAGCGTGGACGTACAGCGCGTTAATCGCGCAACAAGACGAAAAAATGCGTGAAGCAGGACGCAACCGCGACAAGAAAAACCTCGGTTGGACTGATGACCAGTTAGACGTTTTGGAAGAGCTCCGTGACCCCGAAAGAACCACGTTAGTGTGGGACTTCAAGAACGGTATAGGTTTAGACATAGGTGACTTGGGCGAATTCCCTGTAGAACGCCTGACTAAACCCGTAATCGTGCATGGTGAATCCTACGCGGAACTCAGAACGAGTGAAGAAAAGCCCATTATCAAGCGCATCGGCGAAATCAACGACGCTGCCAAGAAACAGATGGAAGAGAACGGCTAATAAAAAGAAAACAAATCAACTGTCCACTGAAAAGTGGGCAGTTTTGTTGTTTCTTATAGCGGATTGACTATACTACGAAAAATTTCAAATTTTTTCGTTTTACCTATTGCAATTCACGAAAAAGTGTGATATAATTTAGTTGCTGTTCTAAAGACAGCGGGCATGATTGCCGTATTTGAGTAAAATGCGGACAAGCAGTAAGTCCCGCCGAGGAATGGGGTTGTGTTACATCTATGCCCTTTTCGCTTTAGTGCAAAGAGGGCTTTTCAATGCCCATAATTTTATGAAAGGAGAAAAGTATGCCAAGTCCAAAAATCTTGAAAAAGAAAGAGAAGTTTGTTGACGACCTTGCCGAGAAACTCAAGAATTCGGCTTGCGGCGTGATTACCAACTACAAAGGAATCGACGTTGCCAACGATACCAAGTTTCGTAAGTCCATGCGTGAGGCGGGCGTTGACTATTTCGTAGTCAAAAATTCACTGCTTAACCGTGCATTCGCTAAGGTGGGATTGGAAGAACTTAATGTGCACCTCAAAGGCGAAACCGCGATTGCATTGTCTAAGGAAGACATCATCATCGCACCCAAACTCGTGTTTGAGCAAGTGGAATCGTCTAAAGGAGTGTACAGCATCAAAGCGGGGTTCATTGACGGCAAGGCGGTTGATAAAGCGACTATCGAAGAATATGCGAAACTTCCAAGCAAAGATGTTCTCGTTTCCAAACTGCTGTTCGTTTTGCAAGCACCTATGCAAAAGCTCGCAATCGGGCTCAGCGAAGTTGCGAAACAAAAAGAAAGCGCGTAAAGCAAACAAGAGCGATTCGGGGCGGCTTTGCCGACACGATAGCTTGACGAAGCAAACAAGAGCGATTCGGGGCGGCTTTGCCGACACGATAGCTTGACGAAGCAAACAAAAGCGATTCGGGGCGGCTTTGCCGACGCGATAGCTTGACGAAGCAAACAAGAGCGATTCGGGACGGCTTTGCCGACGCGATAGCTTGACATCTTACTATTATAGTCAGAGTGTCCCAAGTTAAAAGCACTAATCACATATTAAAAAGGAGAAAAATCATGGCTGATAAAATTACAGCAATTTTAGAAGAAGTAAAAGCGTTGACCGTGTTGGAGTTAAACGACCTCGTGAAAGCGATTGAGGAAGAGTTCGGTGTTTCGGCGGCGGCAATGGTAGCGGCAGGCCCTGCGTCCGGTGGCGGCGGCGGCGGTGCTGAAGAAAAAACCGAGTTTGACGTTGTTCTCGCAAGTTTCGGTGACAAGAAAATGGACGTCATCAAAGCCGTTAAAGAAGTTTGCGGTCTTGGTCTGAAAGAAGCGAAAGAGTTCGTTGAAGCGGCACCTAAAGCGGTTAAAGAAGGCGTGTCTAAGGCGGAAGCTGATGAACTGAAAGCGAAACTTGAGGCTGCAGGCGCAGTAATTGAGTTGAAGTAAACGATATTAAACGCTACGACGTAAAAGTTATTACCTTTTGATAACCGTTTATTTGTTTACCCCAACAACCACTTTATGCGGTTGTTGGGGTATTCGTTCTTAGCAATTCTATTTCCTTAAATGCTTTTCAATGCACTTCCTCATAAACTCGCCACGGTTGAGCGCGAAGTAACGGTCGTCCTCCTGTTCTCTCTCGATTGATTTAAGTGTGGGCCATGTGTTATCCGGGAGCAACTTGTCAGACAATAGCGAGATTTTGACTTCGTGAGCGTTCAAAGCGGTTAATCGGTCAATTTCGGCGACTGCGTTATCGGGTGCAAATGCGCCGTCAATCAACTCCTCTAAAACCTCGGCGAATTTCACGCGCATATCCGCACGCGCCAAGACTGCTTTGAGGAATATCGACTGTCCGCCGAATCGCCCCTGCCCATACAGCAACCCGTGAATCGTATCACGAGTAGTGCGGTCATTTCCTGCGCCCGGTCTGCCGTACATATTCCACGTTACGTCCATATCCTGTGCGACGAATCGCCATTTACCGTCCCTCAAGAAAGGGTGTAGCGAAGTATCGCTTCGCTCGTCATCAGTGGGGGAGTATCGCCACATTTCGATGTTATTATTGGGCCAGTCTCCCGCGTCAACATACACCTGTAAAGCGTAATACAACAAAA
>WRJN01000132.1 GCA_009778605.1 Oscillospiraceae bacterium
CAGCCATACGCCACGCACCGGCAGTCGTCATTTTCTCGGTCTGATACGGCACGGTGTTGGTGGACGGAGGAGTCGTCGTCGGCGAAACCGGATTACCGAAATCTGGCGAAGCGGGGTCTTGCACACGCACAGGAATCGGATGCCCGAAGTTAGGGCTGTTGGGGTTAGTTTCGCGTATGGGGTTGCCATTAGCATCAAGCATAACGTCATAGACATCAGTCATAACAGGATTGCCGAGCGCGTCTTTTACACCCTCTAAATACGGAACAAGTATCGGTGTTACACCTGTAGGAGCAGAAGTATCACCTATCGGTCTGTCAATACCGTCGCTCCATTGAATTATCGGTATAAGTCTGTTGTTGGAATCGCGGTCAATCGTCGGGGCGTTTATGTCATCCGTAAACACACCGGGGACAGTAGTAGCCCAAAGTGGCAAACCACTGGTAGAGTCAAGTGCTTGTGCCTGCGCCGCAGGTTTTGAACCGTCTGCTACTCTGCCGTCTGTGGGAATGCCGTCGTTATCCAAAAACAGCATACGCCCCATAACAGGGTCACGTTTACTTGGGTCTTGCAATACGCCGTTAGTTCCCAAAAGATAATTAGGAGGAGTGGCGGAATCGACATACACCATACGCCCTGCACCGCTGGGGTCATCTTGCGGGACGAGGGGAACGCCGTTTATGTCAACATACAATCCGTTTTGGTTTTTCACCCAAGCGGCATTAAACGTAGTGCCGATAATGCCGTGTGTTGCAGGGCTGTACGGTTCAGCCGCCCAAACAGCATCATACAATTGCACGCGTTTGTCGTAATCCGCAACATCGGTAATCGCGCGCCCTTGCGCGTCAACGAATTGCCCCGCTTGATTCACGCGGTACACGAAATCGCCGTTCAAAGACAGAGTCGGAACACGTTCCTGCACATTTGCTTGTGCAACCTGAGGTACCATATGCGGAATCATGGTAATCAACCCTAACTCATCGCGCGCGGGAACGAGTGCCCCTGCTTTAGTGTCAAACGTCATACCGCATAACAGAGGGTCATTCATCCATTCGTCGGTAATCATGATATTTTGCGCTGTAATAGGCGCACGAACTTCGGACATAATCATCTTCGGAACGTAATTGCCCGTGGAGTCGATTTCCATAATCAGCCGCCCTGCGTCATCACGCGCTTGCACAAGCTCCATACGCACACTGCCATCATCGTTATACTCGTACCCGCCCCACACTAATGCGCGTTGCCAGTGTGAGTTGTCGGCACGTTCGCCGTTAGTCGCGTTCAAGGTGTCCACCTTAACAGTAATCACAGAGCCGTCAAGCAACGTGTATTGTTTCGTACCGCTGCCCGGAGGGTTTTCATCCGCAAGAGACGGTACTTTAACCACAGAACCGTCGGGCAATACCATATGACTTGCCGTGCTTTTATCTGAGAATCCCGTAGCGTTCAAACTCGCGTTCATAGCGTCGTTGAGTATGTCCGCAAACCCTTGCGCGTATGCGTTCAGCGCGTTGATATAGTAAGGAATCCCAAACGTACCTGTTTGGTAAGAGCCTGCCGCATACGGCCCATTACCGTTGAGCATTTCCATGTACGCTTTCAGCTCACCTGTTTGCGGTCTGAACGCAGTTCCATCCGAGAACTGTAACACTGCCGCATCAAAGTCACTAAACTCGTCCATGCGAAGTTGCTTGAAATCTTCATCGTCGATAATGGTAACACCCGCCATAACGACTTTAACCGAACCGTTATTGTTTTGGAATACCTCAATATTCGCGAACTGTGCCAACTCATCGAGCAACATATTACGTTGGTCAAGCATTTCAAGCGGTCCGTACTCCGACACGCCTTGACCGCGCGCAATACGCCCCGAGTCCACGACGTATTCACGGGTGATTGCCTTGTTGAAATCAACGATTCTGCCGACTAAGCCGTTCATCGTTTCGATTGAACGCTCCAACTCCCACAAATTGTCCTCCATGAGTTTCGTCAACTCTCTGTAGTGAGTATTCAGCATTAAAGTTATATTTTTCGTTTCGTTACGTACCAAACTGGTCATTTCGCGCGCGTCCACGCGTTCAAGCGCAACACGCTCCATAGCCGACTTGAGCTGATTCATAGCGTCAAGCAACGAAAACGTGTCAACGGCGTCCAACTTCGTTTCAAGCTCCAACATAATGGTGTGCATGACCGAGTGTTCAGCGGCTTGCGGAACCATTTCACGGAAACGCCTGTCCAAATACGCGTTACGAATTTGCGAAACACCATGCGCCGACACACCTTGTCCCTGTATAGACATCTGTGAAAGACGTGTCTGCCAGTAGGTGTGGTTGCTCATATGTAACGAGTGAATGTCCACTCGTTGGCGAGTAAACCCTGGCGTTTTGGAGTTGCCGAGGTTATGCCCGACAATGTCGAGATGTTTTTGTGCGATTTGCATCGAACGCTTCTGGACTTCAAGCCCCATAAAAGATGAACGCATACTAATAAATCTCCTTAAAGAATGTTTATCACATATTCCCGATTATATCGTTTTCAGGGTCACTTAGGCGCACTTTACCGCCTGCCGTGTCGTAGAATCCAGGACCGGTAACGCCGGTCTTTTTCAAATACTCCTCTGCCGATTCGAGTTTTTTATCTACCATTTCGAGTATATCGGCATTGAGCACCTTGATTTTATCAATGGACGTCTGCAAGTTCACACATTCAAGTTTGAGCCGCCCACGCGCCTCGTCGGGGCAAATCTCTAAAATTTGCGCGGACGTGTGATTCTCGTACCCTAACGTCTTCATAAGTTCCAACCGCTTAGTTTCGAGCGATGAACCCACCATCGCCAACCGCTGTTCTTCGGTCAACGAGTCGTGCAACCAGTTCAAATCGTCAGCCAAGACTTTTTGTTGTTTCAGATTGAGAAACGCAATACACTCATCGAAATGCTTGTTATACGTTCCTAAAATATCCGCAATCTGCGTGGCTTGTTCAATGTTCAACTTTTAACACCTCATTAAAGACCTAATATAGCCATAGCAACGCTGTCTGCAGGCACGGGACAAACCTCGTCTGCGTACGCGGTTTTCAGCGATTGCACTCGCGCTTCATAATCAGCCGCCAATTCAGCCTCCAACTTAGCGGATAAATCCGCCTTCGCTTTTGCCATTGTGCGCGCAAAATCAATCTCAACAGTATCAAACGTACCGACTTTACCCGAAGACACTTTAGCCTCGAGCGTATCAGCAGGTTTTGTGTACTTCATCACTCTGTTATAAGAGTTCACGGCATTACTGCTTATTTTGTTAATATCCATAATTGCCACCTCCAATAGGTATAAATCAAAGCCTCAAAAATTTTATGACATAAGTATGATTTAGATTTACTATCGGCAATATTCCGCAAAACTTTAGTGTTTTTGAAAAATTTTGCGCTTTAGAACTTATTTATGTTCTTACACATCCTTAACAATCGTACAAATACAATGCGCGGCGATTCCTTTCCCTGCAAGACCCAATCCCTCTTCAGTCGTCGCTTTCACGCTGACGCTCCCTGCGTCGATACGGCAAATGCTTGCCAACTTCTCGCGCATTAACGGCACGTATGTCGCTAAACGCGGACGTTCAGCGACAATCACCGTGTCAATGTTACCGATTCGCCGACCGCCCTCACGCAGCAACGCGACTACTCTCGCCAAAAGCACACAACTGTCTATATTCTTATACTGTGCATCATCGGGCGAGAAATGTACGCCTATATCGCCTAATGCCGCCGCTCCGAGTAACGCATCCATGATTGCATGAACGACAACATCGGCGTCGGAGTGTCCGTCAAGCCCCTGCTCTCCGTCAACTGCGACACCACCCAACACCAATTTTCGCGGCGCACCGTTTGCAAACCTGT
>WRJN01000133.1 GCA_009778605.1 Oscillospiraceae bacterium
CACGAATATAAACTCATCAGGAATTTCGCGGACAAACCGCGACGTAGGGTTGCGTTGCGTCATTCCGTACAGCAGGCGTTCACACGCCGTCGTGATGTGCAGCGTTTGTTTCGCACGCGTAATTGCTACGTACGCCAGACGTCGTTCTTCCTCGATGTCCATGGGGTCAGCCAAACTACGAAAAGAGGGAAACAAATTCTCCTCCGCGCCAATCAGGAACACGTTGCCGAACTCCAGCCCTTTTGCCGAGTGAATCGTCATTAACGCCACGCGGTCTTCCCCTTGCTCATAGTCGTCGGTGTCCGACGCTAACGCGATTTGCCCGAGAAAGTCCGACAACGCCGCACCTACGTTTTCAGCGACATTTTCCTCTGCGAACTTCACCGCCGCCGACTTCAGCTCGCCGATATTCTGTAGGCGTTCCGCCCCCTCATCTCCCTCTTTCTTGAGCATATTCGCGTAGCCCGTCATGGTAATAATCCCATCAATTAAGTTGGACAAGCTCCCCACTTCGCCTGTGTCAGGATTGAGCAAAATCGCCGACAGTGCCGCGAAAATACGCGCAAAGTCTACCAAAGCGGCGGCGCGCTTGGACAGCGACGGATACAATGTCGCGTTCGCCATAACATCAATGGGGCTGAGCCCCGTTTCGTGGTGTATTCGCTCAATCTCAGACTGTGTGACGTCCCCGATTTGTCGCTTTGGTTCGTTGACGATTCTGCGGAACCGTATCAAGTCAAAAGGATTGTCCAACACGCTCATATACGCCACGACGTCTTTGATTTCCTTGCGGTCATAGAACCGCACACCGCCGATTATACGATAGGGGATTGACGCGCGCGCCAACGCCAACTCGATTGTCCGGGACTGTGCGTTGGTGCGATACAGTACGGCATTGTCTCCAAACGGTACACCGCGCCCGCGCGCCCGCTCAATCTCGCGCACAATCTGATTCGCTTCTTCCTGCTCATTGGCAAGAATGTGCAGTTGCACCTTGTCGCCGCCCGCTACGGACGAGTACAGGCTCTTGTGCTTACGCTGTGTATTCTTGCCGATTACGCCGTTCGCCGCGCCGAGAATCATAGACGTTGAGCGGTAATTCTGCTCTAACTTGATTACGCGCGCATTGAACTCCCCCTCAAACGACAGGATATTTTCGATTGTCGCGCCTCTGAAACGATAAATGCTCTGGTCTTCATCGCCGACTACGCAGAGATTGCCGCTTTTCCCCGCTAACATCGACACCAACTTATATTGGGCGTGGTTGGTGTCCTGATACTCGTCAACCATTATGTAGCGAAATTTATTCTGCCATTGTGTGAGAATATCCGGATTAGTCTCAAAAAGTTCCACCGTTTTCATAATCAAGTCATTAAAATCAAAAGCGTTCGCCGATTTAAGGCGGCTCTGATACAGCTCATACACGCGCTTAACGGTCTCAAGAGTGGTATCTTGCCTGCCGTCTGCGGTGGTTGTTTCAAAGTCAACAGGCGGAATCAGGAAGTCTTTCGCGCGAGAAATGCTGTGAAAAACTGACTTAGGCGCGTGGACTTTTTCGGAGATGTTCAGCTCTTTCATACACGTTTTGATTAGCCTGAGCGAGTCATCGGTATCGTAAATCGTGAAACCCTTACGATAACCTACCGATTCAACCCCGAGGCGCAAAATTCGCACACACGTAGAGTGAAACGTACCTGCGTGAATGTCGTGAGCATCAGCAATGTCCATTGCACACAATCTTTCACGCAATTCGCCTGCGGCTTTGTTAGTAAACGTCACCGCTAAGATTTGCCACGGGCGCGCTAACCCTTTATTGATGATGTTGGCGATTCGCGCGCACAAGACTGCGGTTTTGCCGCTACCCGCACCCGCTATAATCAACAACGCGCCATCGGTATGCTCAACCGCCTCGCGCTGTGCCGGGTTTAATCTGCTTAGCATATCCATACTGCACCTCCTTTATTTTTGTACGTGTTATTACACAACAACAACACCGCTCTGTCAAAGCAGTGTTGCTATACTTTTAAGAACCTATCAGTCTTGCAAAACAAGAACTTCTTTTCCTTTGTAGTAGCCGCAAGCCTGACATACTCTGTGCGGTACTTTCAACTCGTTGCAATTATCGCAATGCGAAAAAGCGGGCGGCGTCAACTTTGACACCTCTGAACGCCTTTTATCGCGCCGAGCCTTAGAATGTTTCCTCTTTGGAACTGCCATCTCTTATATCCCTCCATTTCAACAGCCGTTTTCAAACACGAATATCATTATATCACGCGTTCAAATATTTGTCAATAGGTTTAACAATATTTTTTTATGTCGTCGGTTAATTCGCCCTCGTCTAAAGAAAGAGTGAGTACAACTTCGGTGGTTTCGCCCGACACCTCATGGATATGCGCCAACATCGCACCGATTTTTGCCATGTCGTGAGTTTTATCTTCGCCGACGATTCGCAGAATGCCGTCAATGAAGATGTGTGTACAGTCATAGTCTGACGCCATGATTCCGCCCACAAACCCCTGCATTCCGTCGCAGTTGGTGACGCTATAATCCTCAATGTCAACCAGACGAATGTGGTGTTTGATTTCGGCGTTGAGCGAACGCTTAGTCTGGATTACCACCACGTTGCCTTGGCTCTGCGTCCTCGCGCCGCGAATCGCCTCCAACAGAATCTTTGTTTTGCCTGAACCTTTTCTTCCCGGTATAAGTTTAACCATGTTTTGCCTCCTCCAATATTTTTTCTATTTTAATTTAGCTTCTAAAGCCGCCTTTTGCGCCTCAAACCCTGGTTTACCCAACAGCGCGAACATATTCTTTTTGTATGACTCCACACCCGGTTGGTCAAAGGGATTCACGCCGAGCATATACCCCGAAACCGCGCACGCTTTCTCAAAGAAGTACAGCAAATACCCCAATTCGTACTCATTCAGCGTGGGCATCTCTAAGATAATGTTAGGTGTTTTTCCGCCGTCGGCGGTGTGCGCTAACAACGTGCCTTGGAAAGCTTTCTCGCACACGTTAGACATATTCTGCCCCGAAAGGAAGTTCAGCCCGTCGGCGTTGTCGGGGTCGTTCTCTAAAAAGAAGTCTTTCGTCGAGTCTGTTCCTTTGAACCACATCACCGTTTCAAAGATAATGTTTGAGCCATCCTGCACGAATTGCCCCAGCGAATGTAAATCGGTCGAGAACACCGCCGACGCAGGGAAAAGCCCCTTACCGTCCTTGCCCTCGCTCTCGCCGAATAGCTGTTTGAACCACTCGTTCATCATCATGAACGAATTTTCATAACTTATCAGCATTTCCACCGAAAAGCCCTTGCGGTGCAGTATATTACGCAGTGCCGCGTATTTGTTACACTCGTTTTGCGTGAGGTCGGGGTTTGCCGTGTCCGTCATAGCCGCCGACGCCCCTTGCATGAGCGCGTCAATGTCGATTCCGCAAACGGCTATGGGGAGCAGCCCAACAGCGGTCAGCACCGAGAATCGCCCACCCACGTCGTCGGCAATCACGAAAGTTTCGTAACCTTTTTTGTCCGACAACTCTTTGAGCGTACCGCGCGCTTTATCTGTCACGGCGAAAATCCGCTCTTTCGCGCCTGACTCACCGTATTTTTCTTCTGTCAGCTTTTTGAACACGCGGAACGCCAACGCCGTTTCGGTCGTCGTCCCCGATTTAGACACCACAATCACCGAAAAGTCTTTACCCTCGATGAGGGACAGAATCTCGTTCATGTAAGCGGGCGACAAACTGTTTCCGGCGAAATATAACTCCGGTGTGCCTGTTGCGGGACGAGAGTTATATGTAGTCCCTTTCAACGCTTCTATGACTGCCCGTGCGCCTAAGTAACTTCCGCCAATACCCAAAACAATGACGACTTGGCTG
>WRJN01000134.1 GCA_009778605.1 Oscillospiraceae bacterium
CAAGTCGCGTTGTACCTCGAAAAATCGTACGTCTCCCCACTCATAGAAGTACCGCCCGTCCGTGGGCATAATTAGCGCGTTCACTTCGCTGCTGAACATCGGCGCGCTCGGATTTGCCGTGTTAATGGCGTAGGTTTTCTGCCCGATGACGTATACGGTATCGCTGTCAAATGCCGCACCGAGTATGCCCGAGTCGGAGTTTGAGGCGATGTTTTTGAGTGCGTTGCCGATTTGTTTCATGTTTTCGTCAAACATGAACAAAGTCGCGCCCGCGCGCACGCTACCCGAATCGGAAACTATGCGGACGTACCCGCCGCGCTCGTCAACGAACCCCTGCGGTACGCGCCCTGACACGCTCTCCCACGCCAAAATGTTTTTTTGGAAATCAAAGCGCGTAACGTGCGTGCGGTTAGCCTTGACGTTGTAGAACGTCATGAACAGCGCGCCCCAACCCGCGTCATCGCTGTAATAGACACAATCGGCGGTGTTGCCCGAAATCGCCGTAACGGCTCCGATACTGCCTTCGCCGACAATATTAAACAAAACAACCATGTTAGAATGGTTCGCGCCCGGGACAAACTTAATATTACGCAGTTGGACAAACTCGGTTGAGCCGTTCACACCGTATGACGGTACGTAGCCGATTAGCTCGTCCGCGCTGTAGGTGTTTTTGGGGGTATAGTCGGTGATGATTAAAACGCCTTGTTCATGTATCAGCACTTCGCGGAACAAACCGTCCACCTCGTACACAGTGAGCGGCTCTGAGGTGTAGTTATTAGCATCAAACTCGTAGATTTTCACGCGCGGTTGCGTAAATATAGACGTGTCGGACACGATGGTCGTCTCCTCTTGGGTAACCTCGTGAGTGTAGCTCATGTTTGTCTGATACAGCTCACTGTACACGGCATAGAGGCGGTCGGCGTGTACGAAAAGCCCTAAAAGTTCACCGTTAATTCGCGCAATCGGCGATATAAACGTAGGCGCGTCCTCCATGATTCCTGCGTTGACGGAAACTGCTTGTATGTCATTGTCTGACACGCGGAACAGCGTGGTATTACTTGCGGTGACTGTGGCTAACGGAGTATACGCGTCGGCGAATCGTTCTGCTTTATACGGCGTGTAGTGTGAGTTCTCACGTACTGCTGCTATGTTACGCGATTGCTGCAGCTCAAACAATTCAGCGTAGCTTTGCGGTGATTTGTCAACCAAGTCTGACATAAACCATTCGCCTGTCGTCAAATAACGGATAAAAAAGCTCGAGAACGCTAACACAAACGCCAATGAAAGGCACAGGACTGTTTTGGTAAAGTTTTCGGAGGCGGCGTTTCTGTCAAAATCGTCTTTTCCGCCATACTGGGGGTCGGTGAGTACGTCCTCGGCATTGTCGGTGATTTCCTCCCCCCACAACTCTTCCTGAGGCGTTTCATAGTACGTTTCGGTGGGCAATGCCGTGATTTCGTCAAGGCTGATGTCGCTTGTGGCGGACAAATCTTGCGAAAGGGTAGGAGAGGGTGGTGAGAACGATTCGGGTTCAACGGACGGCGGCTCGGGTTCGCTCCCCGACAGAATCGCGCTCAGCTTTTGCTCCAACTCGTCGCGTTTTTGCTTTTGGCTCTGCTTTTCTTGCCTCATTCGCGCAGTCGCGAGTAAACCCGCATACTCTGCCCCCGTGATAGGTGATGCGGTCAAAATTTCGATTAATCGTTCATGCGTCATTGCGGGGGTTTGTTTAATCTCGGTATAATCCTCGTTGCTCATCGCCGTGTGACCGATTAGGGCAAGGAATTCCCTGCCTGTAAGTTGTAGGCTTTTTAATTCTTCGAGAAACTCTTTGGCATTCATGTTGATTAACCTACCCCTTACCTAAGCAGCGTCGACACTGCTTAAAAATTCGACACATAACTCCATTATACACCATCACCGTTTGATTGTCAAGCATTTCAAAGCGTTTCGACTACAACTCTTCACACAATCGCCACAGCGGATACATTCGGGGGAGTTGGGCGTTTGGGCGGGGTTAATTCGGCTTGCACAAGCGCGCTCACACGCGCCGCAGTTATTGCACACATCTTTGTCACACTTCATGCGAAACACCGATACAGGGTTGAACAGCGCGTAGAATGCACCGAGCGGGCAGAGTAGCCTGCAGAACGGACGGAATATGAATACACCGCCGACGATTACTGCCGCTGCGATTGCCGCTTTCAGGCAGAAAAGCCACCCTAACGAACCACGTAAAGATTCGTGGAACGCCAACAGCGGGAGAGCGCCGAACACCGTCCCCGACGGGCAGATGTATTTGCAAAACCAAGGATCGCCAAGACCTGTGAATTCGTTTAGGACCAGTGCCGGCAGGAGAATTACGAGAACCGCGAGAATAGCGTATTTTATATAGCGGACGAAGCGGAAACGAGGGCGCATTTTTGGCGTTTTGAGTTTGTATAACAGATCTTGTAATAAACCCATTGGGCAGACGTAACCACATATAAGACGTCCGAAAATCGCACCGATAATAAGGAAAAATCCCGTTACGAAAAGGCTGATGCTGTGTCTTGTGCCGGCCAGGAATAATTGTATGGCGCCGATTGGGCAAGATGTGAGAGCTGCGGGGCAGGAATGACAATTCAGGCCGGGGGTGCAAAGGGTTTTCAGGTTGCCCTGATAGATGTCCCCGGTTATAAAGTTTTTCAGCAGGGGGTTTTGGAGGAAGAAAAAAGCTATTTGTATTATTAACCTATGCCTATACATTCCAGACAGACAAGTATTGCTTTTTGCAGTATTTCTGTGGGTTCACCGCGGTATATGCCCAGAACGAGAAGGACTATGCCAAGGGCAAGGATGGCTGATGGTATGAGTTTTTTAGTGAAGAAGGAGGTCGAGGATTTCGGCATATTTTTCTCCGTACGCGCCTATGAGTTGCTGTTCGACAAGCTCGCCGTCCGAATTCAGCACGATGGACGTTGGGACGTAACCGGTCTGCAGCATGGCAAGCAGGGGCGCGAGTTCAGGGGTGTTTGCGTCGATCATGATAAAGGTGCCCGGAATGCCGGCGGATTCGGCAAGGTTTTGGGCGCCTTCCAGGTTGTCGCTATAGTCGGCGAGCAGGGCTATGAAGCCGACTTCGTCCGCGTAATCCTCTGCAATTTTCGCAAGGTCCGGCATTTCAGCCACGCAGGGAGGGCACCATGTTGCCCAGAAGTGTACGAAGAATAGTTGCTTCTCGCCCAGGCTTTCTTCGGTGACAAGGTTGCCGTAAAGATCCTCGGCGGCGAAGGCAAACGGGAAGGGCCCGGCAGGGGTGGTTGTCGTTGTGTCCGGGGGTGTTGCATCAGGGGTTGTGCCGTCAGAGGTTGTTGCGTCAGGGGTTGTTGTTTGGGTTTCTTCGTTATTAGGTTCTATAGGCACAGGCGCGGAATTATCAGATTCTGAAATGCAGGCTGAAAGCAACAACGCACACGCGAGCAGCGCAGACACTGTTAATAAGGTTACAAAAGATTTTATATTTTTGATTCGATTCATTTAAAACCTGCTCAACGTTTAAACTTCATTACTATGAATTCTGAACAACAGCATTACCATGTATTAAGTATATCATGTTCGGCCTGACACATGATACATATAGACATTCAACCAAACATTCAACCATTCAACCACACATATAGGCTTAGGACTTTGTAATTTGCAGGCTTGCCATAAAAACAGAAGAATTGTGGCGGTTTTTTTCGTTTGAGGGTGGGTTTTTAAGGAGCGATGCCATTTTTTCGATGATTTTCTCTCCTAATCACCATTAAATTACATAATTTAACATTTTTCTACCCTCAAACGAAATTTTCCGCCATATTCATGCAATAGTAGT
>WRJN01000135.1 GCA_009778605.1 Oscillospiraceae bacterium
AGGTTGCTTGAAATCACCGTTTTGGCGATGGATTTCGCCGTTTCTTCATCAGGCGCACCCCGAACGATACATTCCAACAATTTCGTTGCGCCCTCCCCGTCTCTCGCGGTTTCCCGCGCAAGATTCACCATCACGGCGTAAAGCGCGTCAGCGAAAATCTCGTAATCTTCATCTTCCTCGGTAATCTCTTTATTCCCTGCCATGCCCGAAGCCATTACGCAGACCATATCGTTGGTGGAAGTGTCGCCGTCCACGCAAACCATGTTATAAGTGACCGAATTGACCACTTTCAACGCCTGTTCCAGCATAGAAACGCTGATGGCGGCGTCGGTAGTAATAAAAGCTAAAAGCGTAGCCATATTCGGGTTAATCATACCCGAACCCTTCGCGATTCCGCCCACGTTGAAAACTTTTCCGTCGGTCAGCTCATACGACACCGCGAACTCTTTCGCGAACGTATCGGTGGTCATAATCGCCTCTGCCGCCTCCGCAGAACCTGTCTCGCTCAATGCTGCTGTCAACGCGGGAATAGCAGTTTTTATAGGTTCAATAGGCAGCTCCTGCCCGATTACGCCCGTTGACGCCACAATCACGTCTTCTTTGGCAATGCCGAGTGCCTGTGCAGTCGCGTCGCGCATTACTTCAGCGTCCGTCATACCGAAATCGGTACAGGCGTTGGCATTGCCCGAATTAACGACAACGGCTTGTGCCGTACCGTTCGCGACATTACCCGCAGACAGCACAACAGGCGCGGCTTTGACTTGATTTGTCGTAAACACCGCCGCCGTGTTGCATTTGTTCTCGCAGGCAATGATGGCTAAATCACGTTTGGCGTCTTTAGAAATGCCTGCGTCAATGCCGCTTGCCTTGAAACCTTTCGCGGCACATACACCGCCTTTTGTGATTTTTGCGTTGTTAAAAATAACAGGTTTTACTTTGCTTGTCATGATTAGCTCCTTAAAATCTCCGAACGACACCTATTTTATGTCGCTCTCAGCCTCCTAACATTAAATCGAAACATTGTACTGCCGCGCCCGACGCGCCTTTCCCGAGGTTGTCGAAATGCGCCGACAGCAGTATCCGTTCATTCGTGTCGCCGAAAACGTACAAATCCATGTCGTCGGAATCGGTCAGTGTGTTCCCCGCAAGGAACGTGTGCCCATACGCACTCGCATACTGTACTCGCCCAATGGTGTAGTGATGCTTATAAATCTTCTTAATCCGCTCAATGTCGAACCCCTGCAACGGCACGTTGACAATCATTCCGCTGTAATAATCGTCGATAATCGGGTTAAACATCGGCACACGCGCCAATCCGCAGACATATTGCATTTCGGGTTGGTGCTTGTGACTTTGCGAGAGCGCGTACAGCCGCGCGCTGGACAATTCGGGGTTGCGATTCGGGCTCTCATACTCCTCAATGAACGCCTTCCCCGCGCCGCTGTAGCCGCTGATTCCGTAACAAAACAGCGGATAATCAGGTGGGAGCAATCCCTCTTTCACAAGAGGATACACAAGCGCAATGAACCCGCTGGCGTAGCAACCCGGATTCGCCACACGCTTAGACTTAGCGATTTTTTCAGCGTGCGCGTGGGACAGTTCGGGGAACCCATAGTCCCACGCAGGATTGGTTCGGTGCGCCGTAGACGCGTCAATGATACGAGTCGCGGTATTACCCGCCTCCTCAATCATTGCCACCGCGCCTTTAGCCACTTCGTCGGGCAGGCACAGGAACACGTAATCGGCGGCGTTGAGGAACATGCGGCGTTCGTCGGCGTTCTCGCTCAATTCAGGCGCGATTTTGAGTAACTCTATGTCCGTTCTCCCTGCCAAACGCTCATGAATTTTCAGCCCCACTGTCCCCGATTCACCGTCTATAAATACTTTTGGTTTGCTCATTATTACTACCTCCTACATTTCAATATACCGTGAACTTGCTTTGGCAGAGAAATCCATAAACCCGAGTTTCTCCCAAAACGCATTACCTTCTTCATTGCCGTTCAAAACAAAGATTTTGACGTTGTTGATTCCGTTCGCTTTAAGCGCGTCAAGAGACAGCTCGACTAATCGCCGCCCAATCCCGCGTTCACGACAATCTTCCGCCACGGTCAGGCGATAAATCATGCCGTTTCTGCCGTCATGCCCTGCCAAAACTGTCCCCACAAGCCGTTCGCCGTCTAATGCCGTAAAGCTCATGCCCGGGTTGCGCGTCAGATACTTTTGCAAATTTTCGACAGTATCGGCCGACATACACTTGTCACAGTTGCAGACGCCGCTCGTGCTGTACCATAAATTATGCGCCGATTCATGGTCGGCAATTGTAAGCTCTCTAAAAATCATGTTTTTCATTATACACGCTCAAAATGTGTTTGTCAAGTCTTTTCATGCACGAGAATGAATATTATTCACATAATATTGCATATTTGATGTATAAAAGTATATTCGACTTTGTATGAAATATCGCTTGACAAATGTTCATGTTTGCTGTATAATGAGAATAATTTGATAAAGATAGGTGGGGAGTCTTACAATGACTTTTGAAGAAAAGTTAGTGATTTTTATTCGCAGAAAAGGTTTAGCCAAGACTGAAGTTGCCGCCCTTGCAGGGATTACTTATCGTTCGCTCGCTAATTATATAGCGGGTGGTCGCAAACCGCGCAAGAGCATACTTGCCAAAATGGCGCAAATCTTAGACACAACACCGGAGTTTTTGACGGACGAAAAACGCTCGCTCACGCTCAATAGTGAGGAGCGATTCGCGTTCAATGCCGAATCGCCTGAATGTGCCGTGAATGCGGGTTTATCTCTACTCGACGAAACCAAACGCTTGTTCAAGAACGGCGACTTGACCCCCAACGATATGCAGGCGTTATTCTCGTGTATGTCTGAGGTTTATTTTGACGCGAAAAACCAAAAAACCACCACTTCTGCCCCATGACGCTTGACTTTGAATACATGACAAAAGCCCTCACACTCGCCGAACAAGCCTACGCGCTCGGTGAGGCTCCGATTGGCGCAATCGTCACCGACAGCGAGGGCACAATCGTAGGGAGTGGGCATAATTTGCGCGAAACGCGGCAATCACCCATTGCACACGCCGAAATTATCGCCATTGAACAAGCGGCGGCGGCGTTAGGCTCGTGGAAGTTGGAGGGTTGCACTCTCTACGTGACGCTTGAACCCTGCCTGATGTGTGCGGGTGCGATTATGCAGGCGCGGCTCAAGCGCGTGGTGTACGGCGCATTCGCGGATAAAACCGGCGCGCTGTCATCAGTCACCAACGTATACGAACACCGATTCGGATACTCGCCCATGGTGAGAGGCGGAATCCTCCAAGCCGAATGTACCGCACTGCTCAACCGATTCGGCAAAAATTTACGGAGTATGTAACTTTAGCGAACCAAGGCGGCTCCGCCGCCGCAGGTGAGGGGGTTTGGGGCGGAGCCCCATTAACAAGCCATGGACAAATATAAGAAACTTGCATCAAACACTATAATCCTTGCCGCGGGTCAATTCAGCTCGCGTTTTTTGGTCATAATCATGATGCGGTTTTACACGGGAATGCTCAGCACCGACGGCTATGGGACGGTCGGTCTGATTATCGACGCCTGTATCATCATCATGGCGATTGTGTCGCTGTCGGTGAACGAATCGCTCATTCGATTCGGGTTGGACAACAAATACGACAAAGCACAAGTCTTTTCAATTGGGCTGTCAACCGTGTTAGGCGGATTGGCAGTCTTTGCCTTAATCGCGCCGTTCCTCAACAAAATCACCATGTTTGAGGGGTACGCCGTCTGGATTTACTTCTACGTCTTTTGCGGCAGCATCAAGAGCTGTTGCTC
>WRJN01000136.1 GCA_009778605.1 Oscillospiraceae bacterium
GGCGACGCGACTATGGCGGTGTTCAATGCACCCAACGACTTGGAGAATCACGCGCTTTGTGCGGTTAAGGCGGCGTGGGAAATGAAGCAGGGTTCAATCGCTTTGCGAGACGAGATTTTGCGAGAGTTCGGGGTGGATTTGCAATTCGGGATTGGGGTCAACTGCGGTGATGCAGTCGTCGGGAATATGGGAAGCGATTTCCGCATGGATTACACGGTAATCGGCGACACGGTAAACACTGCCGCACGGCTTGAATCCAATGCCGGCAAGGGTCAGATTATCATTTCTGAGGCGGTGTACGACCGTATTAAGGACAGCGTAGAAACCGTTGATTTGGGCGAGCTTATGGTGAAAAACAAAAAAGACGGTATTCATATTTACGAGGTCATCGGTCTCGTCGGTGAAACTTACGAAAATAAACTTAGCGAAAATGTACCGCAGGCAGTAATATAATTTATGCTTTAATAAAGGCAAGAAAGGTTGGTCAAGAAAAATGCAAGATTTGAAAAAATTCGGGAGAATCGGGCGAATGAAAATATATCAACCGGGTGAGGTTCTCTTTTTACAGGGGGCGTCAGGTGATTGTATGTACATCGTAACGAAAGGTAAGTTTGGGGTTTACATCAACTCGTTCACTGACTTCCCTGCTAAAGTTGCCGAGATTCCGGTGGGGGCATACTTGGGTGAAATGGCAGTTATCGACGGTTCGCCGAGAAGCGCGACAATCATTTCCGAAGAACAAGGAATGGCAGTCGCAATTGGTAGTGAGCATTTCAAGGATTTGTTGAACGATAACCCCGATATAGCAGTGAAAATTCTTGAAACGCTAAGCGGGCGTTATGAGTCTACAGCGAAATTAGCAGCGGAAAAAGGCAATGAAGTTGCCGAGTTACCCGAGGAGCTCAAAGCCCCCGAAAAGCAACCGCCTGAGACGTATTATGACTCTATGATTTATCTTGCGGGGCGTGTTCGTGAGCTGAATGAGCTTCTCAACCCGCAGAAAAAACAAGAGGCAATCGAGATTAAAAAAGACGTAAATGCAGTCAAATTGCTCCCGAATGGTCATGCACGAATTGAGGGGGTTGACAAGTATGATAACACAAAATTGTTGGCTAATTATGACTGTGTTTGTCCGTATTGTGGCAAGGGATTCAAGGGAAAAACGCCGATTTTCCAACGATTGGAGCAAAATTGCGTTACGGAGGATTTTCGCACAAAATTCAGCAATTTTGATATCTCGATGTACAACAACATTGTGTGTCCGAATTGTAATTATTGTGACTTTTATCAGGAGTTTCTCAAATCGTGTAAACCGTGTCGCGTGCCTAAAGTAGAGGGAAATCAGTTCACTAATGACGAAGGATTTGTGGGGTTTGGTGATGACTTTAAGCACACTTATGACGAGGCTATTCTTAGCTATTACCTTAACGTCGAGTGTCTGAAATTAACCCCGGGTACCGAGTTTAGGATTGCTAAATCGTGGCATCGTTTGTATTTTGTGTACTGCGATTTGGGTGAAAAAACGTGGTCAGATTATGCGGCAAGTCAGGCGTTGCATTATTTCAACATTTACTTGCAAAACGACGGTGAAAACATGAAAACCGACGAGTATATGACGCTCAATATGCTGATGGCAGAGCTGAACCGTGAACTCGGCAAAAAAGAAGAAGCAATGGCTTGCTATGAGAAAAACACCAATATCAGCGGGTATCAGACTCACGACCTTGCGGTGGTAAGCACACGAAGATTCAGAGAGTTGAGGGATTCATAATATGAGCAATGTAAAAGGGTGTGCAACCCCGACCGGTTTTGAAGTGACGTTTTTGGGAGTGAGCGGCTCTTGCGCGCACAATAACGGGAATCGTGCGAAATATGGCACAAATTCGCTTTGTGTAGCCGTTGAGGCGGGTGGTGAAACGCTGATTTTTGATGCCGGAACGGGGATTTGTGGAGCTCAATCACCTAACAAACATACGCACATATTCTTCACGCACTATCACACCGACCACATTAGCGGATTGTTGTTTTATCCCGAGCTTTTTAATCCACAAAAGCGATTTTCTTTTTACGGATTTGGTGATGTTCGCGCGACTATTGACAAGTTTTTATCACCTCCGCTTCACCCTGTAGGTTTAAATGTATTCGGTGCTGAGTTGGATTTTATTAACACGATTAGCGGAAATACCATAACAATATCGGACAAAGTGAGCGTCAAAACTTGTGATTTATCTCACCCCGGTGGGGCAATCGGATATCGAGTGGAGTATGACGGGAAATCGTTCTGTTATTGTGTTGATTGTGAACTTGCCAATCACCAAGACGATGAGAAACTTCTCGAATTTACTCAAGGTGCGGATTTGCTTGTTTTGGATTCGTTTTTCGATGACGGAAGAGTGATTCCCGGATGGGGTCATTCAAGCTGGCGCGAGTGCGCGGAATGGGCGAAACGTGTTGAGGCGAAACAACTCGCTTTGTTTCACCACAGTTTCAAGTGGACTGATGATGAAATCGAAGTTATGGAGGCGAAGGCGAAAGAGGTTTTCCCTTGTAGCTTTGCTGCGTCGGATTTTATGCAAGTGAAATTGGTGTAATGTTTCAGTTTTGTTGTATCACTATGTTTGACCGGGGCAAAAAGCGTATTGTTATTATCACGCTTTATGCCTACTAAAAGCACACACCGTCATCATTCATGACGAAATTAACTCTGTTGGTTACGCCGTTTTCGTGTTTCAATACACGTCATGTTCGTCTTGCAATTCCTGTGACAAATCTTCCTCGAGAAGCTCCAAAAACAATTCGTCCCACTCAGCTACACTGACACCTCGGCATCAGCGCAACTTTCGTTGGCACAGTAGACTTTCTTATCCTTGCCGGACTTCCTGAACAACGTGCTGTTACATTTGGGGCATTTCTCGCTCGTAGGCGCGTCCCACGTCATAAATTTGCAATTCTGATAATCCTCACACCCGTAAAACGCCTTGCCTTTTTTGGACTTTTTAGCGAGCATTTTCTTGCCGCACTTGGGGCAATCGCCGCCCGCTTCGCTGACAATCTTTTTCGTACCTTTACAATCGGGGAACCCCGAACAGCTCATAAACTTCCCAAACCGCCCGAGCTTGATGACCATAGGCTTGCCGCAATCCTCACACACTTCCTCGGTGGGCTCATCGGGAATTTTAACACGCTTGCCGTCCATGGCAGATTCGGCTTTGGCGAGAGTGTCCTCAAACACGCCGTAGAAATTCCGCAGAACCTCCACCCACTCACGGTCGCCCTCTTCAATCGAGTCAAGATTAGTCTCCATTTGCGCGGTAAACTTAGTGTCAACAATATCACTAAAGTGTTCCTTGAACAAATCCGTAGTGACGCTGCCTAAAATCGTCGGCTTAAGTTGTTTTTGCTGTTTCTCCACGTACTGCCTGTCTACGATTGTAGAGATTGTCGGGGCGTAGGTGGAAGGTCTGCCAATGCCGTTTTCCTCAAGTGCTTTGATAATGGACGCCTCGGTGTAGCGCGGCGGCGGTTGCGTAAAGTGCTGATTACCGCTCACTTCTTGTGCTTTGAGTATCTCGCCCTCCTTGAGTATCGGAAGTTTTTCACCTTTTTCCTTATCGGGGTACAGCTTGGTGAATCCGTCGAAGGATACGGCGTATCCGCTTGCGCGAAAGATGTACTCACCCGCCTCAATATCCACCGAAACCGTATCATGAACAGCACTCGCCATGCGGCTCGCCATGAACCGCTCCCAAATCAGCTTGTACAGCTTATACTGGTCATTCGTCAATGAAGATTTAACGTCCTCAGG
>WRJN01000137.1 GCA_009778605.1 Oscillospiraceae bacterium
CATTTACAACCATGTGATTACTCTGCCCGAAAACGGCGTTAGCGGCAGAACAAAGTGGCAGGGGCAAAACGCGGGCGACAAAACCTATATGTCGAGCAACCATGACGAGTTTTTCGCTTCGGTTACTTCGATTTGGTTTAACGCAATGGGAGAGGGTAACTGGTCTACTAATGGTTACGGCAGGGTCAACACTCGGGAAGAATTACGGCGATATGACCCGATTTATTACAACTTCTGTGCCAGAGTTTTGCCTGAAACGAAAGACCTTTCTGCGGCTTGGGCGAATGCCTCCCCACAGAATCAAACGCCCGTCTACGCGCCCGAACCTGGCGAGCCTACAGGGCGGTGGGGGCCGTCGGTGAAGATTATATCGAATATGAGCATTGCGAACAACCCCTCGGGGTCGGGTATACAGACTTATATACCGTTTAATGCGGCGACTAATCACACGCCCAACGTCGAGCTGTGGTGGGATTACAACACCGATAATATGCGGTGGTACATTGAACCTGTTGATACTTCAGAGCAATATTTTCGTATTGTAAGAAAATACAGGCGTGATTACACGCAAAACGCCCACAGAGATGACTTGGTTTTAACTGCGTCGGGCGGTACTGCGGGGGCTAATGTTACGTTGACACAACGCAGTAACACTGACCAAACGCAACAGTGGCAATTCAACCGCCAATCCGACGGTACATTTGTGATTGTCAACAGACAACACCCGACAATGGCGATTACAACCACTTCTAACGGCACTTCGAGCGGTACGCGAATCGCAATGGGTTCTGCTACAACGGCGACTTCGCGTTTTTGGAAACTCGAGGGCGCGAGTACGCCTCTGCCGATTATGAGTGACACTCCTGTAACACCGACACCAAGTATATCGCTTAACCCTATGGGAACATATACGTTCGCAGGGGCGACTGTCGGTTACGCTACCGCACCGGCGGCACAGACTTTCACTGTTGCGAGGACGAGTGCGAACGTGGCAACAGGCGCAATGACTGTGGCGCTTTCGGGAGCGAACGCGAGTGCGTTCACGCTGTCGGCGACTTCGTTAAACAGCATAGGCGCGACAAGCACGAACACCCGAACATTCACCGTTCGACCGAATACAGGGCTTGCGGCAGGAACGTATACGGCGACTGTCACAGTCAGCGGTACGGGAATGACTTCGCAGACTGCTAATGTTAGTTTTACCGTTACAGCACTCGAAGTACAAGAAGTTACTGTCACTTTTGACTTGAATTACCCCGACTCAACAAGCCTTGTTACTGTTATTGCAAATGCGACAGGCAATATTCTGTTATCACAAGTGCCGACTGCCGAAAGAGAGGGATTCACTTTCGAGGGTTGGTTCACCGAGTCGGCAGGCGGTGTACAGGTAAACGTAGCTGAAACAGTGTTTGGCGTAGGGAATACCGTTATTTATGCACAGTGGACGGAGAGTTCCTTGACTAACTGTGATGTATGTAACAGCAACCCTTGCGAATGCCCTAGCGTTGTTATTCTTCACCTTTACATCAGCGCGGTCAATACTGACGGTAACGCTTGGATTGAAGTCACCAATCCTACCGGTGATGATATGTCTGCTCGTGGTTTGTACCTCTCTAACGACGAAGACGATTACTGTTTGTGGCGTATGCCTGCGGTGATTGTGAGGGCAGGCGAAACGGTCAGAATTAACGCCGCCGACAACGATTCAGGCGATGTGTTGAAATGGTTGCAGGTTAATTTCAACATTGAAGTTGGGGAGACTATACGTTTGAGTTATATTGACGGAAATGTTTTGTCGTTGTTTGAAGTTGTTTAATGTGGGGTAGGTTTTGCAAAATGGGAGTGATTTTTGTCGCTCCCATTATCTATACAATGCGGGTCAGCGAACGTCCGAGAGAAACCCGATACCAATTCAGCCCGATTGTATAGAAATTCTTCTCGTTTGCGATTCACTAGGAAAAATTTTTCTTAAAAAGCTATTGACAATATAAATGGACTATGATATAATAACTTATTATAGTTTGGATTAACAGACTCCATTGCAGGTGTACCGAAGTGGTCATAACGGGGCGGTCTTGAAAACCGTTTGTCTTTGCGGACACAGGGGTTCGAATCCCTTCACCTGCGTAAATCAAAACGTCAGGATTGATACAATCCCGGCGTTTTGCCTTTAACTTCCGCTACGGCGGGATTTCTTCTTGTCCGAAGGAAAATTATGGACGAGCGGTTATTTCATATGTACAAGCAGTATAAAGTCAGTGTACAAGCTGTTTTGCGAGGAAGATATGTCCGGGCATTCTGAAGGTTGCATTTCGTTAGAACAAGGCTTATGCATAATATAATAGTGCAACTTTCTGCATATAAAGCCAAAAAACGCGGTCTTCTAACCGCGTTTCGTGCTGACCAATATTTCCCTGCCGTCCCGGAACTTCACCCGAATATCCTCGTGGGAATGAACTGTGACTGATTCCACTGTAGACCGCCACAACGGTTCATCAAAGCCCTCAAGGAGCGACTTCCGTTGGCGAATAACATCTATGAACTGTAATATGCTTTTCTTGCGAATCAGCCGCGATTGCCGCTCCGATTCCAACTCGGCGATGCGGCTTTTCACCGATTCGTAGCGGGAGTTCAAATCATCATATTGTCGCTGATACTCGGATTGGTCTTGACTGCGACTGGCATTATCAGCCACCATAGCCTCCATTTGCGAATAAAGCCCGGCACATCAACTTCACCAACTTCGCCGATTTTACCATTAGTGGTAGATTCTTCACTCGTGTCAGGTATGGCTTCCGGCGGTTGTGTTGGCTCAGAATCACTGTTGACTGCGTTAATAATCAGAATTACTACAATCACCACCGCCGCAAGCGTGAATATTTTGTTCTTCGCCGCGTAATCCTTGATTTTGTAAACACGCTCCATGTGTTTTTTGAATAGTTTCATATTTTATAACCAACTCCTTGCATTAAAAAAGCACCTTATTTTCATAAAGTGCTTTATTATTCTAAAGATTATATTTCTTTACACGTTTTTCCGCTTCAATATAGACTTCATTATCTGAACGGGCTGAAATTATAATTACTTTCATTTCATTATCAGTGCGTTGAATTTTATAAACAACACGTAATCCCACACCAAGTAGTTTGATTTTACTACAGCCGGTAAGATTTATTCCGTCAACATTTCCAAGCGGTTTACCATATCCACCCTCCGATTTAGGTAATGGGTTTTGAGCAACTTTTTCAATAGATTTTCTAACTCTACTCTTGACAGAGTTATCAAGATTAGATAAATCATTCGTGACTTCGTTCAAGTACAGTAATTTCCACTTCATCCGATTTCGTACGCCTCAACATTCAACAAATCGGCGGAAACGCCAAGTTTATCCCAAAACTCATCATGCTGAATCAGTCCTGTGTGTGTGTCGTCTTCCATTGGCGCAAGAATAATTCGTCCGTCTTGCTCTTTAACTGATACTTTTGATGTATGAATTCTTTCACGGACAAAAAGCGGAAATGATTCAACACTGATTATAACAGCTTCCATAATAGCACCTCGCTTTGCTCAATCAGCATACAGTCAAGTGTGTATACTCTTGTTTATATTATAACCGATTGAATCGCAAATGTCAAGTGTTTTTTCGCAATACGTTAGTGTAAAGTAAACGTAGGCAAAGTTCCCAAACCGCCGAAAACAAGATAAATCGTATAAAAAATCAAAGAACATCAAGGAGTATCGCATTAGCGTATTCGGCAAAATTGGAACAGCCACA
>WRJN01000138.1 GCA_009778605.1 Oscillospiraceae bacterium
CATACTGCGTTGAAAATACTCGAAATGCACAAAGCATTTCTGCGTTTTTCGCCTTGTCTGACGAAAAATTGCCTTCGCAAATCCCCTCGCATTTAATTTCGCAAGAGGTCTATTGGTTCATTCTACATGGTAAGACATAATTATATCAGTTTACTCTATAGCATTATACACTACTTTTATTCATTTGTCAACAACTCCTTGACATTATCTAAATTTTGTGATAAAATTGTAATAATTATTGCATTTATTAGTAGGAGCAACCACATGATAGATAAATTGAAACTCGCAGAACAGCGATATACAGAGCTTGAGGTTCTTCTCGCTGACCCCGAGATTACCGGCGACCAAAAACAATTCAGAGACTGTATGCGTGAGTATAAATCGCTCACACCGTTGATTGAGAAATACCGAGAATACGAAAAAGCACGTACTGCATTCGCCGAAGCGAAGGAACTTCTCGCAGAATCAGGGCACGAACCCGACTTCAAGGAAATGGCACAGCTTCAGTTGGACGAGAACCGCGAAATCAGTGAACGATGCGAAGAAGAGCTGAAACTTCTCCTGCTCCCGCGTGACCCCGACGACGACCGCAACGTCATCATCGAGATTCGCGGAGGCGCAGGGGGCGATGAGTCGGCATTGTTCGTCAATTCGCTTTATCGTATGTACTCTATGTACGCGGCACTAAAAGGCTGGAAAATCGAAGTCAACAACTCCAACCCCACGGAACTCGGCGGTTATAAGGAAATCGCCTTTTCGGTGATTGGGGAGAGCGCGTTCGCCAAGCTCAAGTACGAGAGCGGCGTTCACCGCGTTCAGCGCGTCCCCGAAACAGAAGCGCAGGGGCGAATCCACACCTCAACGGTGACTGTGGCGGTACTGCCCGAAGTGGAGGAGGTGGACGTGGAAATCAACCCCGCCGACTTAGAGGTGCAGACGTTTCGCGCGTCAGGCGCGGGCGGTCAGCACATCAACAAAACCGAGTCGGCAATACGCATTATTCATAAGCCGTCGGGCGTTGTCGTGGAATGTCAGGAAGAGCGTTCACAGCACAAAAACCGCGATAAAGCCATGAAAATGCTGTACTCGAAGTTATACGAAGCGAAAATCAACGAACAACATGACGCCATTGCCGAAGAACGCCGCATTCAAGTGGGGACGGGCGACCGCTCCGAGCGTATTCGCACCTATAACTTTCCGCAAGGGCGCGTCACCGACCATCGAATCGGGTTGACTTTGTATAAGTTGGAATACGTCATGAACGGCGATTGTGACGAAGTGTTTGACGCGCTTGCCATTGCCGACAAAGCGGCGAAATTGACCGCATCACAGGAATGACCTCATTAGTACAGACAATCGAGCTGCTCAAAGCCGGGAACGTAGTCGCGCTGCCTACAGAGACTGTTTACGGATTGGCGGGAAACGCACTGAACAGCGCGGCAATCGCCAAGATTTTTGCGACAAAACGGCGACCGCAGGATAATCCGCTAATCGTCCACGTATCGGGCATTGACATGGTACGAAATCTAAAGCTGCACATTCCGCCATTGGCAGAACGATTGGCGGAACGGTTTTGGGCAGGCGCATTGACTATGGTACTGCGGCGCGAAGCCGATTGCCCGCTCCCGCATGAAGTCAGTTGCGGGCTGGACACCGCGGCAGTGCGCGTTCCTGATAACGCAATCTTTCTTGAAGTTATAAAAAAAACTATGTTTCCGCTTGCTGCACCGTCAGCGAACCTGTCAGGCAGCCCCAGCCCTACAACAGCACAACACGTGCGTGACGATTTCGGGGAGGAGTTCCCCGTAGTTGACGGCGGCGCGTGTCGCGTGGGCATTGAAAGCACTGTTGTGATGTTTGACGATAATGACGCGATTCGCATATTACGCCCCGGAGCAGTCACGTCAGAGATGTTGAGGGAGTACGGCAATGTGGTGACAGACGAGGGCGGCAGCCGCCACAGCCCCGGTACGCGGTACAAGCACTACGCGCCGCGCGCAAAAGTTATTGCAGTGCAAGCGGATGCGGAAGCGTTCACGGAACGCACAAAACATGAACGATTCGTCATCGCCAATCCCGAAACATCGACTTTGTTCATGTTTTTGCGACAATATGACCAATTGAATGCCGATAAGATTTTCGTACGCCTCCCCGAGCGGTCAGGCGTGGGGGCGGCGTTGTATAACCGCATTATTCGCGCGGCAGAGTTTGAGGTAACGCAATGGTAGTAGGCTTAACGGGAATGTCAGGCGCGGGAAAAAGCACGGCGACACAGGCGTTCGCCGAGTGTGGGTTTCATATCATAGATTGTGACATTGTTGCGCGTGCGGTGATTATACGTTCGCCCTGTATTGATGAAGTCAGGGGGGCGTTCCCCGAAGTGTTCACCAATCGGATTTTTGACCGCAAGAAAGCGGCGAAATACTTGTTTAGTAACGCCCAAAAGTTAGATAAGTATCAAAACATCGTTTTTCCGTATGTCGTGTACGCCATTGTACGCGAAACGAACGAGTGTGACAACCACAGCATTGTGTTGGACGCGCCCACGCTGTTTCAAAGCGGCGCAGATGACTTTTGTGACAAAATCGTCGCCGTTACGGCGGACAGGCAGACCTGCATTACGCGTATCGTCAACCGTGACAAGATTGGCGAGCATGACGCGGTTATGCGGCTGAATAATCAGCCCGACGAAGCGTATTTTCGCAGACGTTGTGACTATGTAATACAAAACAATGGAGATTTGAATGAACTCAGACAAAATATTTATCGCTGTGAAGCGAATATTAACAGTGTTTCTAATTTTCGCGGCGATATTGCTTGTTATTAACGCATTCTTCTATGAGCGTATAGAAACGGCATATTTGCGCCGCACACATCCGCTTGAGTATGAGGAACTTGTGCGAGCGAGCGCGCAGGAGTATGGCGTGTGTGAGTATTTAATCTATGCGATAATTAAGACAGAGAGCGGGTTTGAGCCTGATGCAGAATCCAACGTAGGCGCGCGCGGGCTTATGCAGCTCATGCCCGAGACGTTTGAGTGGCTTCGAGATTATCAGTTGCGTGAGGGCGAGTCGGGCATTGTATTTGACGCAATGTATCAGCCTGAGCATAATATTCGCTACGGAACATATTTAATAGCGTATCATATGCAAAATTATAACAATAATATTAAAGCGGCGGCGGCGGCGTATCACGCGGGCGCGGGCGAAGTCAACGAATGGTATGACAGCGGGTTCTCGTTTGACGACCACGACATTCCGATTCCCGATACAGCGCATTACGTTAACAAGATTGTGAAGAGTTATGAAGTTTATTTAAGGCTGTATGAAACGGAGGAAAAGGTATGAAAAAGCAAGTCGCAGCAATATTGACTGTAGTAATGGCAGTAAGCGCGGGAGGGTGCGCGGAAACCGAGTATAAACCCATGGGTGAGGGGACGACGACAGGAGGGGAAACCACGGTCGAGGATTCATCGGATTGGGATACATGGATGAGTGCGGAAGATGAGGTGCTTTATTGCAGGTCGTTTTCTGATTGTGAAATAACCGACGAACGGCTTGCCGAGATGGTCGCAAACGGCGAAATTCCACTCAATGTTAAACGATTGCAATTATATAATAGACCTCTTGCGAAATTAAATGCGGTGTCTTTGCGGTCAATTTTCCGCCATACTGCGTTGAAAATACTCGAAATGCACAAAGCATTTCTGCGTTTTTCGCCTTGTCTGACGAAAAATTGC
>WRJN01000139.1 GCA_009778605.1 Oscillospiraceae bacterium
AATAATCCTCGTCCTTGCCGTACAACCCGATACACAGCTTGTCAGTTTCGCCGTCAGGCGCGTATGTCCGACCAAGTTCAAACAACCTGCCTTCGGTGTTGCCTGCATTGAGGTTATCGCCGATTACTTTAAGCATGGACGCCCAAAGTGATGTCCGCATTACGCTTGTTTCCTCTCCAAACGGATTGCGAATCCCTACCATATCACCCGAGGTCATGCGCGGTGACACGAAACTATACGTAATGCACTCATTACACCCTTGCGCGGTTAATACGTCCGCGATTTTGCGAACGCTATGCTCATACAACCCCTTGACCGCGTTAGGAGGGAGAGTAGGCGCAATGTTATTATAGCCGTAAATGCGCGCGACTTCCTCCACTAAGTCACAGGGCAGGTTAATGTCTGAGCGGTGACTCGGTACAATGACGTTGCCGTCCTCATACCCCAACCCCAATCGCCTGAAAATGGCAATTTGCTCTTCCTGTGATATATTCGCCCCGAGTGACTTGTTCACAAAATCGCAGTCATGTGAAACTAATGATTTTGTTTCAGTAAAATGTTGGACGTCAATATTCGTATCGGCAACTTCGCCGATGCCGAGTTCTTCCACCAACTGCAACGCGCGCAGGAGCGCAGCCTTGACGTTGACAGGGTTCAAGCCTTTCTCGAACCGCGACGATGACTCCGTACGCCGCCCGATTTTCTTGGACGCGCGCCGTACGCTCACACCGTCGAAACAAGCCGCCTCGAAAATAACCTCTGTCGTATCGTCCGCAACCCCCGAAAACTCACCGCCCATAACCCCTGCAACTGCCATAGGTTTAGACGCGTCGGCAATTACGAGCGTGTCTGTATCAAGCGTGACAGTATTACCGTCGAGCAATGTGATTTGTTCATGTTTTGCCGCATTGCGAACAATAATCTGCCCATCCTCGACTTGCCGCTTATCGAACGCGTGGAGCGGGTGTCCGTACTCGAGCATGACATAGTTTGTAATGTCAACAATGTTGTTAATAGGGCGGATTCCGTGTGCTTTCAGCCGCGATGTCAGCCAACGCGGTGACGGCGCTATTTTGACGTTCTTGGCGAACCCTGCCATATACCGCGAACATAACTCGCTATTCTCGACAGTCACGCGCACTTCCGAGTTAATGTCGTGGTTGATTCCCTTATAATGCGGCGCGGGAACGTCAAGTGGCAAATCAAACGTAGCGGCAACTTCTCGCGCAAGCCCCGTGACTGAAAAACAGTCCGGGCGGTTATTGGTAATCTCGAACTCCAACACCGTATCGGACAATCCGAGGAACTCAAGAGCGTTACCGCCGACTTGTAACTTGCTGCGCTCAGGGTCATTGCTTAAAATGAGAATCCCGTCCTCATCGGCGTACGGCACGTCAGACTTGTCCAACCCCAATTCATCAGGGCTGCACAGCATACCCTCGCTGACCTCGCCGCGCAACTTTCCTTTCTTGATTTTCGTAACACTGCCGTCTTGACGATTTAGAACCGTTCCGCCGTCAAGCACAACAGGAACAATCGACCCCTCGGTGACGTTCTGCGCCCCTGTTACGATTTGAACTTCCCTGCCGCCTACGTCAAGTTGACAAATCCACAGCTTGTCCGAGTCCTCATGTTTCTTGATTTGCGCGACTTTGCCTACTACTATTTTGCACAGCGGCTCCGACAAGTCTTTTGCTTTCTCGACTTTTGAGCCGGACATGGTAAGCCCCGACACCATGTCGGGCAGTGAAATTTTGTCAATCGCCACGTAGTCATTCAGCCAGTTTAGTGATAAATTCATTTGCTACTCCTTAGAAAAGCATAGTCAAAATTGTTTCAAGAACCGCATATCGTTCTCGTATAACAAACGCATATCGTCAATCTCGTACCGCATAAGCGTGATTCGCTCAATGCCCATACCGAACGCGAAACCCGTGTACTCGTCAGGGTCAATGCCGCAGTTACGCAGGACTTGTGGGTGAACCATGCCGCAACCGAGCATTTCAATCCAGCCCTCTCCCTTGCAGAAAGGGCAACCGCCGCCTCCGCATTTAAAACAGGACAAGTCTACCTCGGCGGACGGTTCGGTATAGGGGAAGTGGTGTGGGCGGAACCGAAGTTGTATGCTGTCGCCGTACAATCGCTTGAAAAAGACCTCAAGTGTGCCTTTCAAGTCCGCAAACGTGATGTTTTTGTTGATTACTAATCCCTCACACTGGTGGAAAATTGGCGAATGTGTCGCGTCAACCTCATCACAGCGGTATACTCGCCCCGGACTGATAATCGCCAACGGCAGTGCGTTATTCTTCACGGCATCTAACATGGTGCGAATCTGTACGGAGCTGGTCTGCGTCCGCAGAATCGTTTCGTCGTCAATGTAGAACGTGTCCTGCTCGTCCCGCGCGGGGTGCCCCTCATGCGTTTCAAGCATATCAAAGACGTATCGAGTTTTCTCTACCTCGGGGCCGTACACCATGGTATATCCCATAGACGTGAAGATTTCCTTGAGCTCGTCCAACACAATGTTGAGCGGGTGACGGCTCCCCATTCGGCGGCGTTTCCCGGGGAGTGTGATGTCGATTTTCTCGTTCGCCATTCTCGTGAGAATTTCTGCGTTTTTAAGCGCGCTAACTTTGGTGTTATACTCGCTCTCGAACCGTTCGCGGACTTCGTTCGCCAACGCGCCCATTACAGGGCGTTCTTCGGCAGTGAGTTTACCCATCTGCTTGAGTACGGACGTAAGTTCGCCTTTTTTGCCGAGGTACACAACTTTCACGTCCTCGAGTGACTTAACGTCCTGCGCGGCTTCGATTGCCGCCAAAGCGCGACTTTTTAATTCAATTAGTTGTTCTTTCATTAAACCTCCGACATTTACAAAAACTCCGATATAGCCCTCCGCTTGGCATTGATACTTTAATTTGCAATAGATTTTTTGTTAGACAAGACGAAAATTTCGCGAATATACGTTTATATTTAAGAAATTTTCAACGCAGTATGGCGAGAAATATATTGTGAATTTTGTGTTAATGTCAAGCGGAAGTGCTATAAACACCCCTGACAGGAATCGAACCTGTAACTAACCCTTAGGAGGGGTCTATTATATCCATTTAACTACAGGGGCACAGTATCTACCGTAGTATCATACCATACATTTTACGCAATGTCAATACTTTTTTCACACTCCATGGAAATCAATTTTCAAAAGTAAATTCCCAAAGTAAGTTCCACAGTGGACGAGGGGGTAGAATTTACAGTGGGAATGGGAATGTGGTAGAATTTAATCAGGGAATAACTCTCTGATTGGAACCATAAAATGACTACCGCAACTACCAAGAATGAAGAACCCCGACCCTTTGGTCGGGGTTCTTCATTCTTGCAGCAACTCTAAATTATAATCATCGGGGGTTTTCAAGTGCCGCTGAGTGTCTCGTGCTGAATACATTATCGCAATAATTGTAACAACACTTCGAGATTCGTAGGGCAGATAAAACACCGAATAATTATCGACATACATAATACGCCACCCTGTTGATTTCCAAGGCTCATAGTCGTATAATCGAAAACGAAATTGTTTAAATCGTCTTCCGCCTCTTCTAAATAAACAACCTCCCAATTTTCGGCGAAATCTTCA
>WRJN01000140.1 GCA_009778605.1 Oscillospiraceae bacterium
GTTGGCAAAAGGCTATTGGGGCGGAAAAAGCAAGCTGTTCAAAACCGCAAAAGAAGCGGTATATAAATCCGGGCAATACGCTTACATCAGCAGAAGGCTGAAAAAGAGAGACTTCAGACGGTTGTGGATTACGCGGATTTCTGCCGCTTGTAAATCAAACGGCATGAACTATTCTACGTTCATAAACGGCTTGAAAAAAGCGGAAATCGGCTTGAACCGGAAAATGCTGTCAGAAATAGCTATTCACGATGCCGCAGGGTTTACTGCACTTTGCGAGAAAGCTAAAGCAGCAAGGGCTTGATACAGAAAGCAGTGTAGCTTGCTATGCTGCTTTTTCAAATCAAAAAAATGGTAGTTTTGGAGCGATTGTGTTGAATTAGGAGCAGATTATGTTAGGATTAGTTAAGCCCGGGTGGCAGAGTAATAACGAGAGCAAAGCCGTTCGCGCGGTGGAGCGGGTCACGAATGAGGAAACCCTCGCGCAAATCGCTTGTGATGAGAAAGTTATTCATCGCCTGAAAGTCGGTATGATGATTGTCGCAAAACTCGCTGATCAGTCACTGCTTGCGGAAATCGCCAAGAACGGCGGTGAATCGGTGGTGAGTAAAGCCGCCGCCGAAAAGTTAGTTGAGCAGGAAGTGCTTTTAGACGTTGCGAAGAATTCCAGATACAGTTCGGCGAAAATTGCGGCTGCAGAGAAGTTGGCGGACAAGTCACTCACGCAGGAAATGTATGCCAACATAGCCCGTGACATGACCGACATATACGGACAGCTTGAGGTTGCCCCTAAGTTGGAGGACACCAAACTCGCACAAGATACGTATGATATGCTCGCTAAAAATAAGTTCGTTGACGTAAAAGTTCGCGCTAAAGCGATTATGTCGCTGACTTCTGTGAAGAAACTGACGAAAATTTCCGAGGGTTCGGAGAAGAAATACGTCGTTGATGACGTGGATTTGCGTGAAGTGGCGCGCGACAAGATAAAAGAGTTGAGCCAAGCGTGATAATTTCGTCTCGACAGAATAAAATAGTAAAGTCATTCAAAAACCCCCCCGCCGATTCGTTCGCAGTCGAGGGCGAGAAGTTAATCGCCGAGGCGCTCGATGCAGGGTTGCGCTTGCAACATTTGTTGATTGCACAAGGGCGCGAAACGCGGTTAAGCGTGTCGGGGACGGTTATTACACCTGAGTTGAGCGAGTATGTTTCGGAAGTGAAGTCGCCGCAGGGCGTGTTCGCTCTGTTTGAGCGGCGAACGCAGTCGTTTGATTTTACCGCCGCGCACAGGCTGATTCTCCTTGACGGTGTGCGTGACCCCGGAAACGTGGGTGCGATTGCGCGCTCCTGTGAGGCGTTCGGCATGGACGGCGCGGTACTGTCGGAGGATTCGGCGGACGTGTACAACGCAAAAGTTGTGCGCGCGTCGGCGGGCTCGGTGTTTCGGTTGCCGTGTGTGTACCATGATTTGTGCGAGGTGATTACTGCGCTGAAACAATCGGGGTTTGCGGTTTACGCGTCGGTGTTGGATGAGGGTGCGATTGCGCTGAAAACGCTGGAGCGCGACGCGCCTGAGCGGCTCGCAGTCATCATCGGTAACGAGGGGCAGGGCGTATCCGCACAAGTTGCGGCGTTGTGTGATGAGAAGTTGTATATTCCCATAAAAGGCGCGGAATCGCTGAATGCGGGGGTTGCCGCAGGGATTATATGTTATGCAATTAGTGAAATGTGAATTCTAACGGAGGTGAGGAATTTGTCAAAGTTAGTTATTGTAGAATCTCCCGCGAAAGCAAAAACAATAGGGAAATATCTCGGGAAAGATTATAAGGTCATTGCGTCTGTCGGGCATATCCGTGACTTGCCTAAGTCCAAACTCGGCGTTGATGTTGACAATGATTTTTTGCCTCTGTATGAAAATAAAAAAGATAAATCCAACGTGATTAAAGAGCTTAAAGCGAAAGCCAAGGACAGCGAATCCATCTTTTTGGCGACTGACCCTGACCGCGAAGGCGAAGCAATCGCGTGGCATTTAGCGAATATTTTAGAGCTTGACGAACATGAGCAAAATCGCGTCACGTTCAACGAAATTACCAAGAACGGCGTACAGTCCGGCATGAAGAATCCGCGACAACTTGACCTTGATTTGATAAATTCGCAACAGGCACGGCGAATTCTTGACCGATTACTCGGCTATAAATTATCTCCGTTTTTGTGGAAAAAAGTTCGCAGAGGGTTGTCGGCAGGGCGCGTACAGTCGGTAGCTGTTCGCATTATCGTTGACCGCGAAAAGGAAATCGAGGCGTTTATCCCGCATGAATACTGGAGCGTTGACGCAAAACTGCTTAAAGATTCTGCGGACAGCTTGTTCAACGCTAAATTAGTGGAGGCTAAGGGTGAAAAAATCGACTCGGGGGCGAATTGCACGCTAACATCAAAGGCGCGGACGGACGATATACTTGCCGAGCTGAAAAACGCCGAGTACGTTGTGGGAAAAGTCAAGAAATCTAAGCGAAAAAAACAACCCTCACCGCCGTTTACAACGTCAACTTTACAGCAGGAGGCGTCAGGGAAGCTGTCGTTCGGTTCTATGAGGACAATGCGGGCGGCGCAGGACTTGTACGAGGGCGTGAACGTCCACGGACACGGCGCAGTCGGGCTTATCACCTACATTCGTACAGACAGCATTCGCGTTTCCGATGAAGCGGCGAACGCGGCGTCAACGCTGATTGAACAGCGGTACGGCAAGGAGTATCTCCCGGATAAACCGCATTTTTTCAAGACCAAAAACAACAACGCGAACGCTCAGGACGCACACGAGGCGATTCGTCCGTCGTCCGTGCATTTGAAACCGGACGATATTAAGGACTCGCTTACGCCGGACCAATATAAACTGTACAAGCTTATTTGGTCGCGTTTTATGGCTAGCCGCATGAGTGAGGCTGTATTTGACAGTGTGGTGAGCGATATTGAGAACGGGGCATATGTTTTCCGTGCAACGGGCAGTAAGCTAAAGTTTGACGGGTTTTTGAAAGTCTACCAAACGGCGCTTGAAGAGGACGAAGGCAATATGTTGCCAGACCTTTCGGTGGGTGAGGGGCTTGATGAAAAAGATGTGACTGCCGAGCAGGGTTTTACTCAGCCTCCGCCGCGTTTTACTGAGGCTTCGCTTGTTAAGGAACTTGAAGAAAAAAATATAGGTCGGCCTTCTACCTTTGTGCCGATTGTAGCCACGCTTACTGAGCGACGCGGTTATGTGGAGCGTGATAAAAAAGCGCTTATGCCGACGGAGCTTGGTTTTGTTGTTACTGAGCTTATGGAAAAATATTTTAAGGAGATTGTTGACGCAGGCTTTACTGCGGGCATGGAAGATAAGCTTGACGATATCGAAGCCGACGGTAGAAACTGGCAGGGTATTGTGGCTGAATTTTATGATGTACTCAAGGATGAACTTAAGGTTGCCGATGACGAAATTGAAAAGATAATAATTGAGGACGAGCCTACGGATGAGATTTGTGAACTTTGCGGCAAGCCTATGGTTATTAAGCAGGGGCGTT
>WRJN01000141.1 GCA_009778605.1 Oscillospiraceae bacterium
AGGGCGTGAGGACGTTTGGGAACCGCAAGAAGACATCTACTGGGGGAGCGAAAGCGTATGGTTAGGCGATACACGCCACCACGGTGACGACCATCAGCTTGAATCGCCACTCGCGGCGGTGCAGATGGGGTTGATTTACGTCAACCCCGAGGGGCCTCACGGCAATCCCGACCCTGTCGCGTCGGCGGCGGACGTGCGGGAGACTTTCGCGCGCATGGGTATGAACGACGAAGAAACAGTGGCGTTAGTCGCGGGCGGTCACAGTTTCGGGAAAGCGCACGGCGCGGCTTCGCCCAAATATCTCGGGCGTGAACCCGAGGGCGCGCCCATTCAGGAGCAGGGATTAGGTTGGAAGAACTCGTTCGGGAAAGGCAACGCGCAGGACACTATAAGCAGCGGGATTGAGGGGGCGTGGAAACCCCGCCCGACAACGTGGGATATGGGATACTTGCGTACGCTCTTGAACAACGAGTGGACGCTAACAAAAAGCCCTGCGGGGGCGAAACAATGGTATATCAAAGACTGCCCGAGCGAATACTTGGTCGCCGACGCGCATATTCCGGGCAAAACCCACAGCCCTATGATGACAACAGCAGACTTAGCTCTCAAATTTGACCCTGCCTACACCAAAATTGCGTGGGATTACTTAGGCAACCCCGTAAAATTCAAAAAAGCGTTTTCACAGGGGTGGTACAAACTCACGCATAGGGACATGGGTCCCAAATCGTTATACTTCGGTGCGTTAGTTCCGCGTGAAACGCTGCTCTGGCAAGACCCAATCCCCAAAGCGACGGGCAAACCGCTTACAGAGAGGGAGCTGTCCGCGCTCAAACAAGCCATCGGCAAATCAGGGTTGTCCGTGTCGCAGTTGGTGAGTACCGCGTGGGCAAGCGCGGCGAGTTTCAGAGGCTCTGACAAACGCGGCGGCGCGAACGGCGCGCGAGTGCGCCTTGAACCGCAGATTTCGTGGGAAGTTAATCAACCTGAGCGGCTAAAAGTCGTGCTTGCTATGCTGACGCGCATTCAAAAAGCGTTCAACACACGCGCTACACGCGGAGAAGCAAGCCACGTCTCGTTGGCGGATTTAATCGTGTTAGGCGGCGCAGTAGGTATAGAAAAAGCCGCCGCAAAAGCGGGCGTGAAAGTCACCGTGCCGTTTGAGGCGGGGCGAACAGACGCATCACAGGCAGAGACGGACATAAAGTCTTTTTCATACCTACAGCCGATTTACGACGGATTCAGAAATTACGAACAGCGCGCGTTCAAGACTAACGCCGAAACGCTGTTAGTAGACAGGGCGCAACTACTCAACCTCACTGTCCCTGAAATGACGGTGTTGGTGGGCGGATTGCGTGTATTAGGCAACAACTATGAACAATCACCCAACGGCGTGTTTACGCACGCGCCCGAAACGCTCACGAATGATTTTTTTGTCAACTTGTTGGATATGGCAACGGTGTGGTCACCTACGTCGGACGAGAATCTCTTCGAGGGACGCTCCCGCGAGTCAGGCGCGCTCAAATGGACAGCAACACGAGTGGACTTGATTTTCGGTTCCAACGCGCAACTGCGCGCCGCCGCCGAGGTATACGCCTGCGCCGATTCAAAAGAGAAGTTTCGTGCGGATTTCATCGCGGCATGGAACAAAGTCATGAACGCTGACCGCTTTGATTTGCGGAATCGTTAGAGTCCCCGATTACCCCCAAGCGATAGCCCTCACTGTGCCAAAAATCCACCAACTCGTCCAAAATGTCGGCGTTGGTGTTGGAGACTGCATGGAGCAACACAATCCCGCCGGGGTGAGTCGCCGCCTTGCATTTTTCGAGTGCCGCCGCAGGGTCCGGCTGATTGTTTACGTTCCAGTCCATATAAGCAAAACTCCAGAACACGCTGGTGTATCCCATTGACTGTGCCACCGCTAAACTGCGCTGTGAAAACTCACCCATGGGGAAACGAATGAGCGTCATCTCATACTTGAACTGTTCCGCGACATAATTATGCAACGCCCCGATTTCCTCGCGGACTTGTTCGGTCGTACAGTCAGGGAATGAGGGGTGGGTGTAGCTGTGGTTGCCTACGATATGCCCCTCGTCAATCATACGCTGTACTAACGCAGGCTGTGATACGCAATAGTCATACGTCACGAAAAACGTCGCCTTAACATCACGGCTTTTGAGGACGTCGAGAATTTCAGGCGTACAGCCGTTCTCGTACCCCTCGTCAAACGTCAGATAAACAGTGGGGGTTGTTTCGTTTTCGCCAATAAACACTGCTCCCAAACTCGAATAATCGCGATTGGCGTTGAGCGCGTCAAGCGGGCGATTCATGCTGTCCGCTGCCGCGCCTAACCCCCACCCGATTTTTTGATTGGGCAGGTGGGTGAAATCGTTGGCTTGGGTGTTGCCAGACGCAGCAACGCAATCTATACTTTTTGTAAAAGAGGCAGCCGGGGTATAACCCGCGACTGCCGTATTTGTTCTTCTTGTATTGATGTTTCGATTGTTTCTCAAAGTGGTGTCTGTAACGTCTTCAGTATCAGTGAGGTCATCGGTATCGGTAATGTCTTCTGTGTCGGTGATGTCGTCGGTGTCGGTAATGTCGTCAGTGTCAGTAATGTCTTCCGTATCGGTTTCTTCATTGACTGTAGTAGGGGGCGTTGTAGGAGCGGTAGTTCCCGTGCCTGTTTCGTCCTCCACGTTAGGTTCGCAACCCACGAATACAGTAATTGCTATGCAGGCCATAACAAGACCTAAAACACGTTTTTTCATTATAATAAATTCCTCTCAATGCAAAATCATACTCTTATTTTGCGTCACATGAGGGGATTTATTCATGAAAATAATGGTTTTCAAGCGTCAAGGTAGGTTTTTACCAAAATTTGCAATAATTCGTCACGGTCAACCTGTCTAATGAGGCTGCGCGCGTTGTTATGCGTAGTTATGTATGTCGGGTCTTCAGAGAGAATATAGCCCACAAGCTGGTTAATGGGGTTATAACCTTTCTCTTGGAGAGCCTCATACACAGAGCCGAGAATCTCTTTCATTTTGCTTTCTGGGTCTTGTTGAATAGACGCGAACGCCATTGTTTTATCTATCATGGATTTAATCCTCCTAACTCCATATACAGGCAACCTCCGAAAACCTCTTCCGGCACTCGCCGGCTGAAAAATTGCGCCATACTTCGTTGATTTTTCCTTAAATAACAACGGATATTCGCGAAAAAATCGCCTCGTCTGACGAAATTTTCATCTCGACGATTACACGAAACAGGTTTTCAGAGGCTACCTACATCTATTATATACTGTATTTCAGAAAATTACAAGCCTTTTTCGCATTTTTTTTAGAACGCTTTTTTATTTCTTGACTTTTCGGCTAATATAGTGTACAATAGAAATTGATATTGTTGCTGTAGGGGAGTATGTGCCATTATGATTGTAAACGGCGAAAAAATCAAGTTGTCGGGTGTAATGACTGTCGGCGCGCCCTTTTCAGAGCGCGGGTTTGGCCAA
>WRJN01000142.1 GCA_009778605.1 Oscillospiraceae bacterium
CGTTAATGACAGGAATCCCTGCAAACGCCGACAGTTTCTCCACGTCTTCTTGCTTATACGTACGAATCATAATGCCGTCGATATAGCGTGAGAGCGTCCGCGCCGTGTCCTGAATCGGTTCACCGCGCCCTATTTGCATTTCGTGCGCCGACAGGAACAATCCCTGTCCGCCGAGCTGATAAATCCCTGCCTCAAACGACACACGCGTCCGCGTTGACGCTTTCTCGAATATCATACCAAGTGTCTTGCCTTTGAGCAACGGGTGCGGAATGGAGTGCTTTTTCTCATACTTGAGCTGGTCGGCTAAGTTCAGTATTTCAATAATGTCGTCTTTGTCCAAATCCAACATTTTCAACAGATGTTTCATCTTTTTCATGACAAAATCTCCTCTAAAACTTGTAATCCCTTATCTAAGTCATTGTCGCTGATGTTCAGTGGCGGTAATAAACGCACTTTTTCTTTTGCAGTCAGCACGAGAACCCCGCGTTCGAGTGCCGCTTTCGCCACGTCCGCCGCAACAGCATCACCGTTAAGCGTAATACCGAGCATCAACCCCTTGCCGCTTATGTCCGTGACTTTGTTTAGTTTATCCAACCTCGCGCGGATATAATCGCCTTTCTTGATGACTTGCGACAAGAACGCCGCATCGCTGACTTTATCGAGTACAGCTTTTCCGCCCGCCATCACCACAGGATTGCCGCCAACCGTACTGCCGTGTGTCCCTGCGGTCAAGACGTTCGCACACTTGTCGTTGGCAAGACACGCGCCGCCCGGTAATCCCCCGAACAGCCCCTTAGCCATCGTTGTAATGTCCGCTTTATGACCGTACCACTCACCTGCCAAAAACTTACCTGTCCGCCCTGCGCCTGTCTGAACCTCATCGGCAATCACGAGAATGTCTTTTTTGGCGCAAACGTCAAACACCGCGTCAACAAAGTCTTTATTAAGTTCAACAACACCGCCCTCGCCTTGAATATACTCAAGCATAACCGCGCAAACGTCATCACCCGACAGTTTCGCTTCAATACCGCCGTAATCGTTCGCCTCGACGTACTCGAACCCCTCCACAAACGGAAAGAAGTGGTCGTGCATTGCCGATTGCCCTGTAGCGGACAGAGTAGTAAGCGTCCTGCCGTGAAACGAGCCTGTGAGCGTTATAATGGTGTGTCTGCCTTTGCCGTACTTGTCGTGGCTATACTTGCGCGCAAGTTTAATCGCGCACTCGTTGGCTTCCGCGCCGGAATTGCACAAAAACGCATTGGCATACCCGGTGACTTCGCAGAGCTTCTCGGCGAAATCGGAGGCGGGCGACGTGTAGTAGAGGTTAGACGTGTGTTGTAAAGTCTGCACCTGCGCGCACACCGCCTCCACCCATTCGTCGTCACAGTATCCTAACGAATTTGTCCCGATACCCGAGCCAAAGTCGATATACGCCTTGCCCGATTCGTCGAACGCAGTCGCACCTTTGCCCTGCTTGATTGTATGTGCAAATCTGCCGTACGTGGGCATGATATGCTTGTTTGTCTTTGCTATAGTTTCCATTATAATCACCTTTCTTTTAACTTCGGGCAACTGGAGTCTGCGACTCCTTGCCCTACGCGGGTCAGGCAAAGCCAGACTCCTTGTATTATCTCTCTATTTTGTATTCTGTTTTGACGACTTTATACTCGTCGTCTTTCTTTTGAAAATCGCTGAGCATCATTGTACCTGTGCCTTTATCGGTCAGCAGTTCGAGCAAAATCGAATGAGGGATTCGCCCGTCAATAATGTTAGCTTTGCCCACTCCGTCGCGTACGGCGTTCAGACAGCAGTCAACTTTCGGAATCATGCCGCCGCCAATCACACCCTGTTCTTTCAAGAGTGCCACTTCCGACGCGCGAATGGTGTGAATGAGAGTGCTTTCATCATTTTTATCACGCAAAACGCCTTTAATATCCGTCATGAGAATCAAATTCGCCGCCTTGATTTTCGCGGCAATCTGCGCCGCAGCTATGTCAGCATTGATGTTGTAGGACTCGCCGCTCGCTCCGGTGGCAACCGTCGCAATAACAGGGATATAACCGCTCTCAAGTGCTGTATAAATAGGGCGCGGCTTGATTTTGTTGACCTCGCCGACATACCCCAACTCCTCTGCCAACTGCGTCGCTTGCAACAATCCGCTGTCAAGCCCCGACAACCCAATCGCCCTGCCGCCGTGGTCGAATATGAGCCGCACCAAATCCTTGTTGACTTTACCGCACAGCACCATCTGCACCACGTCCATGGTGTCATTATCGGTACACCTCATGCCATACGTCGGCGAAAACTTAGGCTCAATGCCCATTTTGTTCAGCACACTGTTGATTTCGGGACCGCCGCCGTGAACTAACACAATCTTGACTCCGCAAACCGACAGCAAAACAATGTCCGACATGACCGCCTGCTTGAGTTCGTCATCAATCATCGCCGCGCCGCCATACTTGACGACGACGATTTTTCCGCTATACTGCTGAATATACGGCAGTGCCTCGTTCAGTACCCGCGTACGCATTTGGTTATCTACGTTGTATTCTGTCATTACTTTCAGCTCCTGTAATCGGCGTTTATTCTGACATACTCCGCCGTCAAGTCACAACCCCACGCGATTGCACCGTAGTCCCCCGAGTAGAGGTAAATAAAAATCATGACTTCGTCTTCGCTGAGAATTTCGGTCGCCTTATCCTCCGAGAATTCCACAGCCTTGCCGTGTTTACACACTGTCACCATGCCTTTTACGGAATGCAGAACAACTTCGACTTTGTTGACATCGAACGCCACACCCGCATACCCCATCGCGCACAAAATCCGCCCCCAGTTCGCGTCCGCCGCGCTGAACGCCGCCTTGACAAGGCTACTCGAAATAACCGACTTAGCAATTGCCTTAGCCGTAGCCTCGTCCGCCGCACGAGTGACATTGCACCCGATGAGTTTCGTCGCTCCCTCGCCGTCAAAAGCTATAGCCCTTGAAACTTTTTCGCATATTATATAAAGCGCGTCTTTGAATTTTAAATAATCCTGATTAGTTTCAGTTATTTTTTTATTCCCGCACAATCCCGAAGCCATTACGCTCACCATGTCGTTTGTGCTTGTGTCCCCGTCAACGCTGACCATGTTAAACGTGTCCTGCACAACTTCGCTCAAAGCTAATTGCAACATTTCAGAACTGATATTTACATCGGTCGTGACAAAGCACAGCATTGTCGCCATATTCGGCTCAATCATGCCCGAGCCTTTCGCGATAAGCCCGATTCTCGCAGGCTTTCCGTCAAGCTCAAATTCAAGCGCGTATTCTTTTTTGCGCGTGTCCGTCGTCATAATCGCGATAGCTGCGTCCTCTCCCGCCTCTTTCGAATCGCCGAGAGATTCTTTTAATTTTGGTAGTCCCGCCTCAATCGGCTCC
>WRJN01000143.1 GCA_009778605.1 Oscillospiraceae bacterium
TCGTTGCGTGCGTTACCGCCGCTGAACTCCATACGCACAGTAAAATCACCCCGCCTAAACTGCTCACCTGCTTTGGCGATAACGACAAGAGGATTCGCAAACTTGCGACAAATCAGAAATGTCGCAATAATACCGCCGACGCACAGCGCGACAGTCAGAATCAGCAATCCGTCAAGCGCGTCCCCGGCGATGTTCCGCACAGACTTGACATCGCCGACTGCGGCAGCTTGCCATCCGGTATCAGCAATATCGGCACGTCTAATCGTCATGCCGCGCTCGTCAATCGCGCCGAGTCGATTGCCGCAAGTGACGTTTCCGCCCGAATCGTACAGCGCGAACTTGCCGTCAGCGGGCAACGACACCGTATCGTTCATATTATTGATAACATCGGAATAATAAACCACAATCAGCGTGTTATTGCGGTCGTTCCCGATTGGCGCACACATCGCCAACCCATAATCGCGCGTTGGCGGATTGTCATTGAATGCGAAAAGGTAAACATTTCCGCTCTGCGGGAGGTTGACAGCGCGCGCGCTCATCGCGTCACGGTCATAATCATCGTTCCAGTCTCCCACGCGTTCCAAAAAACGGTTAATCCCGATAAACGCTACGTTTGAGCGATTTTCGGCGTAAGCGATAATCATTGCGTTTTGCTCCGTGCGGTCGTCCGTTTGAGATAGAGTTTCACTCAACGACGCGAAACTCCCTTGCAATGCAGTAATGTATAACTGAACGCTTGCGGCGTGATTATTGGCGGCATTGTCCAACAAAGCGTTATAGTCACGCTCGCTCTGCGCTGAAAGTGTCAACGAAGCCGTGACATAAAAAGCGACAATTGCGGAAATGCTAATCCAAACGCCCAAAAGCCCCAAAACTGTTTTAATTTTCATAAACACCTTAACTAAATTTAATTGAATAAACAATAGACCTCTTGCGAAATTAAATGCGAGGGGATTTGCGAAGGCAATTTTTCGTCAGACAAGGCAAAAAACGCAGAAACGCTTTGTGCATTTCGAGTATTTTCAACGCAGTATGGCGGAAAATTGACCGCAAAGACACCGCATTTTAATTTCGCAAGAGGTCTAATAATCATTTAATTGTATCATATATTAAAGCCTTTGTCAACACTGCTGTTAAAAATTGTGCAAACTAACTTGATATTACCAGTGATAATTCGCGGTGCACGCGTCATAATATTATTGCAAAGCCGAATTGACGAATGTGAATTTGTGCTTGCTAAATTTTATAATAACTGCAACAGCAGTTTGGAGGATAAGAACATGGCTAAGACTAAAGATTCTTTACAAGCATTGAAAATGCAAGCTGCGAACGAGGTCAACGTCCCCTTGAAACAAAGCGGATACAACGGCGACCTCACCGCTAAACAAGTAGGTTCAGTCGGCGGACAAATGGTTCGTAAAATGATTGAAAACTACGAAAACGGTACTATGCGATAAAGCCGACAAGGGCGATTCGGGGCGGCTCTGCCAATCCGAATCCTGACGGATTGCATTAGACCGATAAAAAATCCCCCTCGTTGAGGGGGATTTTTGTTATCTGTGATTCATCATTGTCGCTGAACCCTTGTTGGTCCGTCGTCAGGCTATCGTGTCGGCAAAGCCGTCCCGAATCGCCCTTGTTTAACTTACCATTGCAACCTGATGTTGATGTTGACGCTTGCGCCTGCGGCTAACGGGTGTGGCGAGTAATGTTGACCGCCGGGACTACTGGTGAGGATTAGATACTTGCCGTCGACTTGGACGTTCAAGCCGTTCATGCCGCCGTCAGTTCCCGAGACGTTCGGATAAATCTCGTCAACGCTCGGAAGTTCAAAGACAACTGTCCAAACTTCTTGTGCGCCGTCACCGCCCCAACCGCCGTAACCGACTGAACCTGTGTTTTGGATTCGTCCGGTCAAAACGTGCGGACGCGGGCTGCCTTCTTGACCTGTAATCGTTCCGGTTACGCCGGGCGTAGAATTGAGACATACAGGGCAAGTTTTCGCAGGGTTGTTGTGAATACATACGCATTGCATACATACGCGCGGGTCGTTGTTGTGTTCGCAAGGCGGATAACATTCTTTACACCACTCGTTTTTATTGACGCCGTGCGCGCAGAATTTAGGAGGCGGCGGCAACGGGCTGGTTTTAATAGTCCAGTAACCGTCTTGTCCGCGAGTCTGCATATCGCTTTCGGACATTTGAGTAACCTCGATATGCTGTACGATATTACCCTTGCTGTCTGCCATACGGAACCGTTCGCCTAACGACAAACTGAAGTTCGCTTTGTTCCACTTCATTGTCGAAACATCGCTTGCGCGCAACGCAAACCGAACAGTTTGACCCGGTCTGATGATGAGTGCGGGCATTCTGAACTTCGCGTCATGTGGGCGTCTCGCAGTTTCATCGTCCTCGGTGGAGTTGTAGTTGTCGGACAAGAACAATCCGCGAGTCGAGACTGTTTTATCGGAGTAGTTGGTGAGTTCAAACCAGTTTTGGCGTTTCGCTTGAACGCTGCTAATAAACGGAATCATATCCGCTTCTTTCTTGAACGAAACTTCTACTTTTGCGCCTGCCTGCACTTTAATGAAGAACTTACCGAATTCTTCCTGCACAGGCGTATCAGTACCGCCGACAGTAACCTTGTCGATTTCCCAACCGGGCCAAGGATTGAACACCATTGGAATATCAACGCCGCCGTAGTAGTTGACGGTAGCCGATTTAACGCGGCGCGGGTCATTCGGGAGGTACGCATTTACTTCAGAAAGCCCGATTGGTCGAGTATTCATCTGCGCCGAACCACCGTCACCATTGATGGTGAGTGTAGTCGCTGTACCGCCACCAGATTGGCTCAAACCACTGGGGTGTGCAGTCGAAATCATAGTAGCAACTGTCGCGCCGCGCGCGGTGATGAATTGGTCAGCAGGTTGGCTCGAAGAATCGCTTTCCGCGTCCTCAAGCGTTGCGGGCCAGCCCGGACCTGCCGCGTTCGTACCGTTACGTGCAAGTGCCGAGATATAACCTGCACCCAAGACAAAGCCGTGTTCAGTTCTGATTTGGTCGCGAAGCCCTTTGTAAACACCGTTCGCGAATGTCGGGTTATGAGACGCCGACATAATATCCATGAACGCGTTCGCTAATTTCGCGCGCATATCCGCACGTTGCAGAAGTGCAGGAATCATGAACGACGCACTTTCAGTTGCATTGAAGTGATGGGCGTTTGCCCCCGCTCCCGGAACAGGAGTGGTAGTGCCTGTGCGGTTGATAATCGCGTGCAACGTGTTCGCACCTGCGGCTGTTGCGGAAGGTGTCGGGTCTCCTCTGTTCCACAATCCGTATCCGAACTCAAAGTCGAATATTTCAGGACGCCATCTTCCGTCACGCAATTGCGGGTGAAGATTTGGGTC
>WRJN01000144.1 GCA_009778605.1 Oscillospiraceae bacterium
TGACATTCAACACACAAAAATTAGAACTTATAGCGGATTTTACCAACTTGTTTCACTTCTCGTTGGTGCCTTCCGCAGGAAGGAATGGTCTTTTTTATGAAAAATTCACGAGTTTCAACCTTGCCTGAAGAGCAATTGTATCACAACTATGTCAACGATAAACTTAACAAAGCTGAGGAATGGGCGGCAAACCCTGATTCAAAGTGGCACACTCACGAAGAAGTTATCAACGACTTGAAAAGCCGATATGGAATTTAGAATCAAATATTCCGAATATGCCGTTTCAGATTTAGACGACATTTCTGAATACTTAAATCAATTTTACGAACGAACGCTTGAACGATTTTTAACTGCTTATGAAGAACGAGTTTCTATTTTAACAAGAAATCCTTATGCGTTTAGAGTGTGCCCATACAATACCCGATACAGGCAAATGCCTGTAACCGATTATGTTGTTATTTACAAAGTGATTGAAGCTACAGGCGAAGTAAAAGTTTATCGTGTGCTTCACGGTTAACGCAATCTTGAACGTATTCTGTTACAAATATAGCGGCGGTTATCACAACCGCCGTTTTATAATCCTCACACCATCTCGAAATCGACTGTCCCCATAGGCACACTGCAACTCACACATTTTACGCGCACGCTGTCACCGAGTGTATACCGCACACCTGTCACTGAGTTCGCTAACGTCACGCCGTTCTCCAACGTCGTTTCACCCGCAAGCCCTGCGAATCTGCCCGTCGTACTGCGGAACGACACACGCCCCTCCACCGTATTCGCCAGCGACACAAAAATGCTGTTCTCCGTCATGCCCGTAATCACGCCGTCGAACTCCTCACCAACGTGCGATGTCATGTACTCGGCGATGTAGAATCCGTTACAGTCACGTTCGGCGTTCACGGCTTTTTGCTCATTAAACGTCGATTTCAACGCCGACTCATGTGCGAACTTCCCATACTTTTTCAATTTACTGTCATTTCCTGTAACGTATTGCGACAAAATTCTGTGAATACTTAAATCGGGATAACGGCGAATGGGGGAGGTGAAGTGCGCGTACTCTTTCATGACTAACCCGAAATGCCCGAGAGGTTCTTCGGAATATTTCGCTTTCATCATGGAGCGTAACACCGCCATATTCACCACGTCAAACTTGCTTTCGTCCAACTTCTTCGCCGCCTCCAACACGCCCGAAAGGCTCTCGGCAGTGGGTTTGAGCGCGGGTAACGAAAAGCCTAAACCCGTCAGCGTTTCGGACAGCCGTGTGAGTTTTTCGGCGGCGGGTTCCTCATGAACGCGGTACACAAAAGGCAGATTATTCTGCATAGCGAGCCGTGCGGCGGCGTTATTCGCCAACAGCATGAACTCCTCAATAATGCCCTCCGAAACGGCATTACCGCCTGATTCACGGCGCACAACATCGACACATTTGCCATTTTCGTCGCAAACAATCTTCGTTTCGGCTGATTCCAACGCAGGCGCATTTCTCCCTGCGCGATTCTTCTTTAGCGTAGCAGCCAACTCGTTCATAATGGGGAGCTGTTCGGATACTTCGGCGTATTTCTTGTCATACTCAGTGGGAAATTCGCTTGCAAGAATTGCGTTAATTTCGCGGTACACGCCCTGCAATCGCGAACGAATAACCGTTTTCTTGAACTCGAACGATTTCAACTCGCCACTTTTGGCTACTTCCATCAAACACGAAAACGCCAATCGGTCAACGTCGGGGTTGAGCGAACAAATGCCGTTGCTTAACGCTTTGGGTAACATAGGCACGACTAAATCGGCAATGTATACGCTTGTCCCGCGGCTGAATGCTTCCTCGTCCAACGCGCTCTTATCGGTGACGTAATGGGACACGTCGGCAATATGCACACCGAGGCGATATCCACCGCTTGTCCGTTCAATGTGAACGGCGTCGTCAATGTCTTTAGTATCACTGCCGTCAATGGTGAAAATAGGCAAGTCGCGCAAATCGGTACGGTTTGGCACTTCGCGCGCGTCAATGACGTCGCCGCAGTCCGCCGCTTCTTCCTCACACTCCGACGAAAACACGGTGGAAATGCGTTTCTCTTCCAAATACGCCTTGACGCACACGCGCGCATTGTCCGACGCGCCGTATACGCCTGTAATTTCCGCGATGTGCAGGTGATGCTTTGCCCCACGTGACTTGAGCGCGAAACTCACTTTATCGCCCTCTTTAAGTTTGTTACCCCCCCAACTTGCAATTTTGAGCGGATAACGCGAGCCGAAACTGTCGGGAGAAAGGCATAAATCCCCCGATTCGTTGTCTTTAACAATCGTCCCTGTCAGCAGATTATCGCTTGTTTTAAGCACCTGCGTTACCTTTACCTCGTGCAGACCGCCCGTCTCACGCGGAAGCGCGACTTTTACGAACAACACAACGTCCCCCACGACTGCGCCAAGCAAATCCCTTCCCGATGCGAAAAACTCTTTGAGTTCCGAATCCTTGGTAGTCCTGAGCGACTTTTTCTTGTGCGAATCGTCGGGCAGTTGGCGGATAAACCCATGCGTACGACCTACACGAATAATCTCCCCTTTGAACGTCAAAGCGGCTTTAGCTTTACGCCCTGCCGCTTTGTTACTATTCTTTTTGTTGCCTTTGCCTTTATTCCGTGATTTTGGCATAGTTTTTCACTCCCTAATGCGTTTTACTCGCTGTCAGTGGGTTCAACATAGGTATCCACAGGCACAGTGTCAGCGGTTTCTTCATCTTTTTCGCCGCCCCAGTGCGCGGCAATCACGTTCACGGCGATAGCAACGCCGAAGAACAATACCGCCAAAACAGTGGTGAATTTTTTGAGTTTCATCTCTTTGGAACGCCCCATGTTCTTTTGGTAATAGTTGTCGGTGCTTTGACCGGTAATGGACTGTGACATACCGCCTTTTTGTGCCCCTTGAAAGAACACAATCAATATAATCAACACACACGATAAAACCAAAACAATCGCGCTTATAAGCTCAATAATGGACATTTCTTTTATACTCCTTATTTAATACTAATCATACAAACCCAATTATACCCCATAATTTTCGGCTTGTCAATAGTTTTGCTCAAATTTTTTCGACTTTTGCGAAATTCGCCATGATTTTCTTTGTACCTACGTTGTCGAACGCAATCTCAAGAAGTGAATCATTGCCCATATCGCTGATTTCCGTGATGAATCCTTCTCCGAAAACTTTATGCTTGACGCGCTCCCCCGCTTCATACTTGACTGCATTGACGAGTGGCGGCGGTTTAGTCTTGCTCACGCTCGCGGCTTTCTGTGCGAGCGGCGGGTTGAGCTTTTTAGTGGGAACGGGCGCAACTGCGGCTGTTTTAGCTTTTGCGCGGCGTGTTTTATTGTTCACGAATATAAACT
>WRJN01000145.1 GCA_009778605.1 Oscillospiraceae bacterium
CAGGTCGTAAGGGTCGGCGTAAATCGAAAAGATGAGCATATTAGGGTCAAACCGCTCATACACGTCCGTCCCGCGCACGAAACTGCGTGTGGAGGGTTCACTCGTTACGCCGTCAGTGACTGTCACTGCACTAACAGTGAGTACATTCACGCCTGACACGTATTCATCAGCGCGCTTAGATTTAGAGGGTTCAGGCATTGTCACCAAGATAGGCTCACTATATGCTTGTCGAGTGGATGACTTTGTGGGGCAACTGCCGTCTGTGGTGTAGTATACAACCCCCTCACCGTCAATTGGCGACAGTTTGAGGCGGAATTCTTTTTTATAAAGCCCTGCCTCGTGTGAAAATACCGCGCCGCGTTCCTTAAACGAGGGGGGGCGAACAGGCATAGGGGCAGTGTCTTGTTTTTCGTCGTATTCGTCAACAGGCGGAGGCGCGGCAGGTACAAGGTTAGGCGTGGGCGCGGCGTGAACTTGGTCTACAATAACGTCACCGTTGTTATAGAACGTGCGCTCAAGTGACTCACGCGCGCTGAAACTCAACCCTGCGGTTGCGAGTAACGTCAATGCTAAAACGCCGCTTGTTAATGCGCGTTTGTGTTTGCTTTTCAAATTTTACACCCCCTCATGATAATAAGACGTTTCATGACAGCGTTTTGTCACAAACCCTCTTATATTTTATCATAAAATGTCGAATAAAGTCAAGCAGTTTTGAAAAAGTAATTGACAAGTTATGCTTTTTATGGTATACTGATTTTGAATTAACTGAAAGGCATGGTTTGATTATGAAAAAAACTTTTATTTGTATACTGTCTTGCGCGATTTTGCTCACGCTGACCGCTTGCGGCGAAAAAGAACCGAGCGACACTTCCACCACGAATCCCACCACTGCACCGATTACCACGAGCGGCGAAACGTCCGACATCGCCGATACCACCGACACTTCCGAAACGACTGACACCGCAGACACATCCGATATAATCACGACTGTGATGACGGTCAGCGGCATGACTTGTCAAAAATGCGTAAATGCAATCGGCGGTGAAGTGGGGGCAATGGACGGTGTAATCCAAGTCACGCTGGTTCTTGAAACTGGCGAGTTGACAGTTGCACACACAAGCCAAGTCACTCCTGACGACATTCGTGAAGTGGTCGTGTTAGAAGGTTACACAGTCGAGGATTGAGTCTATATGAATATATTAAAGTTAGTGGCGCGTAATCTGTTGCGGCGAAAAGGGCGGTTCATGTTCACGCTGTTGGGCATCACAATCGGCATGGCGGCGTTTGTCGCGTTGCTCGCAATCGGCGGAAATATGCGTAACGAAGTCACCGCGCAGACCTACGCGTTAGGCGGCGGATTCGTGATTGTGCCGGACGACTTGTGCGTGTATAACCAAATCGGGATTATCACAGGTGAGGCGATTTCCGAACGGTTGGCATACGGCGAATATGAGGCGATTGCTGCGATTGACGGTATAACGGTGATTCCGCACTTGACGCGCCGCATGATGATTTATAACCCCACGGCGGGTGAAAACCAAGCTGTTCCTGTGACGGGGCAACTCCCCGCCGAAACGCAGGCGTTTTACGGTTGGGAAATGTCGGAAGGGCGATACTTCGAGTCGCAGGACGAAGAAGCAGTCATTATCGGGCAGAGTATCAAGAACCGATTCAAGGTGGAAGTCGGCGACAAATTACCCATTAAGTCGGGAATTGAGTTGGAAGTCATTGGCGTGTTAAAAGTGACCGACGGCAACGACGATGCCATGGTTCATATGCCCATATCAGTGGCACAGCGAGTGTTTGACCGCGAGGACAGCCTTTCGTACATGACGGCGCGAGTGGACGATATGCGTAAGTTTGACGATTATCAGGAGCAAATGCTTAATGCGGCAAATAACATCAAAATCGCGACGAATGAACAAATGTTGGGTTCGGTCTTGATGATACTCGGCTCGGTGGAGTTCACGTTGCAGATGGTTGCGGGCGTGGCGTTAGTGGCGGCGGCATTCGGGATTATCAACACTATGATGACTGCCGTGTATGAGCGTCGGCGCGAAATCGGCATTATGCAAGCACTCGGAAGTAAAAGCAGGACGATTTTCGCCACATTTGTGTTAGAATCAGGGCTGTACGGTTTATTCGGCGGCGCACTCGGCGTATGCGTGGGGTACGTATCGTCGTTGGTCATCGCGCCTATGGTTGCAGAACATAGCGAAACCATGTTAAAAGGCATGGAACTTGGCGCGAAAGTTGACGTGCAGTTAGTCGTGACGACAATCGCGTTTTCTCTCATCATTTCGGTATTATCGGGGCTGTATCCTGCGTGGAAAGCGTCAAAATTAACACCTGTGGAGGCGATTAGCAATGGCTGATACAAACGCGATTATCCGCACGGAAGCACTCCAAAAAGTGTATAGCAATGGCAAGAGCGCGGTTCGGACCCACGCACTGCGCGGCGTTGACTTGAGTATTCCGCGCGGAGGATTCTCCTGCATAGTCGGGCCGTCCGGGCATGGCAAGAGTACGTTGCTGCAACTCATCGGCGGGCTTGACCGCCCCACATCGGGCAATGTCTACATTGACGACATCAATATCGCGACGCTGAATCGCAACAAAATCGCCGAAGTACGCGCAAGCAAAATCGGGTTCGTGTTCCAGTTTTTCAACCTTCTGCCTAACTTGACCGCACTGGAGAACCTCCAGACAGCTATGATGCTTGGCGGAGTCAAGGCGAAAGAACAACGCAGTAAAGCTATGGAGTTGTTGGAGTTAGTGGGCTTGTCCGACAAAGCGTCGTTTCTCCCCAATCAACTTTCGGGAGGGCAACAACAGCGTGTTTCGATTGCGCGCGCATTAAGCAATGACCCCGAAATTCTGCTCATGGACGAGCCAACGGGAAATTTAGACTCGGAGTCGGAAAAAGACGTGCTTGAGCATATTTTTGCCATTCACAAGCGCGGCAAAACCGTAGTAATAGTCACGCATAATGACACGTTAGCCGCACGCGCAGAACATCTGTTCGTGATAAAAGACGGTGTGTTGGCGAAAAATCCTTGACTTATCGGCGTTCTTGTGGTAAAATTATTTTATGAAAGATTTGAGTAACAAAAAGCGTGTTGTAATAAAAGTAGGAACGTCTACGCTTGCACACCCCACTGGTCAGTTTAACCTACAGCGTGTGGAAGTGTTAATTCGCGTACTGTCCGACTTGAAACGCGT
>WRJN01000146.1 GCA_009778605.1 Oscillospiraceae bacterium
CGTCTTGTTACCGAATGCGTGGAGCTGTTGATGGTCATAATCGGCAGGATTTTCTTGGAACGAGAACCACATAGGCACGAGGATTTTCTCCCCCTTATCGTCCAACCGTTCAGCGTAGACGGTCATGCCCCATAATTCGCCGTTGCGTTCGAGATTCTCGCGCATGAAATGCACCCAGACACTGCTTTTGCGCGTGAGCGTGAATGTGTACCAGTCCACGTCGGTGTAGTGATACAAGTTCCCTGTGATTGTCTCGTTGAGCGGCAATGGCGTAGCTTCTTCAGGCGTGTCGTTGGGTTCGTCCTCAATCAATCCCGACTGTAGCGTAGCAATCCGCTCAACATAACTTACCGAGAGAATGTAGTCATAATTTCTGTGCCAGTATGCGCCACCCCATCCCACCGCAATTTTAATCAGATACGTGCCTGCGGGCAAGAACCCGATATGCTCGTCTGTACCGAGTTGCGTAGCGTCAAAAAAGTCATCACCGGTGACTTCCTCGCTCAGGAGTATATCCTCGCGGTTGTCGAAATTCACCATTTCAATGCTCCAGAACGAACCGTGCTTGCCTGTATCCTCCGTTTCAAACTGAATGGACACTTCCCCCGTGACGGGCAGTTCAAAAGTGAAATAGTCAACGTCGTGATGGTGATTCAAGTTGCCGATGATACTGCCCGCGCCGCGTTGAGGCTCTCGCGGAACGGTAATCCACACAGACGGACGAACGCCGCCGTCCTCACGATAACGCGCCACATCTTCCTCAACTGATAAGAAAAATTTATCTGTCATTGTTTCGTCTTGATTATCGCTTTCGTTGCTGATTTGCGTTTCAAGAATCAACTCCCGTTCCATGGTGTTGAAGTTGGCGAGAAAAACGCCGTTGAGGTATTTACGCAGGTCACTGTCCGCCCACACGCGCTCGCGCTCCGCGTCGGTGACTTCGCGGTTTTCAATCACGCGGTCACTACGCAGCAACATCTTGTTGTTCTCCTCGTCAACTTCCACAATGTCCCAGTCAAGCGCGGTTTCGCCCATTCGCCCGAACGTCATCTTTTCGGGAAGCGGGTCAGGCTCGATTGCCTCGCCGTCAAGGTAAATCACAGTCGCCGTCTCGGGGGTGTCATTGTCCTCAATCTCGAACGCGCCCTCATTAGGCACAAAACTGATAGTCAACTCATACTCATTACCCCTGAACCAGTGGTCGCCGCTCCAACCCTGCCCCACGTTGAGGTTATAAGTCCCTGCCGGTAAGTATCCGATGTAGTCTTTGGAAGACGTTTCGTCCCCAAACAGCAAGAGGTGGTCGCGGTTTTGCTTTTCACGCGTATTCCAAAAGAAGAAGTCCTTTCCCTTGCCGTCGTCCATGGTGATTTTCCACGCAGGCTCGCCGCTCGTGACAATCGGGCGTTCAAAAAGCATAGTCACCTGCCCGTCAGTGGGCAGCGTGAAAGTGTAACGATTCACCGCACCGTCCGCCGCCAAACTGTCTTTGCGGACTTCGTTGAGCGTGAGCGCACCGCCTGAGGGCTCAGGAGGAGGCTCGGGCGGTTCAGCCGCCGCCGTTGAAATAAACGTGAACAACATTGCCGCCGCAATGAATGCGGACGTGATTCTTTTAAGACTTTTCATGATACACCCCTCTATTTCTTACTATTTCAATACGGCGAGTAACTCGCCCGATTTGACCGACTGCCCCTCTTTAACGTACACTTCACCAATCACGCCCGATGTCCGCGCGGTGACGCTTGTCTCCATCTTCATTGCCTCAATGGTGAACAGCGGCTGATTCACCTCTACTTTGTCGCCGACTTTGATGAAAACCTTGCTCACGCCCCCCGGAATGCTCGACCCTACATGACGCAAATCGTCCATATCAGCGACGCGCGCCGATTCACCGTCCACGACTGCCGTCTTGTCAGGGACGCGCACGTCCCTCCGCGCGCCGTCCAACTCAAACTGCATGGTTCGCGTTCCGTCGTCGTTCGCTTCCCCCACACCCACGTATTTCACCATGAGTGTGTTTCCGTCCTCCACTGCGACTTCGGTGGACTCACCCCGCGCCATACCCATAAAGTATACGTGGGACATCATGCGCGTGACGTTGCCGTATTCGCGGACGTTCTTGACGTACGCCTCAAACACTTTAGGATACAAACAATGGCTGATTGCGTCGCGCTCTGTCGGGTTGTCTTTGAGTGTCGCGAGATGATGTTTCACTTCGTCTAAGTCTACAGGTTTAAGTTCCGCGCCCGGTTTACCCGTGAGCGGTTTCTCACCTTTGAGTACGGCGCGCTGTAAATCTTCGGGGAAACCGAACGTCGGTTGTCCCATAAGCCCTTTGAAATAGCTCACGACTGAATCGGGAACAGGCAATCCGCCCTCGATTTTCGCAACGATATTATCGGCGGACAAATCGTTCTGTACCATGAAAATCGCCAAATCCCCTACCATTTTAGATGACGGCGTGACTTTCACAATATCGCCGAGTATTAAATTAGCCTCGACATACTTCGCCTTAACTTCGTCAAACCGTTCTCCAAACCCCATTTCCGCCACTTGTGACTTGAGATTGGTATACTGCCCTCCCGGAATCTCTAAACGATATATTTCCGTTTCGGGGGTCTTGATGTCCCCCTCGAAGGGCGCGTAATAAGGGCGCACGTCCGCCCAATAATCGCTGAGTTTCTGCAACTCAAGCGAACACAACCCTGTATCACGCTCGGTACCTTCGAGTGCCGACACAAGCGAATTCAGCGCGGGCTGACTCGTCAACGACGACATGGACGACAACGCGGTGTCCACTATATCTACACCCTCCTGCGCCGCCATGAGCAGCGTCGCCGTCTGATTGCCTGACGTGTCATGCGTGTGAAGATGAATGGGAATGCCCACCGAGTTTTTGAGTGCGCGCACTAACTTTTGCGCCGCGTACGGGCGCAGTAATCCCGACATATCCTTAATGGTGAGTATATGCGCGCCGCGCCGCTCAATTTCGCGTGCCAAATCGACGTAATACTGCAAGTCATACTTGTCGCGTTTACCGTCCGACACGTTACCGGTATAACACATCGTCACGTTAGCGACTTTGCCTGTCTTGATAATTTCCTCAATGGCATACTCCATGTTGGGGAGCCAGTTGAGCGAATCAAAAACGCGGAATATATCAATCCCTGACCGTGCAGCCTCCCCGATAAACGCTTTGAT
>WRJN01000147.1 GCA_009778605.1 Oscillospiraceae bacterium
TTTTATAAAAACACTTGATTTCCACAACATTTTGCAGTATAATAGAAATTAGGATAGTTTTGACTGACTATATAATTAAGTGAAGTAGGTGTGAACGAATGTCATTTTATGAACTGCTATGCAAATTCACGTTTGAGGAACTTTGGTATATACTGTCCATGCGTCACGACATGCAACGCAAGCCGTTTAGGGCGCAACAGTGCTTTAACTCATACAAATCCGCATATGAGGAATTGCTGTCTCTTCATGCTGATGATAATCCCAAAGAAAACATATTGGTTTGCGAAATGGTGATTGACAGGTTTGACAACGGCGCGCCGAACTCATCTATACACTGCAATATGCTTTCACCCAACGAGGACGAGAATGAAAACGGCGAGTTGAAAAGCTATGGTATGGACTTTGTTCCGTGGATTGAACTCATTGACGTGCCTGTTTCGGAAGAATCAATCGCGAAGTATGGCGAACTCATTTGTGCGGCAGAACTGTTGTGGGAAATTACGTTTCACGGGTACACGGCGGAACGTGTTGACGATGAGAGCGACAGACTCCGTGAAATAGTTGAAAATCCCGGCGAGATGGTTGAATGGAATCCCGACGATTTTAAATGGTGTACGCCTGAAAAAGAGAAAGAGCGGGAAAGGGCTGTTGCACAGTGGTTTGCGGACGCTCCCGAAGCTGTGAAACAGATTATTTTTGATATGATTAGCGCAGATGTTACGCACCGTGACGAGGACGACATAACCCTTGACGAAACGTTAAAGCGTTTGAGAAAAATTCTCGAAAACAGCGCGTTGGAGCGAGAGAACAGTACCAACGGCGTGTTGTACGCTATGCTGGAGGAACTTGATACTGACGAGCATTATCTGCTTTTGAACGCTGTAAACGGGCTTACGCCATGAAAAACAAACCTAAATTCATATACGAAACTCTGCTCGTCCGATACGGGCAGTTAAACTGGTGGCCGACGATTCGGCGCGACCCACCCGCCGAAACGCCGTATGAAGTCATAGTCGGCGCGGTGCTTACGCAGAATACGGCATGGCGCAATGTGGAAAAAGCTCTCGCGAACTTTGGAGCCAAATTGTCCCCGCAAGCCGTTTCAGATATGGAACTTGCGGAGTTGTCGGAAATTATCCGTCCCGCGGGGTTTTTCAATCAGAAATCAGTGTACTTAAAATCCGTGACTGCGTGGTTTGCGCAGTACGGTTTTGACGTTCAGAAAGTCCGCGAGAAGTCCCTTGAAGATGTTCGGGCAGAGCTTTTATCCGTCAAGGGCGTCGGCAAAGAGACGGCGGATTCAATCCTATTGTACGCTTTCGGATTCCCGTCGTTCGTGGTGGACGCGTATACCATGCGGTTCTGCGGACGTTACCCGATTGACGCAGGAACCGGTTATGACGCTGTGAAAAAATATTTTGAGGCGCATATCCCCGCAAGTTCCGCCGTCTATAACAACTACCACGCTCTAATCGTAATCAACGCAAAAGAACACTGCCGCAAAAAGCCGTTATGTAGCGGTTGTCCGCTTGCGGATACTTGCGGGAGGTGTGGTCTGTGACCAACGAAAACGACATACTCCTTGTCCGCATGAATGATTTAGCAAGCAAAGCGATCAAAACAGGCTGCGCGGCATCAAAATTCCTTTCACCGGCAGAAGCACAAAGTGCCGCAGAGCGTTTTTCGCGCAGACGTGACGTGATGCTCGCATTCGATGGCGGATACGAGGGAGCGGAACGCACACGAGCCATTTTTACAAATCCCGATTGGGGCAACTATGAGCGGACGGAACTGTTCGCCGCGCTGAAAATAGTCCATCGCCCGCAGGATGTACTTGGACACCGCGACATTTTAGGCGCACTAATGGGACTTGGCATAGAGCGCGGCACAATTGGCGATATTCTCGTCAATGAACCCTTTGCCGCGTTTGTTTGCCTGCCGGAGCTTGGCGGCTATATCGCCGAACACTTTACCAAAGCAGGACGTATGGGTATAGAGGCGTCGGTAATCAGTCTTGACGAGCTGCCGGTCCATGAGGAAGAGTTGACCATTAAGACCGATACGGTGGCTTCACTTCGGTTGGACGCGGTTCTCTGTGCGGCGTTTGGGTTGTCCCGAACAAAAGTTGTCGAATACATTATAGCCGGACGTGTGAGTTTGAACCATCAGCTTTGCTTAAAACCGGACAAAGAAGTAAGCGAACAATCCCTGCTGTCGGTGCGGGGATTAGGACGCGTCAAATTAATGGAAGTTGGCGGGGTATCGAGAAAGGGCAGAAGTTTTGTCAAAATTGGACTGTACGGGCGATGAGGAATCAGCATTATATATCAATCGTCAGCAGGATGGAATTATCCTCTAAAATCGTTTCCTCCACAACGTTCATATTGCTTTCGGTAAGATTTTCCATTAATTTGGTATATGTATAGGACTGTACATTTTGTTTGTATTCTCGTCTGTCTGGAATAATCTAACACAGCGTTGCCTGCTTGGCACAATACTTGGTTATCAGAGATAACATTTACGGTAAGGCCATGCTCCCGCAGTGTTTGTTCTAACAATGATACATCATTGAAAATGGTTGGCATAGGTGCAAGCTGTGTTAATGGCTGACCGCCCATATGTAGCCGGTGCATTTATCTCCTTTGATTCCTAGCGTCTTAGCGTTTATTTTTCCGTCCGGATAAATCCGAACCTGTAATTGTTGTTTCATAATCATCACCCACTAAATTAAGATAAAATTATTAGGCTCTGCGAGCCTCAAAATGCACATTTCATTATAACATATAGGAAATGCAAGATTTTAATATTATTTCCGAATGAAAATCTTTATAAAAAATTGTCGTTTGGCGAGAGAGTAATCTTCTAATTCAAAAATAGTATAAAAAACTTCTTGACAAAAGAAAATAAGAATTGTATAGTTGTATTAAGGCATTAGTACAATAATACAACTTGTCTTAAGGAAAGAGGTGAAATTCTTGGATTTTAACGCAAATGCACCAATTTATCTTCAGATTGCCGAAGCGGCC
>WRJN01000148.1 GCA_009778605.1 Oscillospiraceae bacterium
ATTTTCTACGTAATGTATCGGACAACTTAACACGAGAACACCACCAATCTAATTTATTTTTACTGTTTTCGCGGAGATTATGGTACTTAAACCGTTCTACGTACAGCTTATTCGTGAACAGATGTACAATCAGCGTACCAAAAAACTTTATCGGATTCATACCGTCCACCTTTTGCCGACTGACTACTCGTGTCAGCATGATTGGTGCAACCAAATAGCGTATGAGTGACGGAATCGCCGTCAACGGTGGTATGACAGAGCTTATCAAGAGAACCAACAGCACCGAAATGACGAAATACCCTACTTCGGTCATGGTAATCGGGAACGGTAGTATGATATTACCTATTGCGTAAATTCTGCTGTCAATTTTCCACGTCTTAGCGTATGAACGGATTATGACATAGTCTTGCTTTTCGTTATCCATGATTTACTCTCCTTAGTTTTTTGTATGTACGCAGGGGTTGCCCCCTGCTGTGTAGGCTTAGTTTATATGCCCATTGCGTCTTTTATAACATCACCAACAGTTGTTATAATTGTTTCTGCGTTATCAAAAACTACAAAAAGAACCGCAGTAACACCGACGGTTATGAGTGCCGCTGTGTAATTACGTTTAACCGCCGCAAACCCTGCACCGCACAACCCTACTATTAGAATAACCCATGCTACGTTATCAAAAATTAACTCTCCTACACCTTTCACATAATTTTCACCTGCCGCCGAAACGCCGAGAGTCAACATGATGATTGTGGTTGCTACAACCGTACACACTGACAGCACCCTAAGCGTTTGTTTAAGCTCACGCTTTCGTTTGATTACCTTGTTTTCTTTCATTTCCTTTACCCCCCTATGTTCAAATTATTTATTCTTGTATCAAGCCGACTGACGAAAAATCGTCCGTCCTGCTCAATCAAAGACACGGTAAAATTCTGCTGTACTTGGTTGTCGTTTCTGTCGGTGACGTATAACGTCATCAGCGCGATGAGTTCGTTTGCGTTCTCGGTGTGATACATCAGACCGCCGTCGATTTTATCAAACGTCAGCAGTCCGCTCAAACCCTGCATACCGCTTTTATCGGCGTTGGGGTCTAAGAAAACGTCCACAAGCCCTTGATTTTCCTCGTAATACGCCTTGAAAAAGTCATTCAAAAACGCTGACAACTCTTTGCGCTTATTATCGCTGACTTCTTTACCCGAGAATGCCTCCACCTCGTATTCATGCCACTTTACGTCGTCATTGACAAACTGCGGCGTTCCCTCGATGATGTAACGGTTGTTGTCGAACGCAACAGGGATTCGCAGTGTCGCGCGCTGTGATTCTGTGATTATGGGGATTTCACCGTCATCATCTTTATCCCCCTGTCTCGTGTACTGCACTAATGCCGCGACGTACACGTCATACTGCGTGTCCGAATACGCCTCTTTGCGGTATGCGTTGACATACAGCGGCGCAGAACTACTGCCTTTTGCAAGCCTCGAGTTAGCCGCGTCGATGACGGCGGTAACTGCGAACCTGCTCAACCGTGCGCGTTGGTCGTCCTCACCACCCGCAACGTACGTTAGATACTCAACCGCGAACTGTTCTGCGAACGCTTGTATTTCGCCGTCAAGCATTTGTACGTTTGACAGCTCCGTCCGAAAATTCCGCACCACTTTCAACGCCTCCCCCGCTGTATCAGGGCGTACAGACGTAATCACGCCGCGCAGGAATATGAACCCGATAAATCCCCACAACACCACCCGCAGTGCAATCATTCCGCTCTTCTTGCGTATTTTCTGCTCTGTGTCCTTATACGGCTTGACAACAGGCGTTTTCGCCGCTTTTTCAGCCTTATCCATACTCAAAGTCCTCCTCGTTCATATTGATACTTTCAATGTCGGCGCGAATTGCCTGAATTTGTGATATTAGCGGCGTTTGCGGGATTGTGTCGGGGACGGTTGGCGCGTCCTCAAAGTGTGTCAGCAAGTCACCCTGCGTTATGCCTAAATCTTGTTCTAACTCCTCGCGGTCACGTAAATCCTTGTCGTCGTCAAAGTAATAGCTTTGAAACTCCACCGTTTCATTGCCCATTTTGTAGATAAACCGCCCTTTGACGTCGGGGAGGTCACACGCCGACGTGTTGCCGAGAACGATTTCCGACGCGGCTTTGTCCGCGAACCGCCCTGAAATACGCACAGGGACGTTGTTCTTGATTTGCCCTGTCAGCACGTTCGCGTCGGGGCGTTGAACTCCCAAAAACAGGTTAATGCCTGTTGCCCTCGACAGCCGCGCCAACGTAGACAGCGCGCCCTCTAATTTTTCGTAAATCTGCTTTTCGGACTTCGCAACGCCCTTTGTGTCAAGCATTTCGGCGATTTCATCACAGAATACGCCGATTCTACATAGGTTTGAGCCTGTTTTGCTGTTGTATTCTTTGAGGTTCTTTACTTCGAGGTCGCGAAACAACGTCAACCGCTTTGCATTCTCGTTTACAAGCATTTCAAGCACGATTAACGCACGTTCCCGCTCTGTGATGACTTCGCCGTACTGTTCGTAGGCTTTGCCAAACTCGACGCCGCCCTTGAAGTCAATCATGTAAATTCGACAACCCTTGTTTATCATCTGCCACAACATACACCGCAGAATCACCGATTTGCCGCTCCCTGTTTCACCTGCCGCCAATACGTGCGGTGTGCGGTTTAAGTCGAATTTGAGCGTGTCTAAATCGCTTACACCGATTACCATTACACCGTCGCCGTTGTCAATGAGTTTATCATTCCAACGTATCATTTCGGGGATTTGGTAGTCAGTCGATACAGTAGTCAGTTTGACAATTTTTTTGCTCTTTTGGCTCTGTTCGATACGTCGAATAGAACAGTTAAACGCTGATTCTAAGCGGTCTATATTCTTTTTCCACTCCCCCGCCGGAATGTTCGATTTGAAATGCAGAATTTCTTTTTTGTCAATTTTTTCAAGCCTGATAAAATGCGGATATTTGCCGTTTCTGCCCTTAAAT
>WRJN01000149.1 GCA_009778605.1 Oscillospiraceae bacterium
CACCCTGTCACGGTTATGAAAAAGTCACCTGTTTTCGCCGCTTCATTCATAGGCATTACATTGAAACCGTTCATCACCGCTTCCATCGCTTTAATCGGGTCGATTTCGGTAACGGTGACTTTGGCGCCAAGCCCTTTCGCCCGCATTGCCACGCCTTTTCCGCACCAGCCGTAACCCGCTACGACGACGTTTTTCCCCGCGACGATTAAGTTGGTGGTTCGGTTGATTCCGTCCCAAACCGATTGACCCGTACCATAGCGATTATCAAACAAGTGTTTGCAATCAGCGTCATTGACCAACGCCATCGGAAATTTTAGCTTACCGGCTTTCTCCATCGCGATAAGGCGTAGAATCCCTGTGGTGGTTTCCTCACAACCGCCAATCACGTTTTCGAGCAGTTGAGGATATTTGGTGTGAATCAGCGTGACCAAGTCCCCGCCGTCGTCAATGATGATATGGGGGGCGGATTCTATAACTTTCGTGATGTGGCGATTGTATTCCTCCTCGGTGACATTGTACCACGCGAAAACATTCAACCCCTCATGTGCCAAAGCCGCCGCGACATCGTCCTGTGTAGAAAGCGGATTGCTCCCTGTGATATACATTTCCGCTCCGCCCGCCGCGAAAACTTTACAGAGGTAGGCGGTTTTCGCTTCCAGGTGAACCGACAGAGCGACTCGCAGACCTGTAAACGGTTTGGTCTTCTCGAACTCGTCTTTTATTCCGCGCAGAAGCGGCATATTAGCCTCCACCCAGTCAATCTTGCGCTTGCCGGATTCCCACAATCCATTATCACGAATTTCACTAACTGCCATTCTTTAATTACCTCAATATTCTTGTTTTAGAGCGTGCACCAATAGCCTGAGCGTGGTAAATTCAGAGTGAATTTTGTGCCATGCAAGACAAAATTTTTCATAATGCTTTGTGCCTTGCGAAAAATTTTAACGCTGCAGGATGCAAAATTCGCCTGAATTTAACCGCGAACGACTATTGGTACACGCTCTTTATAGTTATCATAGCATATTTCACAGCGATTGTCAACAAAATCATATAAAAAATCTTCCATTATCTACCCTGTAAAAATACACTCAAAAAATTTGCTTGACATTCGGTGCAGATTGTGGTATAATTATACGGCAAACTTGTACAAAAAGGGGAAAAACCGCATGATTCTGACGGTTGACGTGGGTAACACCAATATAGTTTTTATCGTATTCAAAGGTGACGAGCGGCTCTTTGAGTCCCGCATTGACACGAGCATATCACGCATGGCAGACCAATATGCCGTTATGTTGAGCGATATTTTGCGGCTGTACGGCGTGTCACAAAGCGCGTTCACGGGCGCGATTATTTCGTCGGTTGTGCCGCCTGTCACGCGCAATATTGTTGCGGCAATCGTGAACCTTTTGAACATACAATCGTTGGTTGTCGAACCCGGTCTCAAAACAGGTCTGAACATTGAGATTGACAATCCCACTGAACTCGGAGCGGACTTGGTGTGCGGAGCAGTCGCGGTCAAAACGCTGTATTGGCAAGCGGGCGCGCCGTGTATCGCGGTGGATTTAGGCACCGTCACCAAACTCATGGTAATCGGGCAGGACGGCGCACTAATCGGCGGCGTACTCGCGCCGGGTGTGGGAATCGGATTCGATATGATGGCGGCAAAAACGGCACTCTTGCCGTTAGTAGGCACAGAGGCGGTTAAACACTCGGTCATCGGCACGAACACGCCCGACTGTATCCGCAACGGCATTCTGTGCGGCGCGGCGTGTATGATTGACGGTTTAGTGGAACGGTTTGAGGCGGAGTTGGGTGTTAAGTCAGGCGAATGTAAAGTAATCGCTACAGGCGGCTTTGCAAGCGTAATCCTGCCCTACTGTAAGCGCGACATTGAAATAGATAAAATCTTAGTATCACAGGGCTTGCGAATTATATATAATATGAATACTTATTAGGAGGACAAACATGGCAAAAACAAACAATAGAAAAGTGGCGGCTTCGCGCACGCACAATTTGGCACTTCTCGGCATATTAACGGCGGTGGTGGTGGTATTACAGCTTCTCGCGTTAGCCACGCGGGCGGTATTCCCCGTGTTCGCCATATCCCTCGTGCTGATTCCCATTACAGTAGGTGCGGCGGTCATCGGCGTGAGGGCAGGAGCGTGGTTGGGGTTGGCGTTCGGCGCGGCGGTGTTGATTTCGGGAGATGCGGCATGGTTTTTCTCCATCAATCAAGGCGGCACGGTGGCTACGGTGTTAGTCAAAGGCGCATTGGCAGGGCTTGCCGCAGGCGGGGTTTACAAGCTGTTCGCGGAGGTAATCGTCAAGAACCGCACCGTTGCGGCAATCGCGGCAGGGATTATCTGCCCGATTGTGAACACGGGAGTATTCGTCATCGGCTCATATTTGTTTTTCCTGCCCGAAATAACCGAGTGGGGGGCGACAAAGGGGTTTGAAAGCGGCGCGTCGTCAATCTTTTTCGGCATGGTGGGTACGAACTTCTTGGTGGAGTTGGGCATTAACATGGTGTTCATTCCCGTAATCGTTCGGTTAATTCAGCACGGAAACGAAAAGCGCGCCTGAGAACCTGTTGGCTCTGTAGCGCGCGTTTGTTCATAAATCATCTGCGTCCTGAACAGGTGTTTTTCCCTCGGCGGTGTTCTCAGCACCCGCAGGTGTTCCAGTGTATGACCCGAGAGGGTCGGCTGACTGTGCCATAATCGGGATTATTTCGCGCGGCTTTATCATTAGGCTTGCGCCCTCGTCCGCAATCATCGGGGATTCCAATCCTGCGGCTTCTATTACTGTAGAATTCTTTTTATTATCGCTCATACTAACTCCTTATACAATAGACCTCTTGCGAAATTAAAATGCGGTGTCTTTGCGGTCAATTTTCCGCCATACTGCGTTGAAAATACTCGAAATGCACAAAGCATTTCTGCGTTTTTCGCCTTGTCTGACGAAAAAT
>WRJN01000150.1 GCA_009778605.1 Oscillospiraceae bacterium
CGCGCATACCACCACCATGAATGCGGCAATCGCGTCTAACCCCACCGCTAAGTGGCGAATCGTTACCATGCACGCCAGCCTCTACGGTGCGGGGTATCACTCCAACCGCTCCAACTCTAACTGGGACAGCAGCCGTGCGTCTTGGTCTAAGTTTATGGACGACAATAAAATCGACATTGTGTTCAGCGGGCATGACCATGCGTACTTCCGCTCAAAACCGATGAGGAATAACGCTTCGGTAAACAGCGGTCAAATGATGGCTAACTATGGCAGATACTCCGACCGACAACACGCCGGAACGATTGTAAACCCGACAGGTACGACGTTTATCACGTCAAGCTCTCCGTGTGACGTTGACAAGTATGGTTTGTTCCTCAACAGCTCAGACGTTGAGACGGGGTATACAGTGCATAAAGATGCAACGGCATGGCTTGCGTACACTCACCATTTTAATCAGCCTAATCAAGGCAAGAACAAGCCCATGTACAACACGCTTGATGTTGACGGTAATACGTTGACGTTCAAGGCGTTTTGGCAAACATCGTCCTCACAGTGGGATATGGTGGACAGCATTACGTTGACTAAACAAGCAAGCAAAGCAAATCTTAGCGAGTTAGTCAGCACTATGAGCGGTACGAGTGCCGCAAAAACTGCCGCACAAACAGTATTGGCGGGCCCTAATGTTCACGCTGAACAATATCACAACCTCTTTATAAGTATGTATGCGGCGAATCGCGACAGCCACAACTGCGCTAATCCCGGACACAAATGCACAACTTGCGGAATCGCCACTTGCGGCGGCAAAAACTGCACGATTTGCGGCACAACTTGTACGTTAGCCAACTGCGCGATATGCGGCACGACTCAGCCGACTACTCCCACTACGCCTACAACTCCGCCGCCCACAACCCCACCGACACCGCCGACTACACCGTCGGACACGAGCGGCCCGGGTGGAACGACGACTCCGACACCTCCGACGACACCCGGGTCAACAAGCCCAACCACGGATTTTTCTCAGCCTGCAACAAGCGCGCCTGAGCCTGATGAGCCGCTCTTCCCCGAGGATAAGATTCACGTGAGCAAGATTGACGTGAACGGTGGTTGGATTGAGTTGTATAACCCTACCGATAAGATTTTATCGGCGCGGGGGTTGTACATCACGAACGAAGTCGGCAACAAGAATAAGTTCCGTGTTTCTGCCGTGATAATTCAACCGAAAAAGTCCGTACGGATTTACGCAGCGAGTAACAACGCGCCTAATCTTAAATGGATGCAACTCAATTTTAATCTGAACACAGGCGATAAAGTTTACTTGCACGATTATAAGGGGACTAAGTTGGCGATGATTCAGGGATAGAAAAACTTTTTTAGTGTTGTGTGACATAACAGAATAATAAAACGTCTTATTTCTATAAGACGTTTTATAAATTATATAGAGCCTGTTCTCAGACTGTTCAAGGAGGTGAGCCGATGTATGACGTTGCGTTCAATGAAGCCGTGCGAGATTATCGCAGTATGGTGTTCAGAATCGCGTTCGGGTACTGTAAAGATGTTCACGACGCGGACGATATTACGCAAGACGTGTTTTTGAAACTCTACAAAAGCGACGAACACTTCGCCGCGCCCGAAAACATCAAAGCGTGGCTGATTCGCGTGACAATGAACAGCTCTAAGAGCCTTCTGCGCTCTGTGTGGCAGTCCCGTCGGAGCGACTTCAACGAAGCGACTGCGGCGCAAGCACTCCCCGAAGATTGCCTGGAGTTGTATCAGTACATCGACGGCTTAAAGCCAAAGTATCGCACCGTAATCTACTTATTCTATTACGAGGGGTATTCGGTAAAGGAAATCGCCGCGATGTTGTCCATTCGGGAAACAACAGTCACCACACAACTTGGGCGGGCGCGAAGTCAACTAAAAGAAGTGCTTTTGGCAGAGGGGTTTGGTTAAGATGAAGAAGAGAGAGGTAAGAGTAGGTTATGAAAGAAAACTATAAAAAAGTGTTTGAGTTAGTTTCGCCGAGTGGACGTGATAACGTCTTTATCGACGAAATCGTAAAAACTGCGGAGTTTGATTCACGCAGAACGCGCGTGAGTACGCTGCCGTTCGCGCTGTCGGGGGCGGCAATGATTGCGCTAATCGTCGCTGCGGCTGTATTCCTCAATCCGCTTGGGAACGGCGGCACGGTTAGCTCGTACGACAGCGACACGCAGGCGACTGACAGCTTTATTGATGAAACAGTGACTGACGAAACCGCGACTGCCGTTGACGAAGCAGGGATTATTGACTGCGAAACTCCTGACGAAACGGCGACTGCTGATGTGACCGAGCCTCTACGTTGCGGAACGCCTGACCTCAACCCTTGCGAAATCAACGTGATTGAGAACAGCCACGATTTTGATTTTATCATCACGGATATGCGGGGGGACACACACTGCATGATGCTCACGTATGAAGTGCGGTTAGCCGACGGGTGGAGCGTTGTTGACGATGTTAGCAAAATCTTCAAAAAATTTACCGACAGAGAAAACCAAGCACCTTATTTCGGAGAAGTGTGGTTGGACATTAAGTCCGTGGCAGAACGAATCAGTTGGGGTTTTGTCGCTACTTCGGTAAATGACACAACGTACTGTATGTCCGCGCCGCATTTTACCATTAATAAGGGATTCTTATTCCCGGGCGACAGAGAGCTTGAACTTAAATATAGCACGTACTTGCAAAACCCCGACGGCGAAATAGAATTGTGGATTTTCCGTGGGACGTTTACCACCGACTACGTAATCAATGAACATACCACGTTTGACCTCGGCGTTTCGCCATTGGATAAAGAGCGTACTTTGAGCATTTCCCCTCTTTCGTTCGTTGTTGGTGAAATTTTCTGGAAGTCTGACATTAAGTTTGTCATTGACGGCAAGGCAATCAGCACTTTTGACTTAACA
>WRJN01000151.1 GCA_009778605.1 Oscillospiraceae bacterium
ACCTAAAACAAAAAATCTCCCCACTGCTTATATTGAAGGCGCAGGGGAAGTCAGCGAAAAAAATATTGTCGAAACGCTTGAAGAAAACTATATGCCGTATGCGATGAGCGTGATTGTTTCGCGCGCATTGCCCGAAATTGACGGGTTCAAACCCAGCCACCGCAAACTCCTGTACACCATGTACAAAATGGGTCTGCTTACGGGTTCGCGTACTAAGTCGGCGAATATAGTCGGGCAGACTATGCGGCTCAATCCGCATGGCGACTCGGCGATTTACGAAACAATGGTGCGGCTCACGCGCGGTAACGAGTCGCTGTTAGTGCCGTACGTTGACAACAAAGGCAACTTCAGCAAGGCGTATTCGCGGGATATGGCGTATGCCGCGTCGCGTTATACCGAGGCTAAGTTGGAAGCAATCTGTGCGGAATTATTCGGCGAGATTGAGCGCGACACGGTTGATTTTGTGCCCAACTATGACTATTCCACGACAGAGCCTGTTCTGCTCCCCACGAAGTTTCCGTCCATTCTCGTCAACGCTAATATAGGGATTGCCGTTTCGATGGCAAGCAACATATGCCCGTTTAACTTGGCTGAGGTGTGTAAAATCACCGAATTGCTCATGAAAAACCCCGAACTTGCCTTGAATCCTGATGAGATTCTGACTACGCTGATTGCGCCCGACTTCCCGGGTGGCGGCTATATTCTGTATAACGAGGACGAACTCAAGCAAATCTACATGACGGGGCGCGGCTCATTCAAAGTGCGCTCAAAGTACATCTACGACAAAGCTGCGAACTGCATCGAAGTGACCGAGATTCCGCCTACTACCACCATTGAGGCGATTATCGACAAGATTGTCGAACACGTCAAGGCAGGGAAAATCAAGGAAATCAGCGACACGCGCGACGAAACCGACCTGTCGGGTCTGAAACTGACAATCGACCTAAAACGCGGGGTTGAGCCCGACGCGCTCATGCAAAAGCTGTTCAAAATGACGACTTTGCAAGACAGCTTTTCCTGTAACTTTAATCTGCTAATCAACGGCAACCCCATTGTAATGGGCGTGTCCGGGATACTCGCTGAATGGACGCGTTTCAGGGTTACGTGCGTCAAGCGGCGTATTAACTTTGAGTGCGGCAAAATGCAGGCGAAACTGCATTTGTTGTTAGGGCTCAAAAAGATTCTCATGGACATTGATAAGGCAATCAAGATTATTCGCGAAACGGACGAGGAAAGCGAAGTAGTGCCTAATTTGATGGTGGGGTTCGGGATTGACGAGACGCAGGCGGATTATGTTGCCGAAATCAAACTGCGGCACATTAACCGCGCTTATATTCTCAAACGCACCGAAGAAATCGAGTCACTCAAGCAATCTATAACAGAGTCGCAGGAAATACTCGGGAGCGAGCGCAAGATTCGTTCGCTGATTATTGCTGATTTGCGCGAGATTGCCGCCAAGTACGGCAAACCGCGCCGCACGGAACTGCTGTACGGAGTGGCGGACATTGCCGCGGAGTCGGGCAGCGTCGCGGAGGAAGTCCCCGATTATCCCGTCAACATTATTTTGACCAAAGACGGCTATTTCAAAAAAATCACACCGCAGTCCCTGCGTATGAGCGGGGAACACAAGCTCAAAGAAGGCGATGCCGTGGTTGCTCATCACGCCTCCGAAAACGCCAACAATCGGGACGCGTTATTGTTCTTCACCGATAAAGGAGTGGCGTATAAGTCGCGGGCGGGTGACTTTGAGGACACTAAGGCAAGTGTCATGGGGGATTACATTCCCTCTACGTTGGAGTTTGACGAAGATGAAAAGCTGTTGTGTATGATTCACACGGCGGACTTTTCCGAAAATATCATCATGTTCTTTGAGAACGGAAAATGCGCGAAAGTTCCGCTTTCGTCGTTCGTGACTAAGACTAAGCGTAAAAAGTTATCCAATTCGCTGAACGTCAATTCGCCGCTTGTGGCGATGTTTAAGATTCACCCCGACGAAGACGAGAACACTGAGTTTATTTTGAAGTCTGCGGCAGGGAAAGTCATGATTTTTTCATCGGCGTTGGTGTTGGCGAAAGCAAGCCGTGATACGCAGGGCGTTCAGGTCATGCGGTTGACTAAGACTACGTTGGAGTCGTCGGCGGTGTTCGCAGAGGGCATGGTACGCGGCGCAGACAAGTATCGGACGAAGACAATTCCCGTGGCAGGGACGTTAGCATCGGGGAGCGTACAGTTGAGCATAGGAGAGTTGTGATGATTCAAACAATGCGTGATTTATGTTCCCACAAAGACAACATTGTCATGACGTATCATGTTTCAGAACGAATCAGAAAAAGGTGTATAATCGGCAACGACATAATAAGTGCTATAATAGACCTGTCCGAAAATCCGTTCGCGGCGATTTTACACAAGGATTTTCCGATTTCTCCGAGTTAGATAACTGCATGGTGATTATCTAAGAATGTGCCGTGTTTTAAGTGCGCGCAATGCGGCGAAGTCGCGTATACCATGACAATGATTGAGCAAATCGAAAAGATTATTGCTGATGTAAAAGCAATCAAAACAGAAGTTGTTATTATGGAACACTCGGCATAATGAGCATAGGAGAGTTGTGATGAATAACCTAAAACGCTTTCATACGGTTTTATCTGAAGGTTCTGCGATTAACAGCAATAATACTGTTATAGTAGACACGGTTACAGGTGTGCATTATCTTTGGCACAGGGAGATGAACGCAGGCGGATTAACGCCGCTGTTAGACAAAGACGGCAAGCCTGTCACACGGCTATGACAATCACGGTAATCGGCGCGGGGTTGGCAGGGGTCGAGGCGGCGCACACACTTGCAACGCACGGCGTACACGTCCGACTGCATGA
>WRJN01000152.1 GCA_009778605.1 Oscillospiraceae bacterium
TTTCAAATGTCAACCCCTTTTTTCAAACTTTTTGAAACTTTTTTGCTTTTCTTTGCATATTTCCCCGCAATTCCGCATAGAACCTTGTCTTGTCATCGCAGAAGTGATACGCGCGGCAGCGTGGGGTGGTTATTTTAATGCAATTTTGCCATGTTTTTCTTCATGCTGCTCAATACAATCGCGAATCAAAATCAAAATTTGGCTATTCGCAGACCGCCCTTCATAATCTGCCACAACATGAAGTTTATTCAACACTTCGCTGTCTATTCTGATAGATAAACTTTTAATAGCCATAAAACACACCCACAATAAATAGATTTTATGTTCATTTTACATTATTTTTGTAGTATAATGTAAATAATGAACACAAAACATATCCAAAATGCGTTCAATAAAGAAAACATTATATAAATTTTTAATCACCTACCATACTATGACAAACTTCGCACAAAAAGCACTATATAATGTTATCAATCAAATAATAAGGAAGTGAAACCATGGAAAATAACATACATAGCTTCGCTAAACGAAACGGCAGCTACTTGCGATACCCCTTGATTTTCGCGGCGGCTGTAATCGTCGCGGCATCGGAGACATTCGGCACAATATCACCGCTGACAGTCGCACTAATCGGTAGCCTTTCGGGAGGCGACACGCTTTTCGCACTACTTGGAACGGCGGCGGCATTCCTGTTCAAGGGGCAAATATTCGAGGCGATTCCCACGTTGTCAATCATGTTAGTGGTGGGGGCGTTCCGCTTTTTACTTGGCGGCGGCGCGGGGAGTTCTGCCAAAGTCATAAACATCGCTTCGGCAATCCTGACAAGCATCAGCGTCGCAATTGTGGGGGTGACTTCTTCCGTCCGCCCTGCTGAAACAATCGCGGCAATCACGGCGGCGGTTCTCTGCGGTGTGCTGTCCTACTGTCTCATGCTGACCTATCGTTGTTTGGCACAAGGAAGACTGCGTTTGCTCACAAAGTCCACAACCGCCGCCGCCCCCGGATTTGCCGCAATATTCGCGGTGGCGGTCTTGGTAAACTTCTCTCAAACGCTGAACTTATCACTGAACGCAGGCATCATCGTAGGCGCGGTTGCTGCATTAGCCGCAGCACGCAAATACAGCTATGCAGGAGGAAGTGCGGCGGGAATCCTCACGGCGGCAGGCGTAATTATCGCCGCCCCGGAGTTGTCATCGGGCATGGTGGTGTTCGCGGCGGCGGCAACTGCGTCCGCAGTGTTCGCACACTTAGCCGCCCGCATGAGCGCGGCGCGCGTCACACAGGCGGCAGGGTTTGTATTCGCGGCGGCTCTCGGGACGGCAACAGTGGGATTCACCCCCGACAACCTGTCCGTCATTGCATCGGCGGCGGCAGGGAGTATACTCTATATAATATTCCCCATTGACACGATTTTCTCACGCGCTGTTCCTCACCAATCCGCAATACGGAAAGATTCGGGGAGCGCACCGTCGGAAATATTCTCCGAACGTCTGCGGCTTGCGGGCGGCGCGTTGAGTGACGTTAAGTCTGCCATACAAAAAGCGGGCGAAATATTGGACAAGCGCAATACCAAAGACCTGTCGTGGGTATACAACGCCGCCGGGGATATTGTCTGCCGCAAGTGCAAACACAACATGATGTGTTGGGGCGAGGAATATAACGACACCGTACGCGGTTTGAACAAACTGACATCGGGGTTGCGTAAAGGTGAACCGTTATCCGAAAACGGGTTACCTGCTAACTTAGCCGCCCGTTGTACGCATACGCAGGAGTTGTTGTACGCTTTGCAGGAGCGTCATCGCGAATACGTGACGATTAACTCAGCCAACCGCAAAATCGCCGAAATGCGAACGGTGTTGACTGCACAACTGTCCGCCACCGAAAACCTCATGCTCGAAATGTCCGACGAATTCGCCGACTGTTCGCATTACGACCGCACATTGGCGTCGCGCGTGGAGAAAATCCTCTCCGAAAACGGAATCACGCGCCCTCGTGTGGCAGTCATGGTTACGCCGTCGGGTGACGCACAATCAAGCCGCATTTCAATAGAGGGTTACGGTAAAGGCAAGCTCACCTGTGACGATGCACGCTTGGGTGACTTAGTGTCGGAAGTTTTGCAAAAGCAATTCGACCTACCCGAAACCATCAACTCGGGCGAGTCCTTTCGATTCACCATGTATGAGCGTGCTGTCTACGCGGTGGAGTACGGCGCGCACCAACTCTCAAAATCCGGCGAACGCTCTTGCGGAGACTACTACGAAAGTTTCGTTGACGGCAAAGGTTACGCTTACATCATACTGTCCGACGGCATGGGCAGCGGCAGCAGGGCGCGTATTGACTCGGCGTTCGCGTGCGGAATGTTAGTCAAGCTCCTGCGCGCGGGAATTGGGCTGACGGGCGCACTCGAAATCATCAACAACTCACTGTTAGTAAAAAGTTCCGACGAAAGTTTCGCCACATTAGATATATGCAGAATAGACCTCTATACAGGAAAAACCGAGCTGTTCAAAGCGGGAGCCGCTCCCAGCTACATTCGCTGTAATAAACGAATCATCAAAGCAAACGCAAGCGGATTGCCTGTAGGCATAGGGCACAAAGCAGTGTACGAGTGTAAGAGTTTTACTATCGGTAATGCTGATATGGTGATTATGGCGAGCGACGGCGCGGAGTTAAACGAAAAGTGGCTTGAACACGAGTTGAACGGCAGAAATAAAGATGTTGCCGACCTAAACGAAACCGCACGCGTTTTGGCAACTACTGCGCGCTACGCCGCTTCCGAAAAAAACGGTGATAAAAACCGTGAAGACGATATATCGGTTATCGCCGTCAAGTTGGTTAAATAATC
>WRJN01000153.1 GCA_009778605.1 Oscillospiraceae bacterium
CGACAGTTGTTGTCGCAATAATTGCGGCGGTGGGGTTCGCGATTGTTTCAAGCCATACATCGGCGGCACTTGAGCGGCATTTAGTGTCGTTGGAGAATGACATTAAGGCAGCCGAAGGATTAGACCAAGCCACAAGAGACAGACTTGAAAATCGGCGTAAAGAAATCGCCAAAGAAGTCGATAATAACGCCAACACCATATCAATCGTGTTCGCAATAATCACGTTTGTTATAGCGGGCGCGTCGGCAGTCATTATCGGCATGAACGTCACGAAGATGTTGCGTGTGGGTATATCCAAGCCGCTCATTGAAATGGCGTACGAAATCAAGAAAGCCAACGAGGGGTTGGAGGAAGTTGGCATTACTATGATTAAAGACACTGAGGACGAAGTCGCCTTAGTGAACAGCGTTTACTTTGACATGGTTGAGCAACTCAAGAGCTATATGGACGACGTGAGCAAGTTGTCGGGGCTTACAGAGAAATTTGAAAACTCCGCTAACTTTGACGCGCTGACCGGCGTGTACAACCGTCGCCGATTCTTTGAGCTTGTGCAGAAACACGCAGTCATCGCCGCGAAAAAGAACGAGCCGACATACGTCGTTATGTTAGACTTGGACTTCTTTAAGAAAGTCAACGATACTTACGGACACGCCGCAGGTGACGAGGTGTTGAAAGTAATCGCGACGCGCGTCAAGGGCACGTTCCGCCCCTATGACCTTTTCGGGCGATACGGCGGTGAGGAGTTCATCATGTTCATTTCCGCGTCGGACAATGAATCGGCAATCGCATTCGCCGAACGTGTTCGTATTGTCGTACAGGAAGAGCCTGTGCATTTCGAGGGCAAAGACATTCCTATAACGTCGTCGTTCGGGGTAGCACAAGTCGCGCCTGTCTACGAATTTGAGGAAGCGTTGAAACTCGCCGACGAAGCACTGTATGACGCGAAAGCAAACGGAAGAAACCGCGTAGAGCTGTACGTTCCGCCAACCGCATAGGTTTAACGGCAAAGTGACTAAAAAATAGCTTAAATGGTGCAAAATTTTGGTTAAATTTGTTTTTGAAAAACCCTTGAAAAGTTGGTTGAGATGTGCTATAATTTATAGCGATATACAATATATTGTATATCAAGTAGAAGAAAGAGAGTGTGGATATGGCTAAACTGACATATGAAAAAGTATTTGAGGACGTTAAGAAGTCGCTGATGAAAGCAGACACTTCAGCGTTGGACAGGGATTTCGCGATTCAATGTAACATTCAGGGTGATGGCGAAGGGTGTTTTTATATCGAAAACAAAGATGGTCAATTCAGCGTTGAACCGTACGACTACAAGGATTGTGACGCACAGCTTAACTTGAGCGGCGACAACTTCATGAAGATGTTCGCCAAAAAAGTAAGCGGCACCGACCTGCACGACAAAGGTCTGCTGACGTTCAGCGGCGACGTAGGTGTTATTCTCCTGTTGGGCGGTTTGCAACCTAAAGAAGCGGACGCTCCTAAAAAGAAAGCTCCCGCTAAAAAGAAATCATAACCGACAGATAAGGCGTGATTTTTAATCACGCCTTGTTATATATACTCACACATGGAGAAATAAAAGAATGAAAATCTTTCTGATAGATTTTGAAAATGTTCACTCTGACGGAGTGGCAGGCGTTGATTTGTTGAGCGAGAATGATGAAGTTGTGATTTTTTACAGCAACAACGCGGATTCTATTTCGTTCGAGATGATGCACAAACTGATGTTCTGTAAAGCGAAACTCAGCTATTTCAAAGTACGACGAGGCGGGCGCAACGCGTTAGACTTCCAAATGGCGTCTTATTTAGGATACCTAATCAAGTTACACCACTCTGAAGTTGATTCCGATAACGCCGCTAATGTTGAATTCTTCTTGATTAGTAAAGATTCGGGTTTTGACTTTGTTGTGGATTTCTGGCAATCGGGCAACATCGACATAAAACCGAAAGTCAAGCGTTTTTTTGCAATCAAGGCGGCGTTCGGCGCGCTGAAATCGCCACCGCGTCCTATCGCGCCTGCGCCCGTGACTCCGAGGTTGACTGCGGCGGCTCCCGAAGTCGCGTCTATAATCCTGGAAACTCCGGAAGTTTCCGAAGTTGAAGTTCAAGCAGTTGAAACACCGCAGACACCTCAAGTTGCAGTCGTTGAATCCGCGCCGTCATCGGTCGAGATTATTGACGCGTTCGCGGCTATAAAAGCCATGTCGGTGACTGCGGAACCCGCGCCCGAACCACCCAAGCCCGCGCCTAAGGCACGACGTACTACGCGCAAGCCTGCTCCCAATCCGGTGATTGCGGCGGCGATTGCCGTTGCTGAATCAGCCGAATCCTCCGACGTTTCCGAAATCGTGGACACTTTGATTGAAGTTTCCGAAAACGCCGAGCCGCCAAAACCCAAGCCCAAGCGTAGGGGGAGACCAACAAAAGCGAAAACAGAAGTCGTGGAGACCACTGCGACGGTTGCGGAATCCGAGCCGCCCGAGCCCCTCACGATTGATGACGAAACGGCGGCTGTGATTGATGAGTTAGTTGCGGCGGCGGAATCGTCGCATGAGTTGTATATCAGCATGGTTAAGCGATTCGGGCAGAAGCGCGGTGTAGAGTTGTATCGCGTCAGCAAGTCTAAGTTTTATGCAAAACAGTGAATTATATAAAAAAGCGCGTGATAAAATCAACGCGCTTTTTTATAGCGGTTTGACTTATTGGATACTATATAATTGTGAATATATTTTTTGTCAGACAAGGCAATTTTGACGCGAATATCCGTTGATATTTAAGGAAAAATTAACGCAGTATGGCGAAAAAT
>WRJN01000154.1 GCA_009778605.1 Oscillospiraceae bacterium
ACCATGGTATCAACGCGCGCTTTTGTATACGCTGACTCGCTGTCCGTCACCAAAACACAGTGGGACTGGTGTTCACCGCGCCCTACCCTGCCCCGAAGCTGATGCAACTGCGACAACCCGAATTGTTCCGCGTTCTCGATTAGCATGACTGTTGCGTTCGGCACGTCCACACCCACCTCAATCACCGTCGTCGAAACAAGCACTTTCGTATCCCCTGCCTTGAACGCCCCCATTACTTCGTCCTTCTCGTTCTGTTTCATTCGTCCGTGCAACAGCCCTGTTTTGACATCACGAAACCACGATTGGCACAACCCCTCGTAATACTTAACCGCGCTCGCCTTAGACGGCGCAGTAGGGTCACCGTTTACCGATTCCTCAATAAGCGGGCAGACAATGTACGCCTGTCGCCCCTCTGCTACTTGCTTGATGATAAACCTATAAAGCCGCTCGCGATAACTCGTATTAACACCGTAAGTCTTGATAGGCAAACGCCCTTTGGGCATTTCGTCAAGCAGGGATATATCCAAATCGCCGTATATTATCAGCCCGAGAGTCCGCGGAATCGGTGTAGCGGACATGACTAAAGTGTGTGCGTTACGGCTTTTTGAAATCAATTCCGAACGCTGACCCACGCCGAATCGGTGTTGTTCGTCTGTGATGACTAACCCGAGCGACTTAAACTCCACGCCTTTTTGAATGAGTGCGTGCGTCCCTACAATCACAGTAGCCTTGCCCTCCTGAATCGACGCGCGGCGTTGTTTGCGCTCAGGCGCGTTCATTCCCCCGACAATGAGTTCAACGACGATTCCGTGCGGTTCTAAAAACGCACAAAGTGTCTTGTAGTGCTGTTTCGCAAGAATTTCAGTAGGCACCATCAACGCCGTCTGGAATCCGTTACAATGCGCGTAATACGCTGCCGCCGCCGCCACCAACGTCTTACCGCTCCCCACGTCCCCCTGCAACAGCCGATTCATAGGGACGGACTTCTTCATGTCGCGAACACAGTCCGCCACTGCGCGTGTCTGCGCCCCTGTAGGCGTAAACGGCAGTGAATCGTAAAAAGGCGTGAGGTCAGCACTCCCCATACGCGCCCCTGTGAGTTTGCGGTTGCGTAATCGAATGAGTGACATTCCGAGTTGCAATACTAACAGCTCCTTAAAAACTAAACTGCGTTTAGCAGCCATGCACTCTGCCATGTCCGACGGAAAGTGCAACGCGCGAACCGCCGAAACGGTGTCCGTCAGTGTGTATTCAGCGCGGATTTCTTCGGGTAAGTCATCACATTCATAGTCCCCCACTGCCTCCAACGCAGTCTTGACGTTCGCCATAACGATATTGTGAGACAGCCCCGCAGTCAGTCTATACTTAGGCGTAAGTTTGTCGGGCGAATTGGGCATAATGAAGATAGGGTTGGTGATTTCGGTGCCATAATTGCTTACGGATATTCGCCCGTAAAAAAGATAGTCGTTACCGCTAATAAGGCGATTAAAGCTATACTCCGAATTAAAAAACGTGCAGGTGATTGCCCCGCTGTCATCGTTTAATTGTAGTTTATATACAGGCACACGCGCCCCGAAATACGGTGAAGATTTCTTACCCACCACAGCGCGTATAACGCAAAACTCCCCCTCACGTTCGCCGACTTTTCCGAGCGGAACGAGAGAGGTAAAGTCTATATAATCGCGCGGGTAATGGTTCAAAAGTTCGCCGATTGTTTCAATGCCGAGCTTTTTATACAACGCGGCACGCTTGTCGGAAACGCCATGTAACGCCGTAATCTTATCATCAAGTGTCAACACGGTCAATACCCCTCGCTGGCGACGGTATCGTCGTTAATCACCCAATCATGCACGAGCGTTCGCTTAAACTCGTTCTCACTTGTACGGACGACTACTTCGTTAATCCCTGCATTGATAATTAAGCGTTTGCACATAGAGCAACACTCCACCGCTCCGTCGATTTCGCCTGTTTTAGCATCACGGCAGGTTAAGTACATCGTACCGCCCATCATATCCTTGCGCGCTGCCGAAATAATGCAGTTTGCTTCGGCGTGAACCGAGCGGCAAATTTCAAACCTCTGACCTCGCGGAATGCCCATTTCCTCACGCACACACATTTTGCGGTCACAACAGTTTTCGCGCCCGCGTGACGCGCCGTTGAACCCCGTGGCGATAATCTCGTCATTGTTGACGATAATCGCCCCGAAATTCCTCCGCAAACACGTACCGCGCTTGCCCACCGCCCACGCAATGTCTAAATAATAATTCGTCTTGTCGCGCCTACTCATTATTCATCGTCCCCCATCAACTTCACCATGACCGCTTTTTGCGCGTGCAGACGGTTCTCAGCCTCATCGAAAATAACGTCCGCGTATTCTTCCAACACTGCCGAGCTGATTTCCTCCTCGCGTTTCGCAGGCAGACAATGCAGGACAATCGCGTCAGGTTTAGCGTGTTTGAGCAAATCATGATTTACCTGATAACCCTTAAACGCCACGCGCCTTTCCTCAATTTCGCTTTCCATACCCATTGACGACCACACGTCCGTAATCACTACATCAGCGTCCACTGCGGCTTTGCAGGGTTCGCTCAACAGCTCAAAGTTAGGATACTCCGCCGCAAAAGTCAAGATTTCCTTGTCGGGGTGATACCCTGTCGGACACGCTAACGAAACGTCCATACCCACTTTCAGGCAACCCACAGTCAGTGAGTTCGCCATGTTGTTACCGTCCCCGATGTAGCACATTTTCAATCCCTCGAGCTTATTCTTACGCTCCCGAACGG
>WRJN01000155.1 GCA_009778605.1 Oscillospiraceae bacterium
GCGCGCGCATTCTGCCGATAATCCGCAAACCGAGTTCCTGCGCCTCCTTGGTTTCACCGTGGTGTGAGCCAATTAAACAGTTGAGCGTTTCGGCTAAACCGATATAACCTAACGAAAGCGTCCCGTGTCTAAGAACCTCGCCGATTTGTTCGTCCTGCCCGAGCTTGTCCGAATCAAGCCAAATTTTTTGCCCCATCAAGAAAGGGAAGTTTCGCGGAGTTTTCTTGCTCAAGTAGCGGTAGCGGTGCATTAGCTGGTCGATGACTAAATCCATCGTGTCCTCAAGTTTGTCAAAGAAATCCACGACGTTTCCGTGAGAACGCAGTGCTAATCGCGGCAGGTTAATGGAGGTGAAACTCAAGTTGCCGCGTCCGCTGACGACTTGGCGCGCAGGGTCGTTGACGTTACCGATAACGCGCGTACGACAGCCCATATACGCTACTTCTGAGTCATAATCCCCCTCCTTATAATATTGCAGGTTAAACGGCGCGTCTAAGAAAGAGAAGTTGGGGTACAGGCGTTTCGCTGATACGCGGCAGGCTAACTTGAACAAGTCATAGTTAGGGTCGTCGGGGTTGTAGCTGACGCCCTCTTTGATTTTGAAGATGTGTATGGGGAAAATCGGCGTTTCGGAGTTGCCTAATCCTTTTTCGTTAGCAAGAAGGATATTTTTGATGACCATTCTGCCCTCCGGGGAGGTGTCCGTACCGTAGTTAATGGAGGAGAACGGCGTCTGCGCCCCTGCGCGTGAGTTCATGGTATTGAGGTTGTGTACCAACGCTTCCATGGCTTGGAATGTTGCACGGTCAGTTTCTTTCTCGGTGAGTTTGACCGCAAACTCCCGCACTTTATCCACCAACGCCGCGTCACCGCCGAAAAGCTCCAACAAGTAGGGCTTTTCATAGTCGCCGTAGCCATTATGGTTGTCTACAATTGGCGCGACGCCATGCTCTGCTTGAATCTTAGCCATATACCCGCTGACACGCGCGCGAATGTCCTCTAACTCATGGGTATTGGTATACATTCCCACTGCGCGGACAATGTTGCTCTCGTACAACTGGCGGTAGGTTTTGCGGACGCCATGCGCCATAGCATAGTCAAAGTTAGGGATAGACTGTCCGCCGTGTTGGTCGTTTTGATTGGACTGAATGGCAATACACGCAAGCGCGGAGTAGCTCGCGATATTGTTGGGCTCGCGCAAAACTCCGTGCCCTGTGGAGAATCCGTTATCGAACAGCTTAATAATGTCAATCTGACAACAGGTCGTCGTCAAGGTATAGAAGTCTAAATCATGAATGTGAATGTCACCGTTGGCGTGTGCGTTGGAGTGTGCCTTGTCAAGGACGTGCATTTCGTAGAACTGCTTAGCACTTTCTGAGCCGTATTTGAGCATCGTCCCCATAGCGGTATCGCCGTCAATGTTAGCGTTTTCGCGCTTGACATCACAGTCAATGGCGGACTTAAACGTCAAGTCCTCGAACTTTTTCATCAGCTCGGTGTTCATCTCACGTACTCGCGTGCGTTCGGCACGGTAGAGTATGTAGGCTTTCGCCGTTTTGGCATGACCTGACTCAATGAGCGTGTTTTCAACAACGTCCTGCACTTCCTCCACCGAGGGCGTCGTGCCTTTTGCCGCGCTTTGCAGATACAGCTTGCGGCAAACCTCGTCGGCTAAGCGCATAGCTAAGGCATAGTCATGCCCGCCTACAGACTTCGCCGCACCGAAAATCGCGTCGGCGATTTTCTCTTCATTGAACGAGACGTGTCGCCCGTCTCGCTTTTGAATCTCCGTGATTTGCTTGATTTCTTCTTTATTTTCCGTGTTTTCTGTGATTTCCGTGACCATACGCTCCCCCTGTGAAATTCTAACGAATTCCAATATATTGTATATTTTTACACACATACTATTATATAATGTATTTGATGGTTTGTCAAGCATAAAATTTAAGAAAAAGTTTTTGAAAAAGGCTTGACAGGGGGTAAAAAATATGATATAATGCAGTGTAATTCTTGCGAGGTGTGGCTCAGCTTGGTAGAGTGCTGCGTTCGGGACGCAGAGGCCGCAGGTTCAAATCCTGTCACCTCGATTTATTTATACTCTTTATACTCTACGTTATGAGTTATGAACGTAGAGTATAATTGCGTTAAGCAGTGTACAACCTCCGAAAACGATTCACAAATAAAGCACCTCACGCATAGTATGTATTAACCTTAAACAACAGCCCTCTCAAACATAAACGCTCACCGCTTTGCAAAGCAGATTCTTTGCTTACATAGCTTACAGAATAACATCAGTAAGCTAATTTTGAGAGGGAGGTCAACGAACATGAGTTGTATCGGAAACAGACATTGTTGCTGCCCATGCTGTCGCGAGACAGACTGGGGCATCACGCCAATGGAGCAGGAGGGCGCGACAGACAGAAGGACGTATAATTGCAGACCCGACCGTCAGGTGATTAAACACCAACATATCGTTAATCATCGTCACGACATTATTAACGAATACGAGGTTGTTCACCACCACGACTACTACTACCAAGACGTTGTGAGAACGCGTGAAGTGACTAAACACCACGAACACGTTCCGTACAATCCCAACTACTGCGGCGAAGGCGCGGAATGTGAAACTTGAAAATATAAGAGCTTGTGTTCATAACCTGAGCGAGTAGAATTTTGTAGCGAATTTTTTGTCAGACAAGGCGAAATTTCGCAGTAGGCTTTGTGCCTTTCAAGAAATTTCAACGAAGTATGGCGGAAAATTCGTCAA
>WRJN01000156.1 GCA_009778605.1 Oscillospiraceae bacterium
GATGCGTACGTAGTCCCCGCGATACCTGTTTTACGCATAAACGGGATTGAACCGCTGTTGCCCGTAGTCAACAACGGTGCTAAGTCAGCCGTTTGCAAATCGAACAACACAGTTTGACCGTCTGCGGCTTTCGCAACGTCAACAGGCGCGGAAATGCTCACAAGCAAGACTAATGCAAGGATAAACAATATGAGCTTGTAGTTTTTGCGTAGATTCATAAGAAACCTCCTGCATAAAGCATACGTTCATACATTATTTTAAGTATAAACATTATATCACTAAATTACGGCTTTGTCAAGATTTTTCAAAAAGTTTACGAACTTTTTACATTCGCAACACAGACCGATTATTGAAATTGTGATTCGGGCTTGACTTTTGCGAATTTTAGCTGTATAATAACAGATGTATTGATTAGTAAAGACATTTAGAAAGGTAAGATAATCCATTATGATATTCACACAAGGAAAAACCGACTGCACACCGTCAGACGTCGCTTATAATGCGGACAGGCTCACTGTACTTAACAATCACCTGCAATCGGGAATCGATGCAGGCGAAATTCAATGCGCCATGTACTGTCTTTCGCGGCAAGGCAAAGTTTTTGCACACGCGGGAATCGGCAAAAAATCGTTCCGTGCGGAGGATAATACCCCTGTTCAGCCCGATTCGGTTCGCTGGATAGCCTCTGTGACTAAGACGTTCACTGCCGTCGCAATCATGAAGTTGGTGGAGGACGGTTTGGCGCGTTTAGACCAGTCGGTGGGTGAAATTCTGCCGCAGTTTAACACACCGCCGTATAACCAAATCAACATTTTTAACCTTTTGACGCATACATCGGGCTTACAGGCGGACGGAGGCTGTTTCGAGAACCGTTACAACGTCGATTACTGGGCGACAATCCAACGCTGTTACAAGCTCCATGATTTTGAAAAAGACGGTGAGTTTGATTGGATTAGTGCCGCGTTGAACTCTAACGGCGGTATGCGTGTTTCCGCAAATAAAGAATGGGCGTATTGCAGTTTCGGGTTCACAATCTTAGGCGCGATTATCGAAAAGCTGACAGGCATTCACTCACACAAATACATCGAGGATATGATTTGCAAGCCGTTAGGCATGAAAGATACTGTGTTCCCGGAAAACATCACGTCCGAAATGGTGAAACGCCATATTATCAGCGATATTGAGGACGAGAAACAGTTAAACGACCAGTTGAACGACATCATTAACGACGTTAGCGAAAACGCGGGCGAAAAGCCAACTAATCCGTTTGATATATACAATATACCGCATACAGGAGGCGGTCTGCTCTCAACCGCACAAGATATGGTGCGTTTCGGTAACATGGTTCTGAATCGCGGCAGCCTTGACGGTGTACGCATTCTCGGGCGAAAAGCGGTCGAAAAAATGACTGAGTTATCCGTTCAACTGCCCGATTACTGTTGGGGAGCGGGCGGAGCAATTCGCAAATACGCCATCGGATTTGACCACCGCAACGGCGTTCAGTTCACTTTCTCCGACGTCACAGTCATGCACGAAGGCGCGGGTGCGTGCGCGCTGTACATTGACCCGCAGGAAGAGTTGGTGGCGGCGTGGGTTGTTCCGTTGGCGAGGGACGACTGGTTCCCGCGCATTCAGTATAACACGCAAAACATTATTTGGAGCGGTTTGGAGTGAAAAGAATCAAACACGAAACGGACGTGTGTGTAGCAGTAGCGGTAGCCACGTTCAAGGAATACATCGCATATCGAACGCATATGCTCATATCGCTGTTCGTCGGGCCGTGTTACTTTGCCGTGCAATACTTCGTGTGGGGCGCGGTTTACAGCGGCGGAAACGGTTTAATCGCAGGGTTAGAATACACACAGATGTTGCGATATTTCGGAATCACCGCGTTAATCGGCTATCTTACATGGGGCTCGGCTGACTGGAACTTGTCTATGCTTATTCGCACAGGAAGATTCTTGACATTTTCGCTCCGCCCTCTACATCACAGATTTTACGCATTGTCGCAAAAAATCGGACACCGTATATTGGCATTTTTCATGGAGTTCGTCCCCTGTATTCTGCTGTTCACGCTGATTTTCAAAGTCGATATGCTCCCTGCTAATATAGGCTGGTTTGTGCTGTCGGTCATTCTCGCGTCGCTTATGCACTTTTATGTCAGCTATTGCATTGGGTTGCTGTCATTTTGGCTCGTTCAGGCGGACGGAATCCGCTCCGCTTATGGGCTTATCGGCACGGTGTTCGCGGGCGGAATCGTCCCGCTTATTATGTTCCCGCACTGGTTACAGGTTGTGCAATTTTTCCTGCCGTTCCAATACACGTCATACGTTCCTGCAATGGTGTTTCTCGGTGAATACAGGCTTGGCAACGTGGAAATGTCAGTCCCTGTAATAGTGGGCGTTCAGGCGTTGGCGACTCTCGTTATGTTCATGATTTCGGAAATAATGTACAGAATGGCAATGAAGAAATTTACGGCTGTGGGGGCTTAATATGAAACGATTTTTTTCAATCTACAGCAACTGTATTAAAACCGCAGTTTCGCGCGCAGTGGCATATCGCTTCAATTTCGTTTTAGCGACGCTCATGGCGTTGATGTGGAACGCATTGTTCCCCATTGCGACAATTTTGATTTACAGCGCGGGTGAAAGT
>WRJN01000157.1 GCA_009778605.1 Oscillospiraceae bacterium
ATGTATGGCTTGCCGCGCCCCTATTAAGGGAATACCAATAAGCAGGAGGACGTATGGAATTTCTCATAGTAACAGGAATGTCCGGCTCGGGTAAATCCGCCGTGATTAACGCGTTGGAGGACATCGGTTTTTTCTGCGTAGACAATATGCCGCCGCAACTCATTGCTAAGTTTGTGCAAATCAGCGCGGACAGCGACGAGATACGCAAAATCGCGTTCGGGTGTGACATTCGCGGAGGCGAAATGTTCGCTAAACTCAAAGACGCAATATTTGAACTGAAACAATCGGGTGTGCGCGCAAAAGTGCTGTTCTTGACTTCGCCAGACGAAATAATCAAGCGGCGGTATAAGGAAACGCGGCGAATGCACCCACTGTACGACACGGCGGAAAACTGTATGGACACGGCAATCACGCGGGAGCGCGAGCTGCTCAAACCAATCGCCGAAATCGCCGATTACACCATTGATACGGGAATGTTGTCCACGGCGAGGCTGAAAGAATCGGTGTTGAACTTGTTTTTGGAGCAAATCAGCGATTCTATGCTCATCAAATGCACGTCATTCGGGTTCAAGCACGGTATACCCGGCGACGCTGACTTGGTGTTTGATGTGCGGTTCTTGGCGAATCCTTTTTACGTCCCCGAGTTGAAGACAAAAACAGGGCTTGACGCACCTGTCCGCGATTTCGTCATGCAAAGCGGCGACGCTCTCGAACTTGAACGCCGCCTTAATGATATGATTGACTTTTTGATTCCCCGATACGTCGCCGAAGGCAAGAGCCAGCTTGTTATTTCATTCGGCTGTACAGGCGGCAAACACCGCAGTGTGACATTCGCGGAACGCCTGTGTGAACATTTATCGCACGGAGAATACAAAGCGACTGTTTTTCATCGGGACATCGGGAAGTGAGAGAGGTCTACTACTCGCCGCCTCCGCGTTCGCGCGGTATAATCGTAATGGGCGTTAATTTCAAGTCAAACGCTTCTCGGATTTGGTTCTCAATATAGCGTTGGTAGGAGAAGTGGAACAAATCCACACGGTTGCAAAACACCACGAACGTGGGCGGCTTTACGCCGATTTGCGTAATATAATACAGCTTCAGTCGCTTACCTCTGTCGGTAGGCGGCTGAACTCTTGCGGTTACATACGACAACATATCGTTGAGCCGCCCCGTTCCGATGCGTGTGGTATTTTGCTTGAGCGTCTCGCGGACAAGCTCGAACATTTGGTCAATCCGCTGACCCGTCACTGCCGAGATAAATACAGACGGCGCGTAGGACATGAACGCAAAATCGGCGGCTAATTGACGTTTAAATATCGACATTGTGTGATTGTCTTTCTCTATCAAGTCCCACTTATTCACGGCGAGTACCGCCGCCTTTCCTTTTTCGTGTGCATACCCTGCGACTTTCTTGTCCTGCTCCGAAAATTCGATTCCGCCCGACGGTGAATTCGCCGCGTCATGCGCGTCAAGCATAATTACGCAGACATCGCTGCGGTCAACCGCGCCGAGTGAACGCAAAACGCTGTACCGCTCCACGTCCTCATCTGCTTTGTTCACGCGGGATTTGCGGCGCAACCCCGCTGTGTCAATAAGCGTGAACTGCTCACCGTCACGTTCAATCACCGTGTCAAGTGCATCACGCGTTGTCCCTGCAATGTCTGACACAATCGCGCGTTGCTCCCCTGCGATTTTATTGACTAATGACGACTTGCCCGCATTCGGCTTGCCGATAATGGCAACTTTGACTAACTCGTCCCCTTCCTCATCACTCATCTCAACAGCGGGAAACAGCGCGATGACTGCGTCAAGCATATCCCCCGTGCCGTGTCCGTGAACAGACGAAACGGCGTACGGCTCACCCAATCCCAAGTTGTAAAACTCATAGAAATCCGGCGGCGTATCGCCTACGTTGTCACATTTGTTGACGCACAGAATAACCGGTTTGCCGCTCTTGAGCAACAGGGCAGAGACTTCGCTGTCCGCGGCGACTAAACCTGTGCGAATATCAACAACAAGTATAATCACGTCCGCACTGTCAATGGCGACGCCTGCCTGTTCGCGCATTTTCGCGAGCATATCGGGCGGATTCGCGCTGTCGGGCGAGTCCCGCTCAATGCCTGCCGTGTCAATCAATACGAATTCGCGACCGTTCCAGTCAGCTTCGCCGTACAACCTGTCCCGCGTCACCCCGGGGGTATCGTCAACAATCGCCGTGCGTTTTCCGGTAATCTTGTTAAACAGCGTGGATTTGCCCACATTCGGTCTGCCTACAATCGCCACTATATTTTTCACCATGATGCCCTGTTCCTTTCCGCATTCTGAATCAAAGCAGACACCATCGGAGTGCCTACCATGTCTGTATATTCCGCGATTAACCGTTCATACTTCGCCATTAACTCTTCCTTTAGGTAGGGCGAGAACGCACTGCGCCGCCCGATTTGCCGCAAGCGACATTCCGCCGCACTCTGCGACACGCCGAACAACCGCGCGACTTCGCCGACGCTCAACTCCCGCCGTAATTGCCGCCTCAACTCTAACAAGACTAACTCAGGCAGGAGCAGTTCCCCCGCGAACGTATTCGCCTCGCGTTCCTGCGCTTGTCCGTTGAAAGCGTGCCCTAAGTAAACG
>WRJN01000158.1 GCA_009778605.1 Oscillospiraceae bacterium
TATTCGCATGGGATACGGCTTTAGAAATATTGATAATTTGATTGCTCTTGTTATGCTTAAATGCGGTGGTGATGTTATTACGTTACCGTGTAGGTAGTCCCCCACACTATCAGGCGATGCCCCAAAAATTATAATCTATCATTTTGCGGCGGTGGGTTTTACTGTTTCGTATGTGGCGAAAAAGGTAGCGGCATTGATTTTGTGTCGAAATTATACAGCCTTTCCCCTATTGAAGCGGCAAAGCGTATTAACATCGACTTTGGGTTATGCTTGCCGCTTGACAAGCCGACCGCCGCCGAAGTTAGACAGATTAAAAAAGCAAAGCGGAAACGTAAGGGATTACAAGCCAAAATCAATAAGTTTGAAAAGTGGATTGACAATGCGTATACTGCTATATTCGCTGTGAATGATATGATTTTATGGAAAACAATAACATTGACTTTTTTTCGTGGCGGCGGTTCGGGGAGCGGTAGGGGGGACACCCGACAACCCGTAATAACTAACATACCCCAACCAACAAACCAAGCGGCGAGGTTCACAACCCCGCCGCCTTTTATATCATTTCATACACTCTCGTTTTGCCTTATAAAATAACTTTTTACCTACAAAGTTACCTACATTTCAGCGACAACACTAAACAAAAGGCTCTACAAAGCTGTTTGCACAATCGCCTTAATACATTCCGCCCATTCCGCCCATACCGCCTGCGCCTGCCATAGGGTCAGCTTTCTCCTCAGGCAAATCTGCCACTAAGCTCTCGGTAGTCAGCACCATAGCCGCAACGCTTGCCGCATTCTGCAACGCTGAGCGCGTTACTTTCGCGGGGTCAACGATGCCGCCTTTAATCATATCGCCATACTCGCCCGTAGCCGCGTCATAACCGTAGCCGCTCTTGCCCGAACGCTTGATTTCGGCGATAATCACCGAGCCCTCTTGCCCTGCATTTTCGGCGATTTGGCGAATAGGCTCTTCCAACGCGCGCAGTATGATTGCCGCTCCGGTCTTCTCGTCCCCCGACAACTTTTTAATCGCCGCTTCAACTGCGTCTGCAGTATTCAACAACGCAACGCCGCCCCCTGCGACTATGCCTTCTTCCACCGCCGCTTTGGTAGCCGCTAACGCGTCTTCGATTCGCAGTTTCTTTTCTTTCATTTCAACTTCGGTTGCCGCGCCGACTTTAATCACCGCAACGCCGCCCGACAACTTAGCTAAACGCTCTTGCAATTTTTCGCGGTCGAAATCGCTGGTAGTTTCGTCAATCGCTGTACGAATTTGCCCCACGCGCTCTTTAATCGCGCCTTTCTTGCCCGCGCCGTCCACGATAATGGTGTTTTCTTTGGTGACTTTGACTTGTTTGGCAACACCAAGCTGGCTCATTGTCACGTCTTTGAGGTCAAGCCCCAAATCGTCGGATATGACTTCTCCGCCGGTGAGAATCGCAATGTCTTGAAGCATTTCTTTACGTCTGTCACCGAATCCCGGGGCTTTGACTGCCACACAGTTGAACGTGCCGCGCAGTTTATTGAGAATCAGCGTGGTCAACGCCTCGCCCTCGATGTCCTCCGCGATAATGAGCAGACGTTTGCCCGATTGTACGATTTGTTCCAACAGCGGCAACAAATCCTGAATGTTGGCGATTTTCTTGTCGGTAATCAAAACGCTCGCGTCCTCAAGTTCGCACACCATTTTCTCCATATCAGTGGAGAAGTAAGGCGACACGTAGCCGCGGTCAAACTGCATACCCTCTACCACGTCGGAGTAGGTCTCAGCGGTTTTGCTCTCCTCAATCGTGATTACGCCGTCAGCGGTGACTTTTTTCATAGCGTCGGCAATCAAGTTCCCGATTTCCGCGTCACCCGACGATACCGTAGCAATACGCGCAATGTCCTCACTGCCTTTGACTTTTTGGGATTGTTTTGCTAACTTGTCCACGCTTGCGTCCACTGCGTTTGCGATTCCGCGCTTGACTTCCATAGGGTTCGCGCCTGCCGCGATGTTTTTCATGCCCTCGCGAATAATCGTCTGCGCGAGGAGCGTTGCCGTAGTCGTACCGTCTCCGGCGATGTCGTTGGTTTTAGTCGCGACTTCCTTGACTAACTGCGCGCCCATGTTCTCGAAAGCGTCCTCAAGCTCGATTTCTTTCGCGATAGTCACGCCGTCGTTGGTAATCAGAGGTGAACCGAACTTCTTGTCAAGAACCACGTTGCGCCCTTTAGGACCGAGTGTGATTTTCACCGTGTCCGCCAACTGGTCGATTCCGCAAAGCAACGCTTTGCGCGCGTCTTCCCCGTATATAATCTGTTTTGCCATGTGTGTGTTTTCCTCCTAAAATAATTACTTTTTTAGTCCTTGTTTGCTTACTCGTCAGGCTAATGAGCGAAATGAATTCGCTCATTTTAGCCCTTGTTTGCTTACTCGTCAGGCTAATGAGCGAAATGAATTCGCTCATTTTAGCCCTTGTTTGCCTTTCTTCCATTCCTCAAACCGCTCTTTGACATTCTGTGTTTCTTTTGTGCCGATTACGGCTTCTGCTTTCGCGATTTGCGCGTCGATTTCAGAAACGTCGTCTTTTGCCTTGTAAAGGTCATACAGTTGATTTTTGATTTCCAAAAGGTTCATTGTGACCTC
>WRJN01000159.1 GCA_009778605.1 Oscillospiraceae bacterium
AGAGCTCAAGAACAACAAACCTAAAGAAAGCGACGAAAAAGAACTGGCGCAGTGGGAAATAGACGTAGCAGAATTGGAGTTTCGCGTCGAACACAACATCAGCTGGAGTGACTGGCGGAGCAATTTTCTCTACATGGTGTTTGGCTCTTATCGCTTAGTCTACGGTGATAAAACACTACAGCCATTAGGTGATGAAGCCAAACAAATGCTCATCGACCAAGACTGGCGCGCACTTTACGAGTTGATGTTGGAACGCATGGACATAGAGTTAAAATATGAGGAGTACGGCTACTCTGACGAACAAATAGAACGCTTCAAGTGGTTCTACCGCTATTCTCTCGACAAAGACATCTCCCCCGTTGAGGGTGACTGGAAGTATGCAATAGCGAACGAACTTCAGTATCTTAAAAGTGACCTCGCCGACATGGAGGAAAACGAAGAGGCTGGCAGTAATTCAGGGGACGACAACGCCAAGTTAGAGGAGTACAAAGACAAAATAGCTCTCTACGAGTATCGCATAGATAATGACGTTTCGCGAAACGTGTCATATAGCGGGTTGTTTGATGACATGATGATGATGAGCTACGGCTACGAAAAAACACCCACCGACATCTGGAAAATGCTCAACGCGTGTATAATGATGTTCCCGTTCATGAGCGTTTTCGTAATCATCATCGCGGGCGGCTTGGTCTCGGGTGAGTTTTCGAGCGGAACGATTAAGTTTTTGCTCATCAACCCCGTGAAACGCTGGAAAATCCTCGTTTCCAAATACATCGTCATGTTAATGGCGGGCGCGGCGTTCTTAGCTGTCGTATTCGGCGTGTTCTTTTTCTTGGGCGGCGCGCTGACGGGCTTCCAAAACATGGGGGCGGTCAACCTCACGGTAAGCAAGCAAGTCATATCCAGTACGCCCGCGTTCATCTACTTCTTCAAGCTGTTGCTTCTCGGGTCGGTCAATGTCTTTGTAATGGCGACTATGGCGTTCGCGCTGTCAGCGGCAACGCGCAACACAGGATTGTCCATCGCGGTCAGCATTGCCGCACTAATCGGCGGAAACATTATCAACATGATAATGCGTTTCATCGTTCAGGTTGACTGGGGGAGGTACCTCATTTTCGCCAACGTGGACTTGGTAACAATCGTTCACGGTGGAAGTACACCGCTTGACGCGCCCTATCCGGGGCAGACGTTGGCATTCTCAATCGGCGTAATCGCCGTGCACATGGTCATTTTCCTGCTAATGGCGTGGGACGGATTCACCAAACGCGAGCTGTAAAAAAACTACTATAGCGGTTTGACTTATTGGATACTATATAATTGTGAATATATTTTTTGTCAGTCAAGGCAATTTTGACGCGAATATCCGTTGATATTTAAGGAAAAATTAACGCAGTATAGCGAAAATATATCGCAAAGATGTGGTATTCAATAAGTCAATCCGCTATATGTTTAAGGGCAGAATGGTAAAACCATTCTGCCCTTTGATGTTGATTATTTTCACCACTTCTCCACTCCGCCCACAACCTCGTCCAACCGCTTAACGTCGTTGACGTTCATATAATGTTCAATTCCGCCGATAATTTTGAGCGGCGCGTAGGGGTCACTGATAATCACCGTGCCGATTTGCACGGCTTTCGCCCCGGCGAGCATCATCTCGATTGCGTCGTCGGCTGTCATAATCCCGCCCATTCCCACCACGTCAATCTTGACTGCGTTAGCGACTTGCCACACCATACGCAGTGCGACAGGAAACACCGCCGCCCCCGACAATCCGCCTACGTTATTACGCAGAATCGGTCGGCGGCTTCGTATATCAATCCTCATGCCTAAAATCGTGTTGATGAGCGAAACGCAGTCCGCCCCCGCCGCTTCAACGGCTTTGGCAATCTCGGTTATGTCCGACACGTTGGGGGTGAGCTTCACCATCAGCGGTTTATTCGTCACCGCGCGCACCGCACCCGTGACTTGGGCGGCACTGTCCGCACTGACGCCCCATGCCGCTCCGCCTTCCTTGACGTTCGGGCAAGAAATATTCAACTCCAACATATCAACATTCGTCGCGTCTAACTTTTGGGCAGTTTTGACATAATCCTCCAACGTCGCTCCTGCAAAATTTGCAATCACGACATTCGCTTTTTCCTTCATAAACGGCAGATGTGTTGTGATAAATCTATCCACACCGGGGTTTTGCAACCCCACTGCATTAAGCATACCGCCCGACGTTTCGGCGATTCGCGGCGTTGGATTCCCCTCCCGCTCCTCAAGCGTCAGCCCTTTACAGGAAATTCCTCCAAGAATGTTTATAGGGTACAGCTCATTGTAATCCTCACCAAATCCATATGTCCCCGAAGCGGCAATCACCGGATTCGCAAATTTTAAACCTGCAACAGTAACGGACAAATCTCGCTTTCGTCTACTCATACAACCACCTCGTTGCACTTATTAAAGTGTAGGAACCTGCAACAGTAACGGACAAATCTCGCTTTCGTCTACTCATACAACCACCTCGTTGCACTTATTAAAGTGTAGGAACCTGCAACAGTAACAGACAAATCTCGTTTCTTACGTGCCATTAAAAGACCACCTCACTCCCGTCAAATACAGGTCC
>WRJN01000160.1 GCA_009778605.1 Oscillospiraceae bacterium
GGCGTGGGGGTTTTGGCTGCGGGCGATTTTGCTGCCGTTTTCGGCTTTGCGGCGGGCGCTTTTTCGGCAGGGTTTGTCTTTCCCTTGCCCGGAACAGGCGGCCTTAACGCAGGGGGGTTTTTTTTTTCTTTTACCTCGTCGTCAAGCTTTGGGGGCGGCGGACCCCCCCCGAATCGCCCTTGTTTTGCTCTCAATCCAACTTCACCCCTCAACCCCAACAGCATGACTGCCGCTAAGTTAGGAACTGCCATGATACCGTTCATAAGGTCTGCCAAACCCCACACCACGTCCAACCGCATGACTGCGCCAACAAACGCGAACGCCACGAACACGACTAAGAACGGCTTAACCGTACGCGCCCCGAAGAGATACTCCATGCTCTGTGTCCCGAACACCGCCCAACCCGCACAAGTTGCGATTGCGAACAGCACTACCGACACGGTGACGAACATTCCCGCATACTGCCCGAATGCGTCGGCAAACGCCATGGACGCTAAATTCACACCGAAATCGTCCTCACCCGCCGCGAACGCTCTGTCCGCGCCTGTCAGCAGAATGGGCAGAGCAGTCAGCGTACATAACACCATCGTATCAAAAAACACCGTCAGCGTCGCCCAGAGGCTTTGCTTGTGCGGGTCTTTTTCGGCAGACATGGTGTTCATGGTGACGGTACTGCCTAATCCTGCCTCGTTGGAAAAAATACCGCGCCTGAATCCCCAGCTCATCGCGCGTGAAATCGTCACCCCCGCGACGCCGCCACCCACCGCGCGCAACCCGAACGCCTCGGAGAAAATCCGCAGAAGTACGGCAGGGACGTCTGCGGCGAAAATCGTGATAACCGCCAAACACCCGAGTATGTATACAATCGAGATGACGGGAATCGTCTTTTCGGTGACTTTACCGAGCGTCCGCGCACCGCCGAATACAAGCAGGCTCACGGGAATCACCGCGATAACGCCGGACAACCACAGCGGCGTCCCGAAACTATACTGCATAGAGGAAGACATGGCGTTGATTTGTGTCATATTGCCTAATCCGAGGCTTGCGAACACGCAACACACCGCAAACATCTTCGCGGGCGCGCTCCCTAACGCGCTCTCGATGTATCGAAACGCGCCGCCTTTGTAACTACCATCACGTTGACGCTTACGATACTTCATACCAAGGAAGTTTTCGGCATAAGTCGTCGCCATTCCGAGGAACGCCGAGAACCACATCCAAAACACCGCACCCGCACCGCCTAACGCGATTGCCGTCCCGAGTGCGACAATGTTACCTGTCCCGATTGTGAGCGCGAGCGAGTTCGTCAAAGTCTGAAACGGCGACAAACATTGCTTATTTTGCGCGGATTCGCCGCCTGAACCCGTCTTACTCTGCTTTTCAAACAAAGTCTGCTTTAGAATGCCTACTATGTTAAACTGAAAAAACCGCAGTTTAACTGTAAAAAACACCCCCACCCCGATAAAAAGCGTCAACATAGGCGCGCCCCAAAAGATATTCTCGTTTAGCCAGTTTATAACGTGCATAACAAACCTCTCTCATATTAAACCTTGTCCTATTTATATTTGGACAAGTGCGAATTTATGTTGACATAGTTGCAATTTTATGGTATACTGAAATAGTTATAGTTGATTATAGTCGATTAACTCCAAAGGGGGATTGGCGGGTTATGCGAAATCTTAAAATCAAGACGAAAATCATGCTTTCGCTGTGCGGAATGGCGTTGATGTTTGTGGTGTTCGCAATTGTGATTGTGACCGAAGTCAGCTCTGCGCGCGCTATTGTAGTGCAGCTCTCAGAGGGTAATACCGCCGTGACTGCCTCAGACTTAGATACAGTACATAAGCGCATAATCGCCACGGCTGTCGCGTTCGCCATTGTCCTGCCTATAACGTGTATCGCAGTAGGCTCCGCCCTGTCAAGCAACATATCCAAACCGTTGAAATTCTTTGCAGAGTGTTTCGCTTCTATTGCAGGGAGCGGCAACATTTTTTTAGACGACCACGCGTACAAGCAAACCAAGAACCTTAATCGCCGACAGGACGATATAGGCAACATCTCCCGCGCAATGGGGGACTTGTTGGCAATGTTCCGCGAAAAAATTAAGTGGCTCAACGCCGTAAAAGACGGGGACTTGATGTCGAGCGTCCCTAACCGTTCCCCCAAAGACACAATCGGGACGGCAATGGGTACCATGGTGGGGAGCTTGAATAAGATGTTCAGAGAAATACGCACAGCGTCCCTGCAAGTGTCGGAGGGTTCTGAAAAGTTAGACGCCAACACCAAGCATTTGGCGGACGTGTCGGCGGAGCAAGCTGAATCAATCAACCGAATCTACGAAACCATCAACAACGTATCGGCACACACGCACGAGCAAGCACAAATGGCGGCGCGTTCGGCGCACCTGTCCCGCACGATTAAAGAACACGCCCTGACAGGCGGCGGTCATATGGACGAGATGATTGTCGCAGTCAACAAGATTAACGAGTCGGGCGCGGAAATCAGCAAGGTAATCAAAGTCATTGAAGAAATTGCGTTCCAGACGAATATTCTCGCGCTTAATGCAAGCGTCGAGGCGGCGCGCGCAGGTCAACACGGCAAAGGGT
>WRJN01000161.1 GCA_009778605.1 Oscillospiraceae bacterium
AACAAACAGCCTAATGAGCAAGTGTGGGTGAATAACAGCCACTTTGAACCGCACGGCATTCAACACGCGACGCTCATGGCGAGCCCGCCTGTGTCGTTGTCGCGATTCGCACACTTTGCTAACAATCAGGATTTCCGCAACCTCAGCCCACGCATTCAGCAGTACGCGTACCCGGGCGGTCTTGACGCGCGTTATGATTTGTTGTTGTGGGGTACGAAAGGAATGGGCGGCGGCGCGGGCGGTGACTGGGGAACGCGCGTGTCTGACACGAGCATTATCAGTGCCGCTAACAACGCAGTTACACAATCGGGGGAAATACGCGCTACGAATAACAATGCCTACGTTATTTCTCACGAAATCGGGCACGGGTTCGGTTTGTATGACTTTTACGGTGCAGTGGGTACTGACCGTCCACCCAGAACATCTAACGGCGTAAACTTCGGTAGCGGTGACATTACCACAGTCATGATTGCAGGCGGAACTGCGCGCTCCATTACGTCGTACGACGAGTGGATGATTCGGTACTGGTATACTTTGGTGCGTGACCGTTACCCCGGGCGATTAGTTGCATAGGAGAAGTGCATGAATAAAATCATACTTGCGAGTCAATCGCCGCGTCGCCGTGAGCTTATGGCAGAGGCGGGGTATACGTTTGATGTTGTCCCTGCTGCGGGCGAGGAAGTCATCCCCCCTGATACGCCGCCGCGCGAGATTGCAATGATGTTGGCGTTGCAGAAAGCGCGTGAAGTCGCGGCGTTGCACTCGGACAGTACCATTGTTGCCGCTGATACGATAGTAGTAGTTGACGGCGATGTACTGGGCAAACCCATTGACAGAGCCGGCGCTGTTGCTATGCTTAAACGACTGTCTGCGCGTCGTCATACGGTGTATACAGGGGTTGCGATTCGGTTTGGCGAGCAGGGCAGGGAAGTCAGCTTTGCGGAAAGCACCGAGGTGACGTTTCACGCTCTGTCCGACGCGCAGATTAACGCGTACGTTGACACGAGTGAGCCGTTCGATAAAGCGGGCGCGTACGGCATTCAGGGCAAGGGAATGTTGCTTGTTAAACGCATTGACGGCGATTTCTACAACGTCATGGGGTTACCGATTAGTCGAGTGTCGCGGATTTTAAGCGGAGCTGACGATATGAGCGAACAGCAACGCTACGGCATTGATGATTTGTTGGGCATTATGGAGCGGTTGCGCGTCGAGTGTCCGTGGGATAAGGAGCAGACTCACGCGTCTATTCGCGTAAACGTCATTGAGGAGGCGTACGAAGTCGCCGAGGCGATTGACAATGCCGATTCGACGGGGTTGTGTGAGGAATTGGGCGATTTGTTGTTGCAGGTGGTGTTTCATGCAAAAATCGCCTCAGAAAGCGATGCGTTTGACTTTAACGGCGTGTGTGACGCGATTTGCCGCAAGCTCATTTACCGACACCCACACGTTTTTGACACGGTTCATGCGGATACGAAAGAGAAAGTTTTAGAGAATTGGGAGACGCTAAAAGCCAAGTCCAAGGGGGATATGACAACGTCGGATAGGTTGAACGCCGTGCCTAAAACGCTTCCTGCGCTTATGAGAGGAGAAAAAGTCGGCAAAAGAGCGGCGGATTCGGGGTTCGATTTTGCGGGATTGAGCGATACAATCGCGTGTTTGAAAAGCGAAATTAGCGAACTCGAATTGGCGATATTGAACAAGAAAAATGACGAAATAGAGCATGAATTTGGTGATGTTTTATTCTCGTGCTGTAACGTGGGAAGATTTTTAGAAAAAGATTGCGAAAAAGTCTTGACAACTGCGATAAATCGGTTTATAATTCGCTTTAGGGGACTTGAGGGTATGGTTGCTGAATCAGGGAAGTCAATCAATGAGCTTGATGCCAAACAACTTGATGAGCTGTGGCAAATTTCCAAAAACAACTCAAAAGTCACTTGATGGGGGCTTGTTTGATAACATCAGAGAGAAGTTATTAAGCAGTTTCTAAATAGAAAAGAAAATTTTATGGAGGGTCAACAAATGACTAAAGCAGAACTCATCACCATGGTAGCGGAGAAATCCGGAAGCACTAAGAAAGATGCAGAAGTGGCATTAAATGCGGTACTCGACAGCCTTACTGACGCGCTTTCACAAGGAAAAAAAGTACAATTAGTAGGTTTCGGTACGTTTGAAGTACGTGAGCGTGCGGCGCGTGAAGGCGTAAACCCTCGCACAAAAGAAAAAATTCAAATTGCTGCGGCTAAAGTACCTGCATTCAAAGCGGGTAGAGCTTTGAAAGAAGCGGTTGCTGACTAAGTATTTGCTTTGTTTTAAGTGGGTAAATAAGAATAGACCTCTTGCGAATATTTTCAACGCAGTGTGGCGGAAAATCGACCGCAAATACACCGCATTTTAATTTCCCAAGAGGTCTAATGATTAAACGGTGCAGAAATGCACCGTTTGTTACTTTTTTTATAAAGTTAGTCAAAAACGCTTGACAAATGTTTATTTTTGTGTTAGAATAGTTATGCCGCTTGTGAATGGGCTTTCAAGAATGCCTGATTATTCCTGTGTTTGTGGGGGTTT
>WRJN01000162.1 GCA_009778605.1 Oscillospiraceae bacterium
AGCATAACCATGGCGGTGAAGTTTTTGGAGCGGTCTAAGTTTGCGAAATCAAACAGCTCAAAATCAGGGAATGGCAGTGTATCCAAGTCTTCTATGAGCGGGCGAACGTCGTTCTTGATGATTGTGCCGTCCGCTTGTTTGAACCATGTGCTTTGAATATCCGTGCGATTCGTGCCGTCGCGCAGGCTGTCCATGTACTCTAACAGGGGGTACTCCCCCTCACCGATTGTCACCATGTCGATTCCGCGAACGGCGAGGCATTCTTCAGGCACCAACGTAGGGTGATAACCGCCCACGGTCACGGGTATGTCCGACAAGCCGGAATCGTCGTCATCTAACCAACCCGCAAGCTCACGCACGAAGGGCATAGCAGTCGTACGCATAGTGAAGCCGATTACATCAGGGTTGTGTGCCTTGACGCGCTCCACGAATTCTTTTTTAGTAGGCATATATAGCATATGCTCAAGCCGCACGTTATATTCCGCTTGTTTTAGAACAGCGGAAATCGAAGCTAAGCCCTCACTGTAGTTGCCGAGCTTGCTTTTGTTGTATTTATCCTCCTCAAGGAAGTCAGGATAAACTAATAACATAGTCAATTTTTTGTTCATAAGAATAAGCATACCATAATATTCAAAAAAAGTCAAGCAATAAATTTTATTTGATTGCTTACTCGTTTCGACAAGTTTTGTCCGTTTGCGTTGGTATAATGACCATAGTAATTGCATAGGGAGATTGAAACATGGTAGAAATTGTTAATTCGGGAGAACAGGTGACAGCGGGGATTGTCGGGGACATTGACCACCATACCGCATCGGGGATTCGCACCGAGATTGACGCGGTGTTAGAGAATACAACGCCGCAACTTCTTATATTAGACTTTGGCGGCGTGAAGTTTATGGACAGCTCGGGCATTGGGCTGATTCTGGGCAGACAACGCGTGTTACAGAGTTTCGGTGGACGATTGTTCATCAAGAACGCAACGGGTCACGCCGAGAAAATTGTGAAATTAGCGGGATTATCCGGGCTTATGATAGGAGGAGGTAAAGGTTAAAATGAAGTATACAACAAAGAATCATTTCAAGATGATGATTCCTGCGCGTTCGCAGAACGAAGCGTTCGCGAGGAGTGCTGTGTCCGCGTTCGCGGCACAGCTTGACCCTACTGTAGAAGAACTCGGCGATATAAAAGCGGCAGTGTCCGAGGCGGTTACAAACTGTATCGTTCACGCTTACGCCGATAACATCGGCATGATTGAGCTTGTAGCGCGAATTCTGCAAGATGACTCCCACGACAGTGCGCCGACGCTGTACATACGAGTCAAGGACAAGGGTTGCGGAATCGCTGATATTGAACGCGCCAAAACGCCTTTGTTTACAACGTGTGCGGAAGGGGAACGGGCAGGGTTGGGGTTTGCGGTTATGGAGAGTTTCACCGATAGACTACAAGTTCGCAGTAAAGCGGGCGCGGGAACGACCGTAACTATGTACAAACGCCTCGAAACCCGTAGTGAGTGAGCAATGGAAGTAGAAGTAGCAGAATTAAAAGTAAAATCAAAAGAAGTTGCAGAATCTGCCGAAAATGTCGAGTTAGAGCGTGTACTGCCGCCGCCCGTCAACGCTATTGACGATGATTTCGTGGAGAAGAATTTAGGGTTAGTACACTCTTTGGCGAATCGGTTTCGCGGGCGCGGAATCGAGTATGAAGAGCTGTATTCGGCGGGGTGTGTCGGGTTAGTCAAGGCGGCGCGCAATTTTGACACCCAACGCGGTCTGATGTTTTCGACCTATGCAGTGCCTGTCATTCTCGGCGAAATCAAGCGATTATTCCGTGACGGCGGAACGGTAAAAGTCAGCCGCAGCCTAAAAGAGTTGTCCCTCAAAGTAACGCGGGTTCAAGAGCAGTTCATCAAAGAAGGCAGAGAACCGCGCCTGTCGGACATTGGCGACGTCTTGGGTTTGTCAGTAGCTGAAGTTAGCGAGGCATTGTCGGTGGGGTTGCCGCCCGTATCGCTCACCGTAGGCAGTTACGGCGACGGCGAAGAAGACTCGGGGGAGTATGACGTTCCCGTAGAAGCTCCGCAAAATAAGTTAGTGGAGATGATTGCGCTTAAACAATCGCTGACGTCATTGTCCAGCGACGACAGGCAGTTGATTATCATGCGATACTGGGGCGATAAGACCCAAGGCGAAGTAGGGGAACGATTAGGTATGTCACAGGTGCAGGTGTCCCGCCGTGAACGCAAGATTTTAGACACGTTGAGGGAGTTGATGGTGTAGAATAGGGGCGGCTCGATGCCGTCCTTTTTTCTTGAACAGTATCACGCTTGGCTTAGTGAACAACTCTTCAACGATTAGTGCGAGGCTGTTTTGTCAGTGAATGCGCTCATGCCGTATTGAAAAATCCCCACGCCGTCTTCGGTTACCCCGATATATTTGCCCTTGTCTTCCAGCTCATCCAGTTTAGGGTACTCAAACCCCTTTACTTGATTCATTTCATTGAGCCATGTTTCGGCTTCTTTGGCGTTTTGTTTATAGTGCTTATTTTTCGGACGTTGTGCCGTAAATC
>WRJN01000163.1 GCA_009778605.1 Oscillospiraceae bacterium
TCTTTACCTCTTGCTTTTATTTGTGTAGGGTCATAACTGTAAGTCATGATTATCCTCCCGCATTACCGCCGCTCTCGGATTTTTCCGTGTTCTCATCATCAAGTTTCAATTCACCTTGATAATCGGGGTGCTTATTTGCCATATGAGAAACCAAACCCGCCTTTGACGCACATTTCTTTTCGCAGACAGGACAAATAAACTCTTCCTCGTCTTGATTGTCCGTCTGCCCTCCCGCATTACCGCCGCTCTCGGGTAAGTCTCCGCGAATAATGTCAACTGCCGCTTTACAAGTTTCTATCCGCTCTTCAATCGTAGGCGGCTCGTTCTCGTGTTCTATACCAAGAATACGCTCGAAAAGCGAAACGCACTTCTCTTCGGTGAACGGCGCATTTTCTGTGTCTACACAGCGGACTTTCCCTAATTTCTCCAAACGCCCAAGGCTACGCGTGTCTATGACTTCGGCAGGGATTTCCTCGCCGATTGCGTATTCCTTATCGAATCGAACAGGCTTAGTGGCATAGTATTTTTTCATACTCATCTACCCCCTAAGTCATTGACGGAGTCCAATCGGGACTTACCGCGTTCTGCAAGAAGATACCTAAATCGGGAGCGCAGATTTGACGGTCGGTCGCCAACAAGCCCTCTACAAACTCGGTATGCGTTGCAGGTTCGCCAAGATACTGCTGCATAGCCATATACTGACCGTTTCCGAGCATATCCCACGCGAACGTGTAACCCGCACTCGGTTCATCAATTGCGGGAGCGTTCGTGGTGAAACACAACAAGCAAGAGTTAGGGTCACAGATGAATTGCAAATCATCTTCTTCGCCGATTTTCGCTTCGTTTTTAACCGTTTCCGCAACAACAACCTCATCAAGTCCGAACAGTTGAGCCAACACATTAGCTGTTACCGTTGCGGGGTTGGCTTCGCTACCTTGGTATTTGATACGCTCTAAGATTGCAGGGTTATTCTGCAACGCTCCGAATGCGTTCAATCCAAGACCTAACTTGTTAGGTTTTCTCAAACCGAACTGCCGCATAAGTGTGAACAGCCCGTTAAAGAACTTAACAGGGTCGCAGTTGTCGTTGTCGAAGAACCAAAACTGATTGCCTGTAGGCGTTGTACCCGTTCCCGTGAACACTTGCGACCACGAAGCGGCATTGAAGTATTTTTGCGCCCACATATCGTCAAGATATAAGTTCATCTGCTCCGCGACAAAACGAGCCTTAGCACGGCGCGGGTCAATTACGCCCGGCGCATTAATGCGTTGGAAGTCAAGACTTGAAATGCTGTCAATCCCTGTAATGATTTGGTCTACTTGACACTTGTAAGAATGGTCGCGTTTGCCGAATACAGCAGGGGTGACGTGTCCGAATTCGGGTTTTTTCGCAACCATCAAGCGAGTGAGGTCGCCCTTGTCAAACTCGAAAAAATATGCCATGCTCAAAGGAACAGGCACAACAGGGAATAAACGTCGAGAAATAAAACCTGCGGCACTTTGGAAGTAAGCCAATGCAAGGTTCGTCAGATAAATGTTAGGCTTAAAAACACCCTTTTTAATGCTTGCGGCAGCTTGCTCTGCTGATAATCTATTATGTTGAAACATAATTACTCATTTTCCTTTCTACTTTTTACGCTGTGGGCATATAGCCCATTTGATTGATTTGCACTTGAACGACCTGCCCCGCAGCGGTTGCCGCTTCAAACGCCCTACCAAAAATAAAGTCACCTTCTTCGGCTGTCTGTGCTTGCCCTGTTGCGTTGACGGTAACTAAATCGCCTTTAGCTACTGCTCCGCCGACTTCCATAAGCACGATGTACTTAATCGCTATATGGACTCCCTGTCCGCTTTTAATAGGGTCAAGGCTTGAACTAAGAACAGTTCCGATTGCAACATCGCCGGAAGTCGCAACAACGACATTCCCGTTTGTGTCATACATAACCGCTTTGTGGGCAGGACCGGGAATATCCGCTCCCGCGATTTCGGCTATTGTCGCCGAGTTGTTAATGCTCGAATTGAGCCTTTCTAATGCTCCTGTAGGCATAATTAAATCCTCCCTTTCATATATTCCGCATCATACTGTGCAAGCAGTTCGGGATTACTCTCGAACGCTTTTACGATTGCTTCGGGTGAAGTCATACCGTCTGCGCTCTTAGCGATTTCGCTTGCTTTCGCCATAACATCAGATTCAACACCTGCGCCGTATGCGCCTGTGCCACTGCGAGCTGTCCCGACTTCGCCGAACATACCGCTTTTTTCAACGGTTGTCAAATGCTCGTCAAGCAAAGCGACATAATCGTCATAGGCTGTACCACCCGCTTTTTTCATTTCGTACAGCTTGGGTGCGAGTTCGTCAGCCTTTTTGCCGATGATTTCATACTTTTTCGCCACGACAGTCAAATCTTTGACTTCAAGGGATTTCTGCAATGACTCCATTTGAATGCGGAGAGCCGCATTTTCGTCAAGTGCTTTCTTGACTTCGGGGTGCATTTCGGGTGTTGCCGCCGCGTTGGTTGTCGCGGGAACGGCGGGGGTGTCGGCTGTTTTTGTTTCCTCGCCGC
>WRJN01000164.1 GCA_009778605.1 Oscillospiraceae bacterium
AACGCAGAAATGCTTTGTGCATTTCGAGTATTTTCAACGCAGTATGGCGGAAAATTGACCGCAAAGACACCGCATTTTAATTTCGCAAGAGGTCTATTATATGTCACGTTAGTGGCAGAAAGGTATGGGGTGAAATAATGAAGAAACGATTACTGTCCATGTTCCTTGCGGCGGTGATGTTCGTGTCGCTGTTCCCGATTATGAATGATGAGGACATCAAATTCGGCGCGCCGTTTACTGCGTCGGCAGAAACGGACATAAACTACGCGCAGTTATTGCAACTTTCGCTGTACTTCTTTGACGGTAATATGTGCGGCGGCGACGTGGAAACTCGCTCGGAGTTTGCGTGGCGGGGTAATTGCCACCTACAAGACCGTACAGTCAGTGTTCCGTCAGAGTTTGGAGGCGGCACAAAAGACTTGTCGGGCGGATTCCATGACGCGGGAGACCACGTAAAGTTTAATCTTCCGATTGGATTCGCGGGCGTTACGTTGGCGTTCGCTGTTCACTCTTATAAAGCAGAGTTTGAGCGCGCAAACTGCCTCGACCACGCACAGCGCATACTCGACCATTATGCCGAATACTACAGGCGTTGTATCATCTGGAACGCTGACGGTACGACACCGCGCGCGTTCGCGTATCAAGTGGGTGACGGCGGCGGCGGTGATGACCACGGCTACTGGGGTCCTCCCGAGAATCAGACGGGGAGTGCGCGCGGTGCGAACAGACGCGCATATTTTACCGATTTGACGAGCAACAACCCCGGCACTGACCAAGTTGCGATAGCGGCGGCGATTTTAGCATCCAACTATGCTAACTTCGGCAATCCCGATGACCTCAAAGCCGCTCAGGCACTCTTCGCGTGGGCGAAATCAGGCAGTCAGGGCAGAGCTTCACGCGGCGCAAGCGGATTCTACAGTTCATCAAAGCATGAGGACAAGATGGCAGTCGCCGGTGAGTGGCTGAATATAGCGACAAATAGCTCAAGTTACGGAACGGGCGGCACTGTCCCGCACTCCAACTGGGCGTATAGCTGGGATAATATGTGGCCTTTAGTTGGCGTCATGCGTAAAGATTGGACGGCGGTGGCGCGTGAATTCGGCAGTTGGGCGAACAACCCTAACTCCTACCAGTCATGGAGCGGTTGGGGTAATGCGCGCTATAACGCGGCAATGCAGGGGATTGGTCTCGCGCATGATAATCTTCGCGGCAGCGGCAGTACGTACAGCACGTGGGCTCACGGTCAAATGCGGTTTTTGTTAGGCGCGAATTCCCAAAACAACTCCTACGTATTGGGGTATCCCTCCATTTCCGATTCCACTCCGTCGGTTCCTCACACGAAAATGCGGATTCACCACAGAGCCGCTACAGGGACGACGACGTATCCGTGGAACGCCAGCCCAAGTAACCCCGACCCTAAGAATCTGCTGACAGGCGCGTTAATCGGCGGGCCGGGCAGTAACAGCAGCGGTTTCACGAATGATTATCAGAATTATGAACATACCGAAGTTACTTGTGACTATAACGGTTCGTTAGCACTCGCGGCGGCAGGGCATCTGCGTAGGAACCCCACACATCAGCCTGTACCTATGTCGCAAATTCCGGGGAATTTCAGGACGCTTACAACGCCGAAATGCTCCGTCTGCGGGAACAGCCCCTGCACTTGTCCGCCACCGCCTTGCCCGACTTGCGGAGGACCTACTCCGTGCAGTAATCCCGACTGTGTTCCACCGGAACCGTGTGTTGACTGTAAGAAAATCGAGTGTGAATGTCCTAAACTCGGAATGTTCCGCGAGGGCTACAAGGAATCGTGCGCGACTTGCGGTGTAACTAAGTTAGGAGTCAAGACGACGCACGTCACGCAAAACACAACAACGCGTGTATTCACGATTGCAGTGAGAAAAGCGGCTAAGTTTAAGGAAGACGGTACGTTTATCACGGCTAAGTGTGAGAACACGAATACATGGACGACAACGGGCGATACACCTGTTTTGTGTGCGGTGTGTAATAGCAATCCTTGCACTTGCCCTGTTACGCCTGTGTGTACGGTGTGTAACAATAATCCATGCACCTGCCCGACGGTCTGCACAGTTTGCAATAACAATCCGTGTACGTGCGGTACGAGTAGCGGTAGCGTGTCAATGGTGATTGATAACATGAACTGGGGACACACAGTCACGAAAGTAGAGTTTACGAATAATTCGGGCGGCGCGTGGACTGCGAAATTCCGCTTGCCTGACGGTACGGAGTTGCAAGACACCGGCTGGAACGGTACGTTTAGTTTGAGCGGAAACATTCTCACGGTTAGTGCAACCGGACCGAATGCGGGTGTTCATCTTAAACCCACTCGTGAGCTTACAGCGGCAGACTTTGTTGAAGTAAGTTAAAGCAAATCTCAAGACTTCTTACAAATTTGTGAGAAGTCTTGATTTTTTTTGCAAAAACCATTGCACAATTGAACAAATCATGATATACTGTACTATATATGGATTATTTAACGATTA